>JBBRCD010000019.1:0-46387 GCA_038205245.1 Burkholderiales bacterium
CCCCTGCCCCCCTTGCCAAGCCTGCCCCGCGCACCCAACGCTCCAGCGGACCGGCACCGACATAGGTCTGCCAGACTGGCGCGATCAGCACCGACAGCGCCCAGAAGGCCAGCCCGAACAGCAGCAGACCGACCGATCCGAAGCGCGGACCCAGAGCGCCTGCCGGACCGGCGAACAGCGCAACGCAGACGAGCGTGTGCGCGACATAGCAGGACATCGTCATCCGGCCCAGCGGCGCCAGCGCCCCGAGCCAGCGGGCGCCGCCGGCATGCCAGGCGCGGGCGAGCAGGCAGACGACACCGGCCGCCAGCAGCGGGCCGGTGAATTGACTGGCCAGATCGCTCGGCGTGAAGTCTCCGGCGCTTCCGGTCTGCAGCGCGACCAGCCAGGACGCAACCGCCAGATTGACGATCACGCCGGCGGGCAGCAGCCAACGGATGCCGAACGCCCATACTGGCGCCCCGATGCGTCGGCGTTCCAGCACCCGAAGCCGTGCCGCGAGCACCCCCAGCAGGCCCAGGGCGAGCATCATCGGCAGCTGAACATGCGCCTGAAACAGGTAGGACAGATAGCCCAGCCGCTGCAGTTCGAACACTTCTGGCCACGACCTCGCATCGGTCAGCCAATGGCCCCCGCCCGGCAGCGGTTCGCTCCAGGCCATCAGCGAAAGCAGGGTCGAACCGCCGAGCACGAGCCAGAGCACGGTCCACCCGACGATCCGGCGCTGCAGTCGGCGCAGCCGCAGCCGCGGCCGCGGCGCGCCGACCAGCAGAATGCCCAGCAGCGCGAGCCAGGACAGGATGTCGCCGAAGTAGATGAACAACCCGTGCGCCAGGCCCAGCAGCCCCTGCCTGAGCATCTGTCGCCGCCGGGTGGTGACCAGGGCCTGCCAGTCCTGCCCCTGATTACGGCGGACCCGGATCGCCCAGGCATAGCCGACCAGAAACATCAGCAGCGGATAGCTCTTCGCCTGAAACAGGGCCGCCGCCAGCGCGTGCACCGCCAGCGCCAGCGGCGAGCCGACCGGATCGACGACGCCGATCGGCGAACTGAAAACATGGGGGAACGACAGCGAATTGACGACCAGCACACCGCACAGCGCGAGTCCGCGCAGACCGTCGATGAACGGGTCGCGCGCCGACGCTGTCCCGGCGACAGGCATCAGGACCGGGACATCAGGCGCGGGACATCAGGGCCGGGACGACAGCACCGGGACGAAAAGACGTCCGGGCATCAACGCCACCCGCGCTGCGCGCGCCCGGCCTGGCTGGGCGCAGCCGGGGTCACGGACGCGCCGGGTTCGCCAGGCGCGCAGCCCGAATCTCTCGCGCCAGCTCGTTCACCGCCATCGCGTAGTGAATAGCGCGGTTATAGCGGGTAATCACGAAGAAGTTGTCGAACCCGAGCCAGAACTCGGTCCCGTCGCGGGTGATCAGCGGAAACACCATCGCATTGAGCGCCGGATCGACCGCCGACACCGGCACCACGCCCAGCTCACGCAATGCGGCGACCGCAGTGTGCGGTTTGATGCCCAGCTTCGCCTGGGCCTCGGCGATCTCCTGGGGTGCCGAGGCGCGCACCGCGACCGGACCGCCGGTCACCCAGCCGAACACCCGGTAGTAGTTCGCGACGCTGCCGATCGCATCCGCCGGGCTCTTCCACAGGTCGATGCGACCATCGCCATCGAAATCGACGGCGAACTTGCGGTAACTCGATGGCATGAACTGGGGAATGCCCATCGCACCGGCGAACGAGCCACGCACCTGCGCCGGATCGATCTCCAGGTCGCGCGCGAGCAGCAGGAACTGCTCGAGTTCGCTGCGGAAGAACTCGGCGCGGCGCGGGTCCTCGAACGCGAGCGTGGTCAGCGAATCGAGTACCGGATGGCTGCCCATCATCCGGCCGAACAGGGTCTCGGCAGCGATGGTCGCCACCACCAGCTCTGGCGGCACACCGAACTTCGCCTGCGCCTGCTCCAGCACAGCCGCATTCTCCTGCCAGAAGCGCACGCCCCCGGCTATCCGGGTCTTGTTGACGAACGCCGGCCGGTATTCGAACCAGGGGCGAGGCTTCGCCTGCGACTGCATCGCGGCCAGCACCTGCGGCTGCCTGCGTACCTGAGCGAACATCGCGCGCAGAGCCTCACGATCGAACCGATGGCGCTCGACCATGCCGTCGATGAAGGCCTCGGTCTCGGCGGCGAACGCGCGCGGCGTGTCCTGCGGCCGCGCGTCGCCGATCACCGCCCCCAGGGCGAATGCTGCCAGTACCACCAGTAACCCGCGATGCTTCATCCGTACCTGCGTATCAGCCCCTTGACCACGCCGCGGATCGTAACCCGCTCCGGGCCGAATACCAATGGGCCAAGCGCACTGTTGGCAGGATGCAGGATGATCGCGCCCGGTTTCTGTTCGATCCGCTTCACGGTCGCTTCCGCGCCGTCGATCAGCGCAATGACGATCTCGCCATTGCGGGCGTGGCAGCGGTGCTCGACGATCACTGTGTCGCCATCATGGATGCCCTCATCGATCATCGAGTCTCCGCGCACGCTGAGCGCATAGTGGTCAGCGCGCGTCGCCCATTCGGCGCCGACCTCGATCTCTTCGCCCGTCTCGATGGCCTCGATCGGTCGGCCGGCGGCGACCCGTCCGAGCAACGGCAGCCGCAGACCCGGGCGCTCCCGCGGCGCGCCTGATCCGGCAGCCTCGCCCGCGCGCCCGGCTTCGGTCAGCACCAGCCCGCGTCGCTGGCCGTGCATCGGCGCCACCAGCCCGGCGGCGATCAGTGCCTGCACATGCTTGTGCAGCGATCCGCGCGAGGCGAGCCCTAGCGCCTTGCAGACCGCGTCCAGCGAAGGCGGATGGGCAGTCTGCGGCAGGTGCTCGCGCAACCAGTCGAGCAGTTCGCGCTGCCTGCGGGTGAGGCCTCCGCTGCTCGACAGATCGGCGGTCGGGTCCTGGGTGGCATCCTGGACGAGATGAATAGTGGCCTCCGAGAAACATGCCGCAGTGGCGCCAGGGACGAAACCCGGCCGGTGCGCTCAGCATCCGAGCCCCGCCTTGCGCCCCGTCTCGCGCCCCGCCTTGTTTTTGCGCACAAGGTCCAATAGTATCTCAATGGAGAACATAAAGAGAACGCGAGCTGCCCGATGACCCCTTCCGCCACTGCTGATATCGCCGCTGCTGCCCCGGCCGCCGCCTTGGCTGCGGCCCTCTCCACTGTGCCGGTTTCAGGCTGCCGTCCACGTGATGACCGAGCTGAAGACCCAGCGGCAGACCCGGAAATCACGCCTGCTGCCCGCCCGCGCCAGCCTGGATCGCTGCGCGCATTGCGTCCGCGCAGCCGCAGCGACGGCCGTACCGAGCCTGGATCGCCCGAGCGTGCGCTGGAGCCTTTGCTGTCCCGCCTGGAGCAGCGCTATGGGGATCGGATCACCGCGCACCGGGTCGCCCCGGCTCGTGAAGCGAAGTTTGCCCCCTTTCCGGAGGATCTCGACCCGGCGCTGCGCAGTGCGCTTGCCGGGCGCGGCATCGAGTCGCTCTATTCGCACCAGCGGGCGGCCTGGGATAGCGCGCGCACCAGCCAACACACGGTGATCGTCACTCCGACCGCCTCGGGCAAGACACTCTGCTACAACCTGCCGGCCCTGCAGGCGGCGCGCGAGACCGGCGCCAAGTCGCTCTACCTGTTTCCGACTAAGGCGCTCGCGCAGGATCAGGTGGCAGAACTGCTGGCACTGAACGACGCGGGCAGCCTCGGTGTACGGGCGTTCACCTTCGACGGCGACACGCCGGGCGATGCGCGCCGCGCGATCCGCACCCGGGGCGATATCGTGGTGTCGAACCCGGACATGCTGCACCAGGCGATCCTGCCGCATCACACGAAATGGGCTCAGCTGTTCGAGAGCCTGAGGTATGTGGTGATCGACGAGATGCATACCTATCGCGGAGTGTTCGGGTCGCATGTCGCCAACGTGTTGCGCCGCCTGCAGCGTATCTGCCGGTTCTACGGTGCCCGGCCGACATTCATTCTGTGCTCGGCAACGATCGCCAATCCGGGCGAACTCGCCGAGCGGCTGATCGGCGCGCCGGTCAACGCGATCACCGACAACGGCGCCCCGGCGGGCGAGAAACATGTGCTGTTGTGGAACCCGCCGGTGATCAATGCCGATCTCGGCCTGCGTGCCTCCAGCCGTTCGCAGATCACCCGCCTCGCGCGCATCGCGCTGAAGCAGTCGCTGTCGACCATCGTCTTCGCCAACAGCCGGCTGGCGGTCGAGGTGCTGACCAAGTATCTGAAGGACGTGTTCGATGCCGACCCGCGACTGCCCACCCGTGTCGCCGCCTACCGAGGCGGCTATCTGCCGACCGAGCGCCGGGAGATCGAGCAGCGACTGCGCGCCGGCAGCCTCGACTGTGTGGTGTCGACCTCGGCGCTGGAGTTGGGCGTGGACATCGGTGCGCTGGATGTCTGTCTGCTCAACGGCTATCCGGGCACCATCGCCGGCACCTGGCAGCGGCTGGGGCGGGCCGGACGCCGCCAGCGCACCTCGCTCGGCGTGCTGGTCGCCACCAGCGAACCCCTGGACCAGTACATCGTCCGCAATCCGGACTTCTTCTTCGGGGCCTCGCCCGAGCATGCGCGGATCGACCCCGACCAACTGCTGATCCTGATGGAGCACCTGCGCTGCGCCGCGTTCGAACTGCCGTTCGAGGCGGGCGAATCGTTCGGCGCGCCACCGCTGGAGGAGATGCTCGATTACCTGGCAGGCGAGCAGGTAGTGCATCGCGAAGGCGATCGCTGGCACTGGATCGCCGACAGCTACCCGGCGAACACGGTCAGTCTGCGCGCCATCGCCGAGGGCAACTTCGTGGTGATCGATGCCACCGATGGCGCAAAGAACGTGATTGCCGAGGTCGACTGGTCTAGTGCACCGCTGACCCTGTACGAAGGGGCGATCTACATGGTGCAGAGCCGCCCCTGGCAGGTCGAGCGCCTGGACTGGGAAGGCCGCAAGGCCTTCGTCACCCGCACCCATGCCGACTACTACACCGACGCGATCGACTACACCCGGTTGAAGGTGCTCGACGAGTTCGAGCAGGACGCGACCGCGCACTCGGTTGCGGTGCGCGGCGAAGCGCATATCGTGCGCCGGGTGGCCGGCTACAAGAAGATCCGCTATTACACCCACGAGAACATCGGTTACGGCGAAGTCCGCCTGCCCGACCACGAGATGCACACCAGTGCGGTCTGGTGGCGGGTCGAGCCACGCGCTCTGGCGCAGGCGTTCACCCGACGCTGGCAGGCGCTGGATGGTTTCCTGGGCGCCGCCTACGCGCTGCATCATGTGGCCGCCCTGCTTTCGATGGCGGAACTGCGCGATCTCGGCCGCGCGGTGGGCGACGCCGAAGGTCGCTGGCATGCCACGGTCGATGCCGACGGGCGCGGCCGAATACGCAGCAGCGACGATCAGACGCCGGCGGCGCGTTCGGGTGCGCCCGCCACTGCGCAGACGACTGCGCAGACAACCGCCGATGGCGCGATCGACGCCGGTTTCTCGCCGACGGTCTTCCTGTACGACAACCATCCAGGCGGCGTCGGGCTGTCGACGCCCTTGTTCGACCTGCGCGATCGTGTGGTCGCTCATGCCGCCGCCCTGGTCCGCGCCTGCGCCTGCTCGCACGGTTGTCCAGCCTGTGTCGGCCCGGTACTGAAATCGGACGAGAAGGCCGATCGCGATCCGAAGCGCCATGCGCTCACCGTGCTCGACCTGCTGGGCGCAGCGATGCCGCGCACGCTGGATGCAGCGCCCGAGCCGGGCACCCTGGACGCGGTGCCTGCGCAGGCGCGGGCGCCGACGCGCGCGGCGCGGTGAGTGTCGACACACCGCTGAGCTCCCGACTCGCCCTGCTGTCGCGCCAGAGCGGACGCGCCCCGGTATCGGTGCGACCCGCCCTGCTGCCGACCGCCGGGTCGGCCAACGGGTCGGCCAACATACCCGGCGCCGCTGCCAGCGGCCCGTGCGCGCCCACCCTGGCAGAGCGGTTGCAGCGCATGAGCCTCCGCGCCCATGCTTTCGAGCGCCCGACCGATGACCAGTTGGCCGAGCGACTCGGCGGCCGGGTGCGCGCGCCAGGGCTGATCGAGATCGAGTGTCGGCATCCCCTGGACCAGCCGCACGGACTTCAGTCGCTGGCGTCACTGGCGCAGGCCGACCTGTGCTGGCTGACCGGCGGATCATCCGCCGCAGCGTCGGGGCCGCACCGATCGCGGCGGGTATTCATCGACACCGAGACCACCGGTCTGGCCGGCGGCACCGGCACTGTCGCCTTCCTCGTCGGCGTGGCGTGGGTGGCCGGCGAATCGCTGCTGTTCACCCAGTGGTTGATGACCCGGTTCGCCGCCGAGGGCGACTTGCTGGACGCACTGTTGACGGTCGTCACCCCCCAGATCGAAGGCCCGGTCGAGTGGGTCAGCTTCAACGGCAAATCGTTCGACCTTCCGTTGCTTGCAACCCGGTTGCAACTCGCCCGCCGGCCGGACACGATCAGCGGGCGCCCGCATCACGACCTGCTGCATCCGACCCGCACCGCGTTCGGCCGGCACTGGCCGGACTGCCGCTTGCAGACCGCCGAGCAGCGCCTGCTCGGGGTGCATCGCCAGGACGACCTGCCCGGGCACCGGATTCCCGCGGTATGGGCCGACTTCGTGCAGTTCGGCGACGCCAGCGAACTGGCCGCACTCGTCGAGCACAATCGCATCGATCTGCTGTCGCTCGCGGCACTGTTGCCAGCCCTTTGCGAGGTCTATCTTCGGCCGCGACCCGGCGACCCGTCCGGCAACGAGAGCGTCGATGTCGCAGCGGGCTCGCTGCGGACCGATGCCGGCGCCATTGCACGCATGCAGGTGCGCCGGCGGCGTCCGACCTGCGCCCGCGCCCATTTGACGGCGAGTGAATCGCAGCTGGATGCATCTGCTCTGCTTCAGCTGGCTGCGCTGCATCGCGTGCAGGGCGACTGGCAGAACGCGATCCGGGTATGGCAGGGCCTGTATGAACAGGGCTCGTTGGCGGCCTGCGAGTCGCTCGCCAAGTACCATGAGCATGTCGCTCGGGATCTGCACCGGGCGCTCGTCTGGTGCGATGTCCTGTGCCTGGCGGTGCCCGGTTCAGTGGACCACCAACGCAGACGGCTCCGGCTGCTCGGCAAGCTGGGGCAGCACGCCGGACCGGATCTGTTTACCACCGCGCCACTCGGACAGGCGGCGCCTGGCCCCCGCGCAACAGACCCAGCAAAGAGCATGCACCCGGCAGAGGGGATAGACCCAGGGAACGGGACAGACGCCAGGAAAAAAAGACCGGACGGTGAGTCCGGTCTAACGCCTCGTCGGAGTTGATTCACAAACATCCGCCGGGGGAGGAGCCCGGCGGACCGTAATATTAGCGCACATTGTTCTGAGCTTATGACACTTTATCGGTCATTTTTTTGTTACACCAGCGGTTTGGGGACTACTATTCGAACGTATTCAGACAGGAGCCGCGCCATGCACCCAACCCGCCGCCGACTGCTTGCCGCCGCTGCCGGCGCGCCTCTGGTCTATCTGGCGCCTGCCCAGGCGCAGACCTTCCCGTCCAAGCCGATCCGGATCGTCGTGCCGTTCGCCGCCGGCGGTACCACCGATGTGATCGCGCGATTCGTCGCCGCCCGGATGAGCGAGTCGATCGGGCAGCCGGTCGTGGTCGAGAACCGGGGCGGCGCCGGTGGCACGCTCGGCGCAGAGATCGTCGCCAGGGCAAACCCGGACGGCTACACCCTGCTGATGCACAACCTGAGTTTTCCGCTCGCCTCCACCGTCCAGGCGTTCCAGGGTAAACCGCTCTACAACATCGACACCGATTTTGCTGGCGTGTCGCTGTCGGCCAACGTACCGTTCATGCTGCTCGCGCATCCGAGCGTGCCAGCCAAGGACCTCGCACAGTTCGCCCGGCTGCTACAGAGCAATCGCAAGCTCTCCTACAACTATGGCTCGACTGGCCCGGGTTCAGTGATGAACGTCATGGGCGAGATGCTCAAGCGGCAGGCCAAGGTCGACATGACCCACATCCCGTTCAAGGGCGCCAACCCGATGCGCCTGGAACTGGTTGCCGGTCGGCTCGATTTCGGTGGCGACCAGTTGTCGACCTGCCTGGAGAACGTTCGCCGGGGCGAGTTGCGCGCGCTCGCCACCACCGCGCCCAGGCGGCTGGCTGTCCTGCCGGATGTGCCGACGGTCCGCGAGCTCGGCTTTGCACAGATGGAGATCGATGGCTGGAACGGACTGTTTGCGCCGGCGAAGACACCCAGGGACGTGCTCGATCGACTGTCGAAGGAAGCCGTGGCGGCAGTGCGTCACCCGGACGTGGTCAAGCGACTGACCGAGATCGCCGCTGACCCGGTCGGCTCCAGCGGCCCTGAACTGGACGCGCTACTGCGCAAGCAGATCCAGCAGTTCACGCCGATCATCCGCGACCTGAAGCTGGTGGTCGAGTAGGCGCGAACCGAAAGCACGGTACGGTCGATGCCGCATCGCGCAACGCTTCCTGCGCTCGTCCTGGCCGCGACACTCATCCTCATGCCCCTCGCTCAAGCCGGCACGCCGGCGCTCGACTTCTCCGACACCGACCTGGTGCGCCAGTTCCGGGTGATCGACGATGCAGTCATGGGCGGCGTGTCCGCCTCGCGGCTGGTATCGGTGACCGGCGCCATGGCCTTCGAGGGTACGGTGTCGCTCGACAACAACGGCGGCTTCGCCTCGTTCCGCGGGCCGGCCCGTTTTCCGGCGCAGGCCGGGGTGCTGCTGTTGACCGTACGTGGGGATGGGCAGCGCTACAAGCTCACCCTGAGGCCGGACGATCGCGCAGGCTCCAGCCAGTATCAGGCGGCGTTCACCGCGCCTCGCCAGTGGCAGACGCTTCGTTTCGAGCCGGCGAGTTTCACCGCCAGTTTCCGCGGACGCCCGGTCACCGCGCCGGCCCTGCGATTCGCCGACATGCGCCATGTCGGTGTGCTGATCTCTGACCGGCAAGCCGGCCCGTTCAGGATCGAGCTGAAGGATATCAGGGTCGAATAGCCTCCAGGCGGGATGGCCCTGCGCGGTCGGCGCGGACGGCGTTTGCTACACTTGTCGGCTTGATGTGTTGCCGTCCGAGGAGACCACCGAATGCCTGCCGAGCCGAACACCGCAAAGTCGCTGACCGCCTATGTCGGCGAGTTCATCGTCGGGACCCGATACGAGGACATTCCGGCCGAGGTCATTGCGGTCGGCAAGAAGTCGATCCTGGACGGACTCGGCCTTGCGCTGTCGGGCTCGGTTGCGCATTCCGGCGAGCTGGTGCGCAAGTATCTGGCGGCCCAGGGCTTCACCGGCGGACCGTGCTCCGCGATCGGCATGTCGCTCAAGCTGCCACCGCGCTTCGCCGCCTTCGCCAACGGCGTGGGCATTCATGCGGACGACTATGACGACACCCAGCTGGCGGTCGGCAAGGACCGGGTCTACGGCCTGCTCACCCATCCGACTGCACCCTGCCTGCCTTCAGCGCTGGCGATCAGCGAGCGTGATGGCCGCTCCGGCCAGGACCTGATGCTCGCCTATCACCTGGGCGTCGAGGTCGAGTGCAAGATCGCCGAAGCGATCAATCCGCGCCACTATCAGCATGGCTTCCACGCCACCGCCACCTGCGGCACCTTTGCTTCGGCGGCGGCGGCATCCAGGCTGCAGTCGTTGCCGCTTGAAGCAGTGCTGCGCGCACTGTCGATCGCCGGCAGCCAGTCGGCTGGCCTGCGCGAGAACTTCGGGACGATGACCAAGCCGTTCCATGCCGGCAAGGCCGCCGAGTCCGGCGTGTTCGCCACCGACATGGCGATGCTTGGCTGGACCGCCGCGCCGAACATCCTCGAGGCCGGCCGGGGCTTCTTCCATGCCGCCGGTGGCGGCTGGGACGACGCTTCGATCAATGGCGTGCTGGGCAAGCCGTGGACGTTCGCCAGCCCCGGGGTGTCGATCAAGCCGCATCCGTCCGGATCGCTGACCCATCCGGGCATGACGAAGATGCTGGAACTGATCAAACAGCACAGCATCCGCGCCGATCAGGTCGAGCGGGTGAAGGTCGGCACCAACCACAACATGCCCAATGCGCTGATTCATCACCGGCCGCAGAACGAACTGCAGGCAAAGTTCAGCATGGAGTTCTGCATGGCGATTCTTCTGCTCGATGGCCGCGCCAATCTGCCCGAGTTCACCGATGGCGTCGTGCTGCGCCCCGATGTAAAGGCGATGATCGAGAAAGTCGACTTCGGTGTGCACCCCGAGGCCGAAGCCGCCGGCTACGACAAGATGACCACCATCATCGAGATCTTCATGAAGGAGGGCAAGGTGATCAAAGGCTCGGCCGACTTCGGCAAGGGCAGCCCGGCCAACCCGATGACCTATGAAGAGGTGGCGGAGAAGTTCCATGGCTGCTGCGCGTTCGCGAAGTGGCCGCTGGACAAGGCGAAGCGGATCGTGGAGGTGGTGCGCGATCTCGAAAAACTGGGCAACGTGCGAGAGTTGATCGCGCTGCTGGTCAAGTAGGAGCAGTCCGGCATGCAACGCTGGAACAACCCTAATGCGGTGTCCTTCACCGCCGCGCGAACGCGCTTCCTCGACGGCACCGACACGCCACGCGATCTGCTGGAACGCTGCCTAGCGACCATCGAGGCGCGCGAACCGGTACTCAAGGCCTGGGTGGTGCTCGATCTGGCTGGCGCGCGCAAGGCGGCCGATGCATCCAGCGCCCGCTACCGTGACCGGCGTCCGCTGTCGCCGGTCGACGGTTGCCCGCTCGGGGTGAAGGACATCATCGCCACCGCCGATCTGCCCACGCAGATGAACAGTCCGGCCTTCGCCGGCTGGCAGGCCCACTGCGATGCTGCGCCGGTGCATGCGATGCGCGCCGGCGGCGCGGTGATCGTCGGCAAGACGGTCACCACCGAGTTTGCGGTCGGCTACTCAGGCCCGACCACCAACGCGTTCGATCCGCAACGCACCCCGGGCGGCTCCTCCAGCGGCTCGGCGGCATCGGTCGGCGCCGGCATGGTGCCGGTGGCCTTCGGCACCCAGACCCAGGGCTCGACCATCCGCCCGGCATCTTTCAACGGCACGGTCGGCTTCAAGCCGACCCTGGGCGCGCTGCCTCTGGGCGGTGTGCATCCGCTTTCGCATACGCTGGATCATCTTGGCGTGATCGGTGCCACCCTGGACGACGTGTGGTGCGCGGCGTCCCAGACCTCGCTCGGGTTGGGCAATCCGGGCCACCGCTTACTCACCGGGGCGGCTGCCAGTGCACCAGCGCCGGTAAAACCCCGCCGGCTGATCCACCTGCATACCCGGGGCTGGACCGAGATCGATGCGGCGACTGCAGCAGCCTTCGCCACTTTCACTGCCGCCCTCGTCGAGCGTGGCGTGCGCATCATCAGCCGCGACAACGACCGGCGGGTCGCGCAGCTCGAGGCGAAGCTGGACGCCTGGGTGAACGAGGGCCTGGAGATTCTCGCCTATGAGATGCGCTGGCCGTACGAAGCCTATGTCGCCCGTCACGGCACATTGATCGGCGAGCGCATCCGGAACTTCATGCAGCATGCGCAGTCGATCACGCCAGCGCATTACGAACGCCTGCTCGCCGCTCGTGCCGCGATGCAGGCCGAGGTGCGCTCGGTCGCGGCCGGCACCGATGGCTTCATCACCCTGCCCTGTTCGAGCATCGCGCCGAAGGACTTTCAGTTTACCGGCAGCCGCACCTTTCTCGCCTACTGGTCCGGCCTCGGCTTTCCCACCTTCAGCCTGCCGTTGCTGGCGATCGACGGGATGCCGCTTGGCGTGCAGTGGATGGGTCTGGATCATGAAGACGGCAAGCTGGCCGCGACGGCGCACTGGTGCCTGCGCGAACTGGTCTGAGATGTCATCAAGGGAGCGTTCAATGGATCACTGCACAGCAGTTGCGTTTTCGTCTGCTTATCGGCCCTCGACCACTGACCACGGCACGCCCAAGCGACAGAGCGTTCACGGGGCCAGCGCCGCTGCCCTGCTCGCCCTCGCGCTGCTCGCGCCCGCCATGGTGGGCGCCCAGCCCAAGAGCGCGCTCAGCGCCTACCCGGAGCGCCCGATCCGGTTGATCGTGCCTTTCGCGCCCGGCGGCAGCACCGATGCCGCCGCTCGCATCATCGGACAGAAGTTGACCGAGCTCTGGGGCCAGCAGGTGCTGATCGACAACCGTCCCGGGGCCACCGGCATCGTTGGTTCTGAACTGGTCGCGCGCGCCAATCCGGACGGCTACACCATACTCTTCGGCACCATCGGATCGCATTCAGTCAACGTCAGCCTGTTCATGCTGTCCTATGACCCGGTCAAGGACTTCGAACCGATCACCATGACAGCCGCCGTAGGCAATGTGCTGGTGGTCAATTCGAAATCCTCGATTCGATCGGTAAAGGAACTGATCGCAGCGGCGAAGCAGAAGCCGGGCGAGCCGACTTTCGGCTCGTCCGGCATCGGCGGCGCGCCGCACCTGACCGGCGAGTTCTTCGCGCTGCAGACCGGAACGAAGCTCACCCATATTCCGTACAAGGGCGGCGGTCCGGCCATGGCCGATCTGGTCGCGGGTAACCTCACCATGAGCTTTGCCTCGATGACTTCGGCGCTGCCGTTCATCAAGGATGGCCGGTTGCGGCCGCTCGCAGTGTCATCGCGCGCCCGGTCCGCGCTGCTGCCCGAGGTACCGACCATGATCGAGGCCGGCCTGCCCGACTTCGAAGTGCGCGACTGGCAGGGCCTGCTCGCGCCGCGCGGCACGCCAAAGCCGGTGATCGACAAGCTCGCCGCTGGCGTGATCGGGCTGCTCAAGCAGCCCGATACGGTCGAGCGCTTCGGCGTGCTCGGAATGGACATCATCGCCAGCACGCCGGATGAATTCCGCAAGGCGCTCGGCGCCGAGATCGTGCGCTGGGCCAAGGTGGTGAAGGAAGCGAACATCCGCGCCGACTGACTCTTCGACTGACGCCGTCTCTCACGCGACCCCTGCGGACTCTCCCCGAGGAAACCCATGTCAACACCGGTCCCCACCACCGCCACGTTCGAAGCGGCAAGGTTCATCGAAACCCTGACCGTGGACGCGATTCCGCGCGAAGCTGCACGCATCGGACGCCGCTGCATGCTGGACGGCCTGTCGGTGATGATCGCCGGCCTGGCCGAGGACACCTGGACCCTGCTCGCCGATGACGCGCAGGACCAGGGCGGGCGCAAGGACGCCCTGCTGTTCGGTCGCGGTCGCACCAAGGTGCCCGCGCCCCTGGCGGCCCGGGTGCTCGGCGGCGCCGGCCATGCGCATGACTGGGACGACACCCAGGTATCGGATGATCCTCGCCATCAATACGGGTTGCTCACCCACCCGACGGTGCCCCCGCTGGCCGCGGCCCTGGCCGTGTCCCAGATGCTGGCGAGCCAGGGCCGCAAGGTGACTGGCGCCGACCTGTTCACCGCGTTCATGGCCGGCTTCGAGGTCGAATGCAAGATCTCGGAATGGTTGCTGCCGTTCTCCTACAAGGAGCGCTCGTTCCACTCCAGCGGCGTGGTCGGCCTGTTCGGTGCCGCCGCGGCCAGCGCGAAGCTGCTCGGACTCGACGGTGACCGGCTGCGCATCGCACTGTCGATCTGCTCGAGCCTGGCGGCTGGCTGCCGGGTGAACTTCGGCACCATGAGCAAACCGCTGCAGGTTGCCCGCGCCGCGGAGAACGGTGTCACCGCCGCGCTGCTCGCTCAGCGCGGCTTCACCGCCGATCTGAACGGCCTGGATGGCGAGTGGGGCTTCTTCCGCGTCTATGGCAACGGCTGCTTTCCGGAAAAGCCGGCACAGGGCTTCGGCGGCGAGAAGAAGCAACAATGGTCGATCGTCTCGCCAGGCGTATCGGTCAAGCCTTATCCGTCTGGCATCCTGACCCACCAGACCATGGACGGCCTGCTCGAACTGCTGCGCACCCAATCGATCACGCCGGGGATGATCTCGAAGATCGATGTCCATGCCGGCAGCAACGTGCTCAATCCGATCCGGTTCAAGGTCGCCAGGACGCACCTGCAGGCGAAGTTTTCGATGGCCGCGCTGCTCACCATGATCATCCTGCGCGGACGGGCCGGCCGGCAGGAGTTCACCGACGAGTTCATCGGATCGCCGGCCGCACAGGACATGCAGACCCGCATCCGCACCCATGTCGATCCGCAGATCGAAGCGCAGGGCATGCAGATCATCCGCTCGCGCATCGAACTGACCACCACCGATGGGCGCCTGTTGACCCATTGGGCGCCGGAGAAGTATCGCGGTGGTCCGATGAATCCGCTGTCCGACGACGATCTGGCGGCCAAACTCGCGGCCTGTGCCGACGGAATAATCGATGCAGATCGACAGTTGAAGGTGCTACGCGCAGTCAAACGGGTCGACAAGCTCGCCAATGCCCAGGTGATCGCGCGACTGATCCAACCCTGATGCGCGCCGCGCCCACGATGCGGCTTGCTGCGGCCGGCATGGCAGCGTCGAGCGTGCTCTGGGCTTCGACTGCGTTGGCGCAGCCCTGGCCAGCCAAGTCGATACGCATGATCATTCCGTTCCCGCCCGGCGGCGCCACGGATCTCATCGGCCGTCTCGCCGCCCAGCGACTGACCGAGTCGCTCGGCCAACCTGTGCTGGTCGAGAAACGCGGCGGCGCCGGCGGCTCCATCGGCACCGAGGCCGGCGTCAGGGCCGCGCCTGGTAAACCAACTCACCACCCGACTCACCACCAGTGAGCTGCAGTCCATTCGTGAGCCCGAACTCGACAACCGCCTGATCAAGGAATTGTGGGCGTTTCGGAACAACCGCATCGCAGTGCGCGTTCGCCTTCGAGTGGCGCGACGACAGCACGGCAACGAGAACCGGGCATTCGACGACCTGGGCCGGATGCGGTCGCGCCTCGCCTGCATCAGCGAACTGCAACGTGCGCGCCTTGGTCACTCACTTCGCCTTACTCACACCAGGCAAGACCAGTCTTGGGTGCAATCTGATCTGGTACATGGTGGCAATGCACAGCGCCGAGTTCGCTGTCAAGAAAGTCAGTCCTGGCCCGCGTGCGGGCGAACAGGCGATCGAACACAGCCTTCGCCCAGTAAAGCGACTAGCCTTGTATAAACGTTGCTTTGCGGACCCACCATACCGGGCGGCGCCGAGAGGTGACGAACCTTCATCTATTTTTCCAAAGAAGCGGAGATACAAGAAATGTCCATCACCTCCCGCACCATCACACGGCGAAAACTCCTCCAGCTTGGCTCGGCCTTGGCGGCTTCTTCCGTGGCCGCGATTGGGACCCCGATCGCGGCCGCCGCCGACGCTCCACGCCTTGAAGAGAAAGACTCGACCGCGCAGAGTCTGGGCTACCGGCATGACGCAACGAAGGTGGACAAGGCGAAGTTTCCGACGTTTGTGGCGGGTGCAATCTGCGCCAACTGCCGGTTGTACCAGGCCAAGAAGGGCGATGCCTGGGGTGGGTGCCAGATTTTCGGCGCCAAACTGGTCAATGCAAAAGGCTGGTGCGCGGGGTATGTGAAAGCTGCGGCATAGTCCTCGATCTGCGCTCAGCTGGATGCTTGTCGGCGGCGCTGCCTACGACTCTGGCTTGATGCCGGCCCGCCGCACCACCCCGCCGAACACCTCGAGGTCGGCACGAATCTGCTTCGCATACTCCTCGGGGCTGTTTGGCGCGACGGCTTCGAACCCCTGCTGCTCCAGCCGCTGGCGAAACTCGGGCGCCTTCAACGCTGCATTTATCAACGCATTGGTGCGGGTCACGATATCGCGCGGCAGGCCAGCCGGCCCGACCAGCCCGTAGCTGCCCTCGACCGGATGCACCTTGAGCCCGACTTCGATCAGCGTAGGCAACTGCTTCGCACCATCAGCACGGGTGCTGCCAGTGGCCGCCAACAGCCTTATCCGGCCCGCCTTCGCCGGCCCTTCGGCCGACGGCAGTGGCATGAAGCCGATATCGGTCTCGCCACCCATCAATGCAGTGATCGCCGGTGCCGTACCCTTGTAGGCGATATGCACCAGGCCAACGCCGGTCGCCCCCTGCATCAACTCGGCAATAAGGTGCGAGATCGACCCGACGCCCGACGAGCCATAGTTGAGCATTGCCTTCTTCTGGCGGGCAATCCTGAGCAGGTCCTGCACGCTCTTTGCCGGAACACTCGGATGCACCGCCAGCACATAGTGGGTCACCGCCACCGAGGCGATCGGCGACACATCCTTGACCGGGTCGTAGCGCAGCTTCGGATCGATTGCCGGCGACAGCGCAAGGCTGCCCAGACTGCCCATGCCCAGGGTGTAGCCATCCGGCGCCGCGCGCACCATGGCCTCCATGCCGATCGAGCCGCCAGCGCCACCCCGGTTCTCGATCAGCATTGGCTGCCCCCAGACCTCAGACAATCGCTGCGCGATTGTGCGCCCGACAGCATCCACCGGACCTCCCGCGGCGAAGGGCACGATCAGCCGCACCGGCTTCACCGGATACTGCGGCTGGGCGACGGCCGGCGCCGCGCCAAACGCCGCAACCAGAGCAACCCAAGCGCACCCGGCCCTCATTCGGCGTCGTATCCTGGTGCCACCCTCATATCGATGACCGCCACGCCACCCGCTTTGACATGCGCGAGGCCGTGATCGATCGCCGGGCGTACCTCGGCGACGGTCTTTACAGGCCCGATGCCCAGCGCGCCCTGCGCGGTGCCCATCGCGGCCAGATCGATGTCCGGGTCGTCGATACGCTGACCGATCCAGCGGTTCTCTGGCGGGCGCCCGCGCTTGATTGCGATCGCTTCCTGGTGGCGTTCGTCGTTGAAGTAGGAGCGATTGTTGCAGATGATGAACAGCGCGGGAATCTTGTAGTGGGTCGCGGTCCAGATCGCGGTGTTGCCCATCAGGAAGTCGCCATCGCCCATCAGCCCGATGGCGACACGGTCGGTGCCCAGGAGCGCCAGCGCACCGCCCACTGTGATGCCCGGGCCGGCCCCGACCCCGGCCCCGCCATCCACGCCGATGTAGTCGAGCGGGTGCCGGAACGGCACATAGCCGCCATGCCAGCCGAGCGGCAACCGGGTGAAGCAGTACTCGGTCCCTTCCAGTGCGGCGCGCAACGCGGCGCCTAAACCCTGCAGGGTGACCATGGTGGTCGAGGCCGGCTTGAGGGCGACCGGCACCCGCGCCGGCAGCGTGGTCTGGCGTGGATTGACCGCATCGAGCAACAGCGGCACCGCGGCATCGGGCTCGCACATCAGCAGCAGGTCCACCGGCGGCAACACGTGATAGTCCATGCTCCAGCCCCGGTGATTATGCTGATCGCAGGACACCTGGATCACTTTGGCGCTGACCGGCTTGTCGCCGAAGGCCTGCTTGAAAGCACCACCGAGGTCGAGCCAGTCCAGCGACAGGATGACATCGGCATTGCGCAGGGCCTCTTGCGCCTCGCCCCCGAGCCGGTTGCCCGGTGGCCCCACATGCAGAGGATGGTCGGTCGGAAAAGCGGCTGCGAGCTTGATATGGCTCACCGACTCCATCTGCAGCTTCTCCGCCAGCGCTACCCGTGCGTTCCACGCCTCGACACTGCGCGACACGCGGCCGGCCAGCATCACCGGCCGCTTTGCGCCTGAGAGCAGCGCGGCCGCACGCTTGACCAGATCCGGCGACGGGTGCACCGCCTCGGGCGGCTCGAAACGCGCAACCTCTGGGATGGTCGGCAGCGCGGGAATCCTGTCCTCCTGCAGCGCCACATCGAGGTTCACATAGACCGGCCCACGCGGCGCGGTCAACGCGATCTGCCGAGCACGCAGCAGCGCCTCGACCGCTGCCGGCACCGAGGCCGGCTGGTTGTCCCACTTGGTGAAGTCGCGCACCAACGAGGCCTGATCGGCACAGGTGTGAATCCACTCGATCCATGGCCGCCGGCGCGCCGCATCCATCGGTCCGTTGGCGCCGAGGATCAGCACCGGCGTGCGGTCGCACCAGGAATTGAAAATCGGCATCATCGCGTGCATCAGGCCGACATTCGAATGCAGGGCGGCGGCCATGAGACGCTCGGCGGCCTTCCAGTAGCCCTGCGCGATATGCACCGCATGTTCATCGTGAAGGCAAAGCAGCATCTGCGGCGCACGGTTGCCCAGGTAGTTCACTATGCTGTCGTGCAGACCGCGATAACTTGCGCCAGGATTGAGGGCGATGAAGGGAACGTCCAACTCGCGCAGGGTCTGCGCGATCGCGTCGCTGCCGAACAGATTATCGTCGGGCGCGCGCGGTACCGGCGTGTCGTGGACGATCAGGTCATTGGGAATCGGGTCGTTCATCGGGACGGGCCTCGGCTGCTGATCGGGTCTGCTATCCTCTTCGCGGTTCCGGAGGAACACGGCACATGATACCGATCATTCGAGCCGTGTAAGCGCCCGTTGCCGCAGGCGCAGTTGTGCTCAGCCCGCAGATGGCGCAGGCCTCGATCCTGGCCACCCTGCCCGGGGCCGAGTTCGGCCAGCGCGCGCGTCAATGCGCGGGCATCGCCTGCGGAGGTGATACGCTCTGCGGCTTCGCTACGGCATATCGACAGCAGGACAAACACCATGGATCTGGGCATTCGGGACGAACACGCGCTGGTCATCGGCGGATCGGAGGGCATCGGGTTCGCTTCGGCGCGCGCCCTTCTCGAGAACGGTGCCCGGGTGTCGATTGTCTCACGCAACCCGGAGAAACTCGCCCGCGCGGCCGACCTGCTGGAGACCACCTGCGGACGACCGGTGCGCCATTTCGCCGCCGACATCACCCAGACCTACGATGTGGCCAAGCTCACCGACTGGCTTCGCTCCGGGCCGCAGGACACCGCCGGGCGGCTGGACATCCTGGTGTCTGCGGTGGGTGGCAGCCAGCGCGCACTGTTCGAGGAACTGACCGATGACGCCTGGCTCGCCAACTATGAATTCAACGTGTTGTCGGCAGTGCGCGCGATCCGCCTTTCGTTGCCGATGTTGAAGGAGGCTGCGGCCAGCAGCATCGTGTTGCTCGGTGCTGCCGGCGCGCGCATGCCCTACGAACACCAGGTGGTTTCCAATGTGCACAAGGCCGGCCTGATCGCGCTCACCAAGACGCTCGCAGTGGAGCTGTCCCGGTTCGGTATCCGGGTCAATTCAGTGTCGCCTGGACGCACCCGCACCGCCCTCTGGGCGAAGCGTGCTGCCCAGCTGGCGGCCGAGCGCGGGGTGGATGAAGAGACGGTGATCGATGAGTTTGCCCAGGACATCCCGTTGCGCCGCTTCGCGCGGCCCGAGGAGATCGCTTCGATGGTGGCCTTTCTCGCCTCACATCAGGCGAGCTATGTCACCGGTCAGTCGATTCTGGTCGATGGCGGTATCGCACGCGGCCTGCTGTGACCGACGCCCGGGCCGCAACCGGCAACTTGCAGGACACACCCCATGCGTAACCTGGCGGCCGGCATGGTCGCCCTGGTCGCGGTCTCGCTGATCGGCTGGGCACTGCTGCAGTTCGGCGCCGCGACTCGGGGAGTGGGGGTCGAACGCGACATCTGGGGTTCGATCCCGGTCACCGTGTTCCGTCCGAGTTCCGGGTCGGCTGCGCGCCGACCCACGGTGGTCATCGCCCATGGCTTCGCCGGCTCGCAGCAACTGATGCAGCCGTTCGCGGTGACCCTCGCCAGGAACGGCTACCTGGCAGTCACCTTCGACTTCCCCGGTCATGGCCGCAACCCGGTGCCGCTGCCGGGGAGTCTGCGTGAGCACGACGCACTGCTCGCTTCACTGCTCGGGGCTATCGAGAGCACGGTCGCTGGCGTGCGCACCCTGCCGGGCGCCGATGGGCGGGTCGCCCTGATCGGGCACTCGATGGCCTCAGACCTGGTGGTACGTCATGCGCAGGCTCACCCCGAGACCGTTGCCACAGTTGGCGTATCTCTTGTCTATGGCGGCGCCGACAAGGTCGCGCCACGCAACCTGCTGGCGATCTACGGCGCACTGGAGCCAGCGATGCTGCAGACGTTCGGCCGAGCCATGATCGCCGGACCGGTCGCGCAGACGCCCGGCGCAGCAGACACCCCGGGTGCGCCCACCAGCCCGGACGCGGTCCAACCAGAGCGCACCTATGGTCGCTTCGACGATGGCAGCGCGCGCCGGCTCACCCTGGCGCCAGGCGCCGAACACATCAGCGTGCTCTACAACCGGGCCACGCTGCGGGAAACACTCGACTGGCTCGACCAGTCGTTCACCGGTGCGCCAGTCGCTCTGCCCGGCAGCGGATTCATCGATGCCCGTGGACCAGCGATCGGCGCGCTGCTGCTCGGCATCGTCGGCCTCACCTGGCCGCTGTCGCTGGCGATGCGCCGACTGCTCGCGCCGCGCGCCTGGCGCGATGCGATCATCGAGTACGTGCCCTGGCAGCCCGCATCGATCCGGATCGCGCCCTGGCTGGCGGTCACCCTCGGTCCGGCGATCGCGACACCGCTGCTGCTGCGAATGGTGCCGACCTCGTTTCTGCCGATTTTGCTCGGCGACTACCTGCTGCTGCATTTCGCGCTCTATGGCCTGCTTACCGCCGCCGGAATCGGCTGGCTGGTGCGCCGACAGACGATCAGCCTGCCGCCGCCGCGCATGCCCGGGCTGCCTGCTCTTCTGGCCACAGTCGCGGTACTGCTTTGGTCGACACTGGCGATCGGGCTGCCAGTGGACCGCTGGATGTTCAATCTCGCCCCGGCGCCGGGGCGCGGCGTGCTGATCGTGATGATGTTGACCGGGACGCTTGCCTGGTTCTGCGCAGACGAATGGTTGACCCGTCATCGCCAGGCGCCGCGCCTGGCCTATGCGTTCACCAAGTTCTGTTTCCTGCTGTCGCTGGCGATCGCGGTCGGGCTGGACCTGTCACGCCTGTTCTTCCTGATCATCATCATACCGGCGATCCTGGTGATGTTCATCGTCTACGGGCTATTCAGCCGCTGGAGCTTTCGCGCCACTGGCAGCCCCTGGCCGGCGGCAATTGCCAATGCCTGCGTATTCGCATGGGGCATCGCGGTAACCTTCCCGGCCATACAGCGCTGAACGTGGCACGGCAGCCAACAGTGCTCATCTGAGCGCGACTCGACGGGGCGACGATCAACGCACCGACGGTTCATGCGACAACTGGAGCTTCAGCGCTGGCGTCTGGAATTCGTCGCGCGGAATCGGCGTCACCCGTCCGTTGCGGCCCTCGATATTGTCCAAACGAACTGGCGCAGGCGGCGCGCCGGCCCCGGTATCGGCGACCACCACGCGTTCCGAGCGAAGCGTCACCCCGGTGTCGAGCACCAGGAAGCGCACCTCGTACTCCCCTGGACGCAAACGATCCAGCGCCATCCGGTCGCCGGTGCGAACGAACACGTGACGCGCCGCCACCAGCCCATCCTCGGTCGCGCTGAACACCTTGGCGAACACGTCCGAGCGGCCGAGGCGATTGTCGAGCAGGATCTGCGCCTCGCCGTCGTTGAACCGGCGCACGAAGCCCTTCAGTTCGCCCGAGGCGTCCGGCCACGGATTCCCGTTGGGCGATTCGAGGGGCCGAATATGGACAGGCGCGCCGGAATTGCTCTCGCCAAGCGCCGTGGGCGATGTTGCGACTTCCCCGCCTGCGTATGACCCGGGCGGCCTGTTTCGCTGTTCGTAAGCCTGGACGATGCGGGCCACATCGGTGCCGGGCGTGGCCGCCTGTGGCACCAACAGCATCCAGGCGCCCAGGGCCAGACCGACCAGGCAGCATAACGCCGAGGCCGCCATGAGCCGGGTGACTGCACGGGCGCGCCGGCGCTCGCCAGCGTCTGCCGCGGGCGCGCGCCCGGTCCCGAAGAACGGCGCCGGATCGGGCGCGTGGGTACGCTCCCGGTACGCCTGGGCCCGCGCCGGTGCCGGCGCCCGGATAGGCTCCGGGCTACGCCCTGAACGAAGCCAGGTATCGTAGTCCGCGCGACGGCGTGGATCGGACAACGTATCGTAGGCCACGTTGATCGAAGCCATGAGACGCGCGGCCGCCTCGGGATGTCGCGGATGGCGGTCCGGGTGGAACCGTCGGCACATCAGCCGGTAGGCCGTACGCACGTCCTCCCCGGATGCCTTGGTGTCGATCCGCAGGACTTCGTAGTGGGTCTTGTTGGTTGATGCAGGTTCAGTCATTGCGCAATAGTGCCCGGGCTCACCGGCCAGGCCAAGGTACAAACCCTCGTCGGCGGTGCGTACGCTGCGTGCGCAGCGTACGCATTTGGCGCGCCAGCGGCACGCACGCCCCGCCGCCCACCCTCAGAAATGCCGCTTCGCCGTGACCGGCTGGACCGAGGGGTCGAAACACAGTTCGAGCAGCATATTGTCGTCTACTCGCCCCCCGGTGGTGTAAAGGAACTGTTCGAGCTCTGCCTCGCTGGCGCAGCGCTCGAAGCGAAGGCTGTACATCGTGGCCAGCCCGCTGAAATCGATCACTGGCGGTTCGATGCTGAACAGATCGATCGGCTTGCCAGTCAGCCGTCCTGCCGCCTCATTCAAGGTCGCGTAGCGCCTGTTGGACAGGATGACGAACAGGATACGGGCACCCTGATGCGCCGCCGTCCACAGCGCTTCGGACGCGTAGAGCGATGATCCGTCGCCGATGATCGCGATCACCTGCCGGTCTTGTCGTCCGATCGCCGCGCCGACCGCCGCAGCCAGTCCCCACCCGATGCCACCGCTGCCATTGATGATGTACTCCCCCGCGTGCGATTCGACGAACTGGCGCACGTCCGAGGTCGAAAGGCCAGCCTCGTCGACAACTAAGGCCCCGCGGAACGCAACGAGCAGCTGCAGGATTGCGCGCGACGGATGGAACACCCCGGGTTCATGTGCGGGAACGCAGACCTCAGGCTTCCAGGGTTGCACCCGGTTCGGGGCCGCAGCCGCCCTGGAACCTGCAATCCGGAGACGCTTGCCGATCGCCTCCAGCGACTGCGTCAGGTCAGCGATGCATGCAAGCTCGAACTCGCCTTCAGCCGCCAATGGTTCCGGATCATGACCGATCCAGGCCTTGCGCTGCGGGAGTGCTGGCGCGCTGTAAAGGGTGGTTCGGAAGTTTCGAAAACCGACGAACAGCAGCGCGTCGTGGCCGGCCAGTCGCTCGCTGATGCCGGCGAAGCTTGGAGGCAGGTAGCCGGCATGACTCGGCGAGGTGCTTGCAACAGGCAGTACCGGGGTGTACGGACCGCAATACACTGGCGCGCCGAGTGCCTCAGCCAACGCCGTCAACGCCGCAGAAGCGCCGGCCCAATGTACATCTTCGCCGGCCACCAGCGCCGGTCGCTGTGCCTGCCGGAGAAACTTTGCATACGCATCGGCATCTTGCGTGCCGATTGTGCCAAGCGAAGGAATGGTGACCCGCACCGGCTGCGCGTCGATGTCTTCTTCCAGCAGATCAGGCGGACAGATCAGCGCGACCGGGCCGGTCGGTGGCGTGAGCGCCGTACGGATCGCCCGCCGCACATGGAACTCGACATCTTCGATCCGGGCCAGAGTGAACACCGCCTTGGCGATCGGTCGGATCATCGCCTCCAGCGGGCCATGCAGGATCGGCCCGCTGTGTACGAAGCGACGATCCTGCCCCCCGACCAGAACCAGCAGCGGCGTCCTGGCGATGCTTGCGGTGTACAGATTGCCCATGCCGTTGCCCAGTCCCGGGGCCACATGCAGGTTGACCACGCCGAGCGAGCGGGTGACGCGCGCATAACCGTCGGCCATCGGCACCGCGGACACTTCCGACAACGCCACCACATAGTCGAGGCGGGCGCGGTGATCACAGGCGCGAACCAGAGGTATCTCGGTAGTGCCCGGATTGCCGAATATATGGCGCACCGCGTTGGCTTCCAGCGACTGCAGCAGAAACTCAGCGATCTTCATGCCCATCCCGGAGTGAACGCCGCCCGGGTCGCAGGCTCGGGCTCGATAATTGGCAATGGTATGCGGCACAACACAGAGTGCATCAGCGCATCACGAACGGGTTGGGCACCTCGTTGGCGGTGGAGATCCACACGCTCTTGGTCTGCAGGTACTCGTGAATCATGTCCTGCCCGCTCTCGCGGCCCAGGCCGCTGCGCTTGTAGCCGCCGAACGGCGACAGATAGGACACCGCGCGATAGGTATTGATCCAGACCGTGCCGGCGCGCAGCCGCTCACTCATCTTCAGCGCGCGCCGCATGTCCTGGGTCCAGACGCCCGCGGCGAGGCCGAACTGCACATCGTTGGCGATCTCGACCGCCTGCTCATCATCGTCGAACGGGATCACCGCCAGCACCGGCCCGAACACTTCCTCCTGGGCGATACGCATCTGGTTGCGCACGCCGACGAAGATGGTCGGCTCGACGAACCAGCCGTCGCCACATTGCGGACCGGTTGCCCTGCTGCCCCCCAGCACAGCGTAGGCCCCCTCGCCTTTCGCGATGTCGATGTACTCGAGAATCTTCCGGTACTGCGGCAGATTGGTGACCGGGCCGACCTGCGTGTCGGTACTCATCGGGTCACCGAGTCTCGCAGTTTTCGCCACAGCCACCAGCCGCTTGACGAACTCATCATGGATCGAGCGCTGTACCAGCAGTCGGGAACCGGCGATACAGGTCTGGCCACTGGCGGCGAAGATGCCGGAGATCACCCCGTTCACCGCGTTGTCCATCTCGGCATCGGAAAACACGATGTTCGGGGACTTGCCGCCCAGTTCCATGCTGACCCGCTTCAGGCCCCGGGCCGCGCTCTCGTAGATCAGCTGACCGGTACGATCCGAGCCGGTGAAGGCGACCTTGGCCACCAGGGGATGCTCGGACAGCGGCGCACCCACGTCCGGTCCGAATCCGGTGACCACATTGACCACGCCGGGCGGAAACCCGGCCTGCTCGATCAGCGTCATGAACTCCAGGATCGAGGCCGAGGTGTACTCGGATGGCTTGATCACCACGGTATTGCCGGCAGCGAGCGCCGGTGCGAGCTTCCACGCGGTCAACAGCAGCGGCGAGTTCCACGGCACGATCGCGGCGATCACACCGAGCGGTTCATGCCGGGTAAAGTTGAAGGTGTCCGCCTTGTCGGACGGAATCACCGCGCCTTCGATCTTGTCGGCCAGGCCGCCGTAGTAGCGATACCAATTGGCCATATAGGCGGTCTGGCCGGCCATCTCGGCGATCAGCTTGCCGTTGTCACGCACCTCGATCTCGGCCAGCCGCTGCGCCTGCGGACCGATCAGGTCGGCGAGCTTGAGCAACAGCGCGCCGCGTTGAGACGCCGTGAACTTCGGCCAGGGGCCGGCGATGAACGCGCGATGCGCCGCCTGCACCGCGAGGTCGACATCGCGCGCATCGCCGCGGGCGATCATCGCCCAGGGTCTCGCGGTGAACGGATTGAACGTCTCGAAGTAATGGTCACCGGCCGGTGCGGCCGGCCGACCGTCGATGTAGTGGCGGTAGACCTTCAGGGTCTCGGTGCTGGTATCCATCGGGACTTTCCGGGGCAGTCTTGAAGGTCGGGGATCGGGTCGGGTCTGTGGTCGGGTCTGTGGTCGGGTCTGTGGTCGCGTCTGTGGCCGAGTCTGTGTTCGCACTGATCTGCGGTGCGCTCACCGCCCGCCGGGCACCATCGTCGGATGGGCGACCGCCGGCCCGAGCAGGGCATCCCGGAAACGACTGCGGATGTAGGGTCCATCGCGCATGGGCAGCGTCATCGGTGGCTGTGCCGGACTCACCTTGAGATTGACGAACACCGGACCGACCCGGCCGTGGATCATCGGCAGCGCGAGCTTGAACCCTGCGTGGTCCACCACGTTGGCGGTCAGCGGGAAGCCGGCGGCCGCCGCAATGCCGGCCAGATCGACACCGCGCCCGGTGTGGGTACCCTGCATCCCGGTCTCGACATAGTGCTCGTTGTCCATCACCACGATCGACAGGTTGGCCGGCTTCTCGCAGGCAATGGTGGCCAGACTGCCCAAGCCCATGAGCATCTCGCCATCGCCGGTGATGCACAGTACCCGGCGCCCCGGTTGCGCCAGAGCGAGACCACAGGCGATCATCGCCGCGCCACCCATCCCGGCCCAGTTGTAGAAATTGAGCGGGTCGTCGCCGAACGAGAACACGTCATAGCAGGTCGTGCCCAGACCGGTGACGACCAGGGCATCGCCGCGCCGGGCGAGGATCGCCCCGATCAGGTCGCGCCGCAGCAGCACGGTCGCTGGTCCGGGGACGGCGGTCGACCTTTTGCTGGGAGTCGTGCGGGCGGCAGTGCGGGCGTTGCGGCTGGCCATGGTTCTGGTGTCCGGGCGGTGTGCAGGAAACTACTTGTTCCAGTTCTTCGAACCGATCGCCCGCTGGCCGATCAGAACGGCGACGGCGCGACCGGTATTGAAGGCGATCTTCGCAGCGGCGCCCACCGTCTCGGCGATCTGCGCCGGGTGGTCTACCGGGTAGACCAGCGTGCCTACGCTCTCCAGTGCCGCCCGCGTCCCCTGACCCATCGGCAGCTGCCAGGGATTGAACTCGGCCCACTCGCCGCGCATGGTCACCAGCATCAGCAGCGGCACCCGCATCTCGATCGGCGCGGCAAGCATGTTGATGGTGTTGCCCACGCCCGAGGATTGCATCAGGAGGACGTGCCGGTCGCCGCCGAGCCATGCGCCAAGACCCATGGCCACCCCCTCTTCCTCGGTGGTCAGCGATACGGTATGCATCCCGGGATTGGCCTGGCAGCGCTGGATCAGCCGGCTGTGTCCGGCATCGGGCACGTAGGACACCTGTCGGATGTCTGCAGCCTCGAGTTCGGCGTAGACCTCGTCCGGCCAGCCGGTGGTTGCTTCAGCCACTTGGAGTCCTGATCGGTGGGGGTCTGGTCAAGGCAGGCAGCGTGTCGCCGGGCGCCGCAGCGCTCTGCCTCGATCAGGTGTCACAGCATTGGGCGTCACACCATCGGCCGTCACGGCATCAGGTGTCACAGCAGCCCTGCCTGCGGCGCGGCAATCCGGCGGGTCGGGCATCATAGGATTCGCTGACGCCCACGGTCAAGCGCGCCTATAATTTGAACCCGCGCCTGCGCCCCTCAACGTAACTTCAACGACGAACCTGCAACGATGAATGCGCCACACCCGATCGACACCCACCAGCCGCTGCGAGAGGCGGTTCGCGACCTCTGCGCGGGATTCAACGGCGAGTACTGGCGCAGGATAGACGAGGAGCGAGGCTATCCGGAGGCCTTCATCAAGGCACTGGAAGAAGCAGGCTGGCTGGGGGCGCTGATCCCCGAGGAGTACGGCGGCTCTGGGGTCAGCCTGACCGAGGCTTCGATCATCCTCGAGGAGATCAACCACGCCGGCGGAAACTCGGGGTATGTGCACGCCCAGATGTACACCATGGGCACAGTGCTGCGCCACGGCTCGGAAGAGCAGAAACGCAGGTATCTCCCGGGTATCGCCAGTGGCAAGCTGCGCCTGCAGTCGTTCGGGGTCACCGAACCCTCGACCGGCACCGACACCACCAACCTCAAGACCACCGCGGTGCGCCAGGGTGACCGTTACATCGTCAATGGCCAGAAGGTGTGGATCTCGCGCGTGCTCTACTCTGACCTGATGCTGCTGCTCGCGCGCACCACCCCGAAGAACCAGGTGAAGAAGAAATCCGAGGGCCTGTCGGTGTTCATGGTCGACCTCAAGCAGTCGATCGGCCACGGCCTGACCGTCAAGCCGATCCGCAACATGATGAATCATCAGACCAACGAGCTGTTCTTCGACAACCTCGAGGTACCGGCAGAGAATCTGATCGGCGAAGAAGGCAAGGGCTTCAAGTACATCCTGGATGGAATGAACGCAGAGCGGCTGCTGATCGCCGCCGAATGCATCGGCGATGGCCACTGGTTCATCGAGAAGGCGACCCAGTACTCGAAGGACCGGGTCGTGTTCGACCGGCCGATCGGCCAGAATCAGGGCATCCAGTTCCCTATCGCACGCGCACATGTGAATGTCGAGGCCGCCGACCTGATGCGCTTCAAGGGCTGTGCGATGTTCGATGCCGGCCTGCCCTGTGGCGCCGAGGCGAACATGGCCAAGCTGCTTGCCGCGGACGCGTCCTGGGAAGCCGCGAACGTCTGCATCCAGACCCATGGCGGGTTCGGCTTCGCCGCCGAGTACGATGTCGAGCGCAAGTTCCGCGAGACCAGGCTCTATCAGGTGGCGCCGATCTCGACCAACCTGATCCTGTCCTACATCGGCGAGCATGTGCTCGGCATGCCGCGCTCGTTTTGAGTGCCCTGGTGATAAAACCGAAGCTTCCACTCACCGGAATCACGATCGTCTCGATCGAGCAGGCGGTGGCCGCGCCGTTCGCCGCGCGCCAGCTTGGCGATCTCGGCGCCCGGGTGATCAAGGTCGAGCGCCCCGATGGCGGGGACTTCGCCCGCGGCTATGACAAGGCAGTCGGTGGCCAGTCGGCGTACTTCGTCTGGCTGAATCGGAACAAGGAGTCGCTCAGCCTCGATCTCAAGCAGCCGGCTGCGCAGGAGATCCTGCATGCACTGGTCGCGCGCGCCGACGTGGTGCTGCAGAACCTGGCGCCGGGCGCAACCGACCGCCTCGGCTTTGGCGCAACCGCGCTGCGCGCGAAACACCCGCGCCTGATCGTCTGCGACATCTCCGGCTATGGCGCGAGCGGCCCGTATGCGCAGAAGAAGGCCTACGACCTTCTGATCCAGAGCGAGTCCGGTGTGCTTTCTGTCACCGGCACAGCCGACACGCCGTGCAAGGTCGGCGTGTCCATCGCCGACATCGCCACTGGCATGCATGCCTACTCGGCGATCCTGGCCGCACTCTACCGGCGCGAGAAGACTGGCGAGGGCGCGCATATCGAAGTGCCGATGTTCGACTGCCTGGTCGAATGGAACAGCCACCCGGTGTACTACACGCACTACTCCGGCACTGCACCCAGACGCAGCGGACCTGACCATGCAACCATCGTCCCCTACGGCAAGTTCGACTGTGGCGACGGCAGGAGCGTTATGCTCGGACTGCAGAACGAGCGGGAGTGGGCGGTGTTCTGTGACAAGGTGCTGCAGCAGCCGGCACTCGCACACGACCCACGCTTCGACAGCAATACCCGGCGCACCGAGCGCCGCGCCGAGATGATGGAGATTTTCTCGGCAGTGTTCTCGAAACTGACCGCCGCGCAACTGGTGGAACGTCTGGACAGTGCCGGCATCGCCAACGGTCGGTTGAACACCCCGGACGACGTCTGGGATCATGAGCAGCTGAAGGCGCGCGATCGCTGGCGGGAAGTGTCCCATCCCGGAGGCACGATGCAGGCGGTATTGCCACCTGCCGCGTTCGCCGACTTCGAGGCGGCAATGGACCCGGTGCCCGCGCTCGCCGAGCATACCGACCGGATCCTCGCTGAGCTGGGCCACAGCGCCGAATCCATTGTCTCATTGCACCAGTCACGCGCGGTTTGAAAACGCCCGACCGCGAAACGCCCGACCGCGCAACCGAGTGCCGTGACCCGGAGGAACTGCCAGCATGAATGACCGCGTGAATGACCGACTGAATGACGGATTGAACGACCGACCCGCGCAACCCGCCGACAACCCGACCGCCCTGCTGTCCGGCTTTCTCGCCACTCTGCGCTACGAGCAGATTCCGGCACTTGTGGTCGCCCGCTGTGAAGACCTGTTCCTCGACTGGTTCGCCTGCGCGCTGGCGGGCCGGACGGCGCGGCCGATCAAGGTGCTGGAGCGCTTTGCGGTAACCATGGGCCCAGCGTCGGCCGACACCCCAGGAGCCGCCCAGGTGCTGACCAATCGCACCTTCAGCTCGCCGCTGTTCGCCGCCCTGGTCAATGGCGGTGCCTCGCATGTAGTCGAGCAGGACGACCTGCATAACAGCTCGGTGCTGCATCCGGCAACGGTGGTCTTCCCCGCCGCACTCGCCACTGCGCAGGCGGTCGGCGCCAGCGGACCCGAGTTCATCACCGCCTGTGTCGCCGGCTACGAGTGCGGCATCCGCGTCGGTGAATTCCTCGGACGATCGCACTACAAGGTGTTCCACACCACCGGCACCGCCGGCACCCTGGCGGCCGCTGCCGCAGTCGGCCACCTGCTCAAGCTCGATGCCGATCGGATGCAGCATTGTCTCGGATCAGCCGGGACCCAGGCGGCCGGTCTGTGGGAGTTCCTGCGTGATGGCGCCGACTCCAAGCAGCTGCATACCGCGAAGGCTGCGGCCAACGGGCTGACCGCTGCCTGGCTTGCCCGCTACGGCTTCACTGGCGCGCGGCGCATCCTCGAGGGTCCGACCGGCATGGGTGCTGGCATGTCCTCGGATGCCGACCCGATGTATCTCACCGATCGCCTGGGCGAGCGCTGGGCGCTGGCCGAGACCTCGTTCAAGTTTCATGCGTCCTGCCGCCACACCCATCCCGCAGCCGATGCGCTGCTCGACCTGATGAACGCCCACGGTCTGGACTCGGGAGCGATCGCCAGCGTGCGCTGTCATGTGCATCAGGGCGCCATCGACGTTCTGGGCCCGGTCACCGATCCGCAGTCGATCCACCAATCGAAGTTCTCGATGGGCTTCGTGCTCGCGCAGATTGCGATCAACGGCCGCGCCGGTCTGGGCGAGTTCACCGACCCGGCGCTGCGGGACACGAAGATTCGCGACTTCGTCGGCCGCGTCTCCATGGTGCTCGATCCGGAGATCGACCGCGCCTACCCGAAGCGCTGGCTCGGCCGGGTCGAGGTGGTCACCACCGGGGGTCGCCGTTTCGAGCAGCGGGTCGATACCCCCAAGGGCGATCCTGGCAATACGCTGTCCCGCCAGGAGCTCGAGGACAAGGCGCTTCGGCTCGCCGCTTACGCCGACGGCGCGTCGCCGGACGAGATGCGAACGGTGATCGCCCGCTGCTGGCGACTCCACCAGGAACCCTCGATGCTTGGCTGGCTCGCCTGAGAACGTCACATCGCGTCACACCGCGACACACCGCCCGAACCGGTCGCAGAGCCGGCGGGGTCACAGTAATCGCCACACCTGCCGCATCGAGAGGAGTTTGCATGAACAGCGTATTGACGCCTGGATCTGTATCGACAGCCGCTGCATCGACTGCCGCTGCAGCGGGCGACACAAGAGCCCGGGCAGCAGTCCTGGCCGTCCTGGCTTCGCTTCTGGCCATATACATGGCCACACCCACAGCCGCGTTTGCACAGGCCAACTGGCCGGCCAAGCCGATCCGCATGGTCGTGCCCTGGCCGCCCGGAGGGTCGAACGATATCGCTGCGCGGATCATTCTTCAGCGCATGATCGAAGGTGTGGGTCAGCCGATCACGATCGAGAACCGCTCAGGTGCGGCGGGGACCGTGGGCGCCGAGGTTGTCGCCAGAAGCGACTCCGATGGCTATACGCTGATGCTGCATTCGGTGACCCATCTGTCCAATGCGGCGCTGTATCCAAAGCTTGGCTATGACACGGTGAAGGACTTCACCCCGATCGGCACCGTATCGACCCAGCCGACACTTCTGGTGGTCCACCCCTCGTTTCCGGTGAAGTCGGTCAAGGAATTGATCGCCCTTGCCCGGGCCAAGCCGAGGCAGGTCCTTTTCGCCTCGGCCGGCAATGGCAGCGCGCCGCATCTGTCGATGACGCTGCTCACCTCGATGGCGAAGATCGAAATGGAGCATGTGCCCTACAAGGGGGGCGGTCCGGCGCTCGTCGGCCTGCTGGGTGGCGAGGTCCCGCTGATGCTGGCCACCGTGCCCTCGGTGATGGGACAGGTAAAGGCGGGAAAACTCCGGGCAGTCGCGACATCCTCGGCGAAGCGATTGTCGATGCTGCCGGAGATCCCGACCGTGGCCGAGTCCGGCCTGCCGGGCTACGAGATGAGCCCGTGGATGGGCGTATGGGGTCCGGCGAAACTGCCGCGGTTTGTCGTCGACCGGGTCGCACAGGCGCTGTCGAAAGCCCTCTCGGGCCCCGACGTGCGCGACGCGCTGTTCCAGCAGGGCCTGGAGCCCCTGATCATGACGCCGGACGAGTTCGCCCGGCTGATTCCGATCGAGATGGAGCGCTACGCAAGGCTGGTTAAGCTGTCCGGCGCGCGGGTCGAGTGACCCCGATCAGGATCGTCGCAATACATGAGGGCGTCGCGCCGATTGCTTCGGCGATTCGCAACGCCTATATCGATTTCTCGAAGATGACCGCCAGCATTGTTGCGGTCGTCACCGATGTCGTGCGTGACGGCCGCCCGGTGATCGGCTATGGCTTCAACTCGAACGGCCGCTATGCGCAGAGCGGGTTGCTGCGCGAGCGCTTCATCCCGCGCCTGCTTGCCGCCGACCCGCACTCGCTCACCGATGCCAGTGGCGACAACCTCGACCCGCACAAGGCCTGGGCCTGCCTGTTCGCCAACGAAAAACCGGGCGGACACGGCGAGCGCTCGGTGGCCATCGGCGTGCTCGACATGGCGATCTGGGATGCAGTGGCGAAGATCGAGCGAAAACCCCTCTGGCGGCTGCTCGCCGACCGCTATCGTGGCGGCGAGGCCGACGACCGGGTGTTCGTTTATGCCGCCGGGGGCTACTACTACCCGGGCAAAGACCTGGAGGCGCTCAAGGCAGAGATGCGCAGCTACCTCGACCTGGGCTATTCGGTGGTGAAGATAAAGATCGGCGATGATCTGGACCAGGACCTGCGCCGGATCGACGCCGTGCTCTCGGTGGTCGGTCGTGGTGACCGTCTGGCGGTCGATGCCAACGGGCGATTCGACCTGGCCACCGCGGTCGCCTATGCCAAGGCGCTCGCCCCCTACGGCCTGTTCTGGTACGAAGAGGCAGGCGACCCGCTCGACTATGCGCTGCAGGCCGCCCTTGCCGAGCACTATCCGCATCCGATGGCCACCGGCGAAAATCTGTTCTCGATGCAGGATGCACGCAACCTGATCCGCTACGGCGGCATGCGCGCCGACCGCGACTGGCTGCAGTTCGACTGTGCGTTGTCCTACGGGCTGGTCGAGTATCTTCGGACCCTGTCGATGCTGCGCGATAACGGCTGGTCGCCGCGCCGCTGCATCCCGCATGGCGGACATCAGATGTCGCTCAATATCGCTGCTGGCCTGGGGCTGGGTGGCAACGAGTCCTATCCAGGCGTGTTCCAGCCGTTCGGGGGTTTCGCTGACGGCATCCCGGTCGAGAACGGTTATGTCCGGCTGCCGCAGGAGCCAGGCGTAGGCTTCGAGGCCAAATCGAAGCTCTACGCCGTGCTGTCTGCGCTGGCACCAGACTGACCCGCCGTACTGACCCGCCGTACTGACCCGCTGCAAGGACCCCCACCGGCGATGAAGTTCCACCTGGCCGAGACTTCCGGACTCAACGCCATCACCGGTTACGGGTTAGACCATGTACTGGTCAATGGCACACGCCATGACCAGCCACTTCTGGTCGGCCCCAGCCTCGGGCCGCTCGCCTGGCCAGTGCTGGATTTCGATGCCCTGAGCGAATCCGACTTCGAACGGATCGCTCACCATGGGCCGGAACTGGTGCTGGTCGGTACTGGCCGCCGTCTGCGCTTTCCGTCGCCGCGGCTCACCCGTCCGCTCGCCGACGCGCGTATCGGCATCGAGGCGATGGACACTGCGGCTGCATGCCGGACCTACAACATCCTGATGGGCGAAGGCCGGCTGGTACTGGCCGCATTGCTGTTCGACCGCTGAACGGCGCAGTCACGCGGCGCAGTCACGCGGCACAGTCACGCAGCACTCTGGCGCCAGTCACGCCGCCGCCATCCCGTGGCGCAAGCGGTCGCTGGCCAGAACCCGGGCGAAAGCGTCCGCGGGCATGGGCTTCCCGAAGAAGTAGCCCTGCACGGCGTCGCAACCATGCTCGCGCAGGAACTGCAGCTGCTCGCGTGTCTCGACACCTTCTGCAATCACGCGCAGCTTCAGACTGTGCGCCATCGCGATCACCGCCCGGGTGATCGCCGAATCGTCCGCATCGTCAGGCAAGCCCTGCACGAACGACCGGTCGATCTTCAGGCTGTGTACCGGGAAGCGCTTGAGCTGCGCCAGCGACGAGTAGCCGGTGCCGAAGTCATCGATCGACAGGTGGCAGCCCATTGCCTTGAGCGCCGAGAGCAGGCCCACCGCCTGTTCGGTATTGTTCATCACCATGCTCTCGGTGATCTCGAGCTCCAGCGTGCCCGGGACGAGCGCATGCCGCTTGAGCGCGCTTGCAATCATATCCACCAGCGTCTCGTGCGCGAACTGACGCGCCGACAGATTCACCGCCACGCGCATCGGCGCCTGTCCGGGCAGTTGCCATTGACGCGCCTCCTGGCAGGCATGCTCCACCACCCACTCGCCGATGGGCACGATAAGACCGGTCTCCTCGGCCAGCGGGATGAACTGCGCCGGCGACACCAGCCCCATCTGCGGGTGGCGCCAGCGCAGCAGCGCTTCCGCACCGGCGATGCGCTGGGTCGCCAGATCTACACAGGGCTGGTACCACAGCTCGAGCTCGCTTCGTTCCATCGCCCGACGCAACGCTGCCTCGAGCACCAGCCGCTCGAACGAATGCGCGTTCATCTGCGCGGAGTAGAACTGAAACTTGTTCTTGCCGAGCTCCTTCGCCCGGTACATCGCGACATCGGCATTCCTCAGAAGCTGCTGCCGATCCGTGCCGTCTACCGGGTAGCCAGCGATGCCGACGCTGGCGGTGAGGTGAAATTCCTGATTCGCGACCAGGAACGGCCGGGCGATCGCGTGCAGTATCTTCTCGGCAATGCCGGCGACCGGAGTCAGCGTCGCCAGCTCCTCGACGATGATCACGAACTCGTCCCCGCCCAGGCGGCACACGATGTCGGCGCTGCGCAGGCAGTCATGCAGCCGTCCGGCGGCCTCGCGCAGCACGCCATCGCCCGCCTCGTGACCAAGCGAGTCGTTGATCATCTTGAAGCGATCCAGATCGACGAACAGCAAGGCGAGCATCCGGCCGTGCCGGTGTGCCTGGTGAATCGCGTGCTCCAGTTGCTGATTGAACGCAGCGCGGTTTGGCAGCTGGGTCAGCGGGTCGTAGTTGGCCAGATACTGCAGCCGCTCCTCGCTGACCTTGCGCTGACTGATGTCAGTGCCCACCGTAACGAAGTGGGTCACCCCGCCATCGTCACTGCGCACCGCGCAGATCGATACCCACTCCGGGAACACCTCACCGTTGCTGCGCAGACTCCAGAGTTCGCCCTGCCATTTTCCGTCCTGGCGCACCACTGCCCACATCGCCCGATAGTCCGCCGCACTCTGCCGGTCAGAGCGGAGCATACGCAGACTGCGCCCGAGCACCTGGTCACGCTCATAGCCGGTGATCATCGAGAACGCCGGGTTGACGTCGACAATGTACCCGCGCTCATCGGTGACGATGATGCTCTCGGCCGCGCTCTCCACCGTCTTGCCCGCCAGGCGCAGCTTGGTCTCGGCCTCCTTGCGCTCGATGAACTGCCCGATCTGCAGGCCGATCGCCCGCACCGAGTCGAGCAGCGCCAGATCGGGCGCACGCCGGGTGCGGCTGAAGAAGTCGAGCACACCGATCGTGGTGTCGCGAGAACGGATCGGAAACGCGAACGCGGTTTTCAGGCCCGCTGCCTTCACCGCCTCGGCTCGACGCAGCGCGTCAGCGTCGGCAATGTCCTCCAGCCAGATCGCGCGGTTCTCGCGCCATACGCGGCGGGCGATGCCGCCCGGGCGCTCTGGCGCCGCGCGCGACATCCGGGACACTTCAACGAAGCGCGCGATCTCGGCGGTGCCATCCCCCCAGGCCTCAGCCATGTAGAGCGCGCCATCGCCCCGATCGAGCATGAGCAGCCCGCCGCAATCCCAGTGCAGCCCGGTGCATATGGTCTCGATGATGCGTGCGATCGTCGACTGCACCGGCCCGCTCTGGGCAAGGATGCCGGTCACCGCATACTCCATCGCGCGTCTGGCCTCACCCCACTTGCGCTCGGTGACATTGCGCCCGGTGCCGCGGTAACCGATGAAAGCCTGCCGGCGTTCGTCGAAGACCGGCCGTCCGCTGACCGTGACATAGTGCAGTTGGCCATCCGCACGGCGCAGTTGCAGTTCGACATCTCGAAAGCCGCCCTGCGCAGCAAGCCTGAGATGGAAGCTGTCCCAGAACGCCGCGGGCATGTCGAACATCTGAACCTCGTCCCATCGCCGGCCTGTGCATTCCTCAGGCGCGATGCCAGCCTGCTCCAACGCCTGGCCAGAGATCTCCGTAAAGCGCAGATGCCCGTCCTGTTCCCAGTACCAGTCGGAGGAAAGCTCGGTCAGGCTCCGGAAACGCGCCTCGCTCTGGGTGAGCGCATCGACCATCTGCCAGTGGTGGGTGACGTCAGCGAGGGTGCCGGCAATCCGCTGCGGCCGTCCACTGCCATCGTGGGCGACCACCTTGCCAGTGGCATGAACACGCCGCCAGTGACCACTGCTGTCGCACACCCGGCACTGGATCGAGAACGGCGCTGCTGCCGTACCCGCGGCAGCCTGATCGATCGCGCTGGCCAGCGCCGGACGATCCTCCGGGTGCACCTTCTGCTGAAACGCCTCGACAGACCGGGGCAGCACCTGCGGCGCCTCACCCAGCATCGCTGACCACTGTCCGGTCAGGTACAGCGACCCGGAGTCCAGCTCGAGATCGAACAGGGCGATCTCGGACGCCTGCAATGCCAGCTCGAGCCTCTGCTCGGTGTCACGAACCTGAACCTGAGTCGCCTTGCGCTCAGAGATCTCCTCGGCGAGCGTGTCGTTGATCCGCCGCAGTTCGGCAGTACGCTCGGCAACGCGCTGGTCGAGGCGCTCCTGCGCCGTCTTCAGCTCGCGTTCGACACTGACCCGCTGCTCGATCTCGGATTGCATCCGCCTGTTGATCGTGCCGGCCTGTTCACGCTCGAGACGATAGCGTCTGACCTGCGCGAGGACCAGCAGCAGGGTGATCAGTCCGAGGCTGGCCAGGATACCGGTCACCAGTGCCAGTGTGCTGATCGCGGCGCGCGACGCCCGGTCCAGGTCAGACACGTCCTGAACCAGCAGAAGTCTACCCTCCACGCCCGGGTGCATCTGGGGCAGGCGCATGTTCAACACCTGCATGCAGCGCAGGCGTTCACAGCTATGGACACGCTCGGGCAAGGGCTGCGCCGCGGGGGTCGCCAGCCACTGTTCGACGACCGCCGGCAACGCGCTGCCACCTGCGTGCAGCAGCACCCGATGGTCGGTGCCATCGGCGCCCCGCGTGCTTCCGATCACCAACATTTGCACCCGCGCCAGGCTTTCTGCCCGATCGGCGAGGCGCAGTAGCGGCACCGCCAATTCGACCATGCCGACAACCCGACCGTCGCGGACCCACGGATACACGACCGACAGCAAGGTATCCCCGGTGGCCGCGCGCTCCACACCCTGCGCCGGCGCGAGAGTGGCTGCCGCTTGTAGCACCGACCCGTGTGTGGACTGGTCTCCACTGCGCTGCGGGTCGTGCGGCCGGGCGATCACCGTGCGGTCAGGCGCGAGGAAGTACATCCGGTCGACGCCGTGCTCTGCACGCATCTGGCGAAACGCCGATGCTGAAAGGTCGAGCAACCCGCGGCGGTCGTTCTGCGCTAGCGCCCGGGTCAGCTCAGTCGAGCGCATCAGCCCGAGCGCAAGCGCGTCCAGGGTCGCGATGCGACCTTCGATCTCCGAACGCACCGCTACCAGAGCCTGTTCGCTGGCCCGTATCCGCGTCGACTCGGCCCGGTCGACCTCCCGCTGGTAGGTCACCCACAAGGTCACGCCGAACAATACGCAGAACAGCGCGATCGCCGCGGGCAGCAGCCTTCCGCTCAGCGATCGGGCGGCCTTCGACCCGGTCGCGAAGTCGCTGCTGCCTTCCTGCCGGATCATCGCGCTCGCCATGGTGAGATATCGGCTGAAGAAGCGCTATCTTGAGCCATGTCATACCGCACGGAACACGCCCAACACCCTGATTCCTTTGAGTTCATGTGATCGGCGCGTCGCCCTGGACGGGCGCAGAGCAACGGTGAGTCGAGCGGTGCCAGTCAGTGGCCCTGAGCCGGCCTGTCGGCAAGCTGGCGAACATGGGCGAGCACGCTGCGGGCCAGGGCCGGCAGGCTGTAGCCCCCCTCGAGTACGGATACGATCCGCCCCGCGCTGTGCTGGTCGGCCACCGCCATCAGCTGCCGGGTCACCCAGGCATAGTCGTCCTCGACCAGCGCCAGCGAGGCGAGTTGATCGTCCCGGTGCGCATCGAAGCCAGCCGAGATGAACAGCATCTGCGGCGAAAACCGATCCAGGGCGGGCAGCCAGTCTTCGGTCACCGCGGCGCGAAAGGCGCGCCCGTCGGCGCCTGCCGGCAGCGGAACGTTCACCATTCGTTCCGAGCGGCCATCGATACCGCTGTAGGGATAGAGCGGATGCTGGAAGGTCGACACCATCATCACTCTGGGCTCGTCGCGGAAGATATCTTCGGTGCCGTTGCCATGGTGCACGTCGAAGTCCACGACGGCCACCCGCTCCAGCCCATGCACGGCCAGGGCGTGGGCGACCGCGACCGCCACATTGTTGAAGATGCAAAAGCCCATGGCGCGCGCATGCTCGGCATGATGGCCGGGCGGACGCACCAGGCAGAAGGCGTTGTCCACCTCGCCGAGCACGACCAGGTCAGTGGCCAGAACCGCCGCCCCGGCGGCGCGGCGCACCGCTTCCAGGGTGTACGGATTCATCGCCGTGTCCGGATCGATCTGGCGCAACCCGGACCGGGGCGAGAGCCGCTCGATCGCCTCGACATAACGCGGGTCGTGCGCCCGGCCCAGTTGCTCGGCGGTGGCCAGCGGCGCCGTCTCCAGACGCAGCAAGGCGCGCAGGGCGCTATCGCCCGCCAGACGGTCCTCGATCGCACTTATCCGATCCGGGCACTCGGGATGATGGTCGCCCATTTCATGCAGCTTGCAACTATCGTGGCTGATCCAGGCTGTCGTCATGTCGTTCCGTCGTCATCTCGTTCCATGGTCATCTCGTTCTGTGGTCATCTCTTTCAGCTGCTGCAGGTGAGGCACCGAAGGCTGCGCGTCCGCGGCCCAGCAGCCCGGGTGTGGACAGTGCCCAGCCGCGGGTGCAAAGTCCTCGCCCGAGCTTAACCGACACCCACCGGTACCGGCTGGACGCAGCCGGCTTGATCGCCGCGCTGCACGAACTCGATCAAGATCGAGCCCGCGCAGCCGTAAATCCGAAAGCCATGGCCAACCTCATCCACAGCGTAATCGACCAGGTCGGCACCGTGATCCTGGGCAAAAGCACACAGATCAGACTCGCGATCGCCTGCCTGCTGGCCCGCGGACACCTGTTGATCGAAGACCTTCCCGGTGTCGGCAAGACCACCCTCGCCCATGCGATCGCCAAATCGCTCGGGCTGGACTTCCATCGTATCCAGTTCACCAGCGACCTGCTACCCGCGGACATCCTCGGTGTGTCAGTGTTCGACATGACCACCAGGACATTCGCCTTTCATCCCGGACCGGTGTTCGCCCAGCTGATCCTGGCCGACGAGATCAACCGCGCCACACCGAAGACCCAAAGCGCGCTTCTCGAAGCGATGGAGGAACACCAGGTGACCATCGAGGGCGCGACCCGCCGCCTGCCCGAGCCCTTCTTCGTCATCGCCACCCAGAACCCGTCGCATCAGATCGGCACCTTCGACCTGCCGGAGTCGCAACTGGACCGCTTCCTGATGCGCATACACCTGGGTTATCCGGACGCCACAGCCGAACGCGCGCTGCTCGCCGGTGCCGAACGGCGCACGATGATCGACGACCTGCCGGCGTGCATGCAGGTCGAAGACCTGCGTCAGATGCAGAGCGCGGCACGGGCGGTGTTCGTGTCTGCCGCCCTCATCGACTATGTACAGGCGCTGCTCGCCCACACCCGGCAGGCAGCCGAACTGGTCAACGGCCTGTCGCCGCGCGCCGGGCTTGCCCTGCTCAATGGCGCGCGCGCGTGGGCGCTGATCGACGGGCGCGCTCAGGTCGAGCCCGAGGATATCCAGGCAGTCCTGCCCTCGGTGGCCGGGCATCGATTGCACGGGCAGACGCTGGGTGGTGTCATCCCCGGGCAGGAACTCGCCGAGCGGTTGCTGGCCGAAGTCGCGATCCCCTGATCCGCGGGCACGCGGGCGACACATCCAGATGCCGGCATCCCCTCTGCGCAGGCTCACCGAGTGGCTGTTCCATCACCGGGGCCGCGAAGCCAACCCGGTGCGACTCACCCAGCGGCGCATCTTCCTTCTGCCCACCCGCTACGGCTTTCTTTTCGCCATCGTGCTGCTGGTGATGCTGGGGGGCTCGATCAACTACAGCCTCAGCCTGGGCTTCGTGCTCACCTTTCTGCTCGGGTCGATGGCGATGCTCTCGATAGTGCACGCGTTCCGCAACCTGTCCGGGCTGGAGATAAGCGTGAATCCGGTGGGGCGGGTGTTTGCCGGCGAGAGCGCGAGGTTCGAGGTCACCCTGGCCAACCCGCGCCGCCTGCCGCGTTTTTCTATCGGTGTCGTACAGACCGCGATCGCCACGGGCAGCGCCATGCCACACTCAGGTGCGCCGCAATCGACCGACTGTCCCGGGCTCGCGACCGGGCGCTGTCTGCTGCGCATTCCGGCGCTGACCCGAGGACGGCTGTACACTGGTCGGCTGACCGTGTTCACCCGCTATCCGCTTGGCATGTTCTACGCCTGGGCGCATGTGGAACCGGATCGCTTTGCCATCGTCTTCCCGCGCCCCGAGTCGACCCTGACCCCGATCCCCGCCAGCGGGGCTGGCAACGGCCGCCACTCCGCCGCGACTGCCGGGCAGGATGATTTCGCCGGGCTGCGGCCCTGGCACGCTGGCGATTCACCGCAACGGATCGCGTGGAAGGCGGTTGCGCGCGGCCAGGGGCTGCTGACCAAACAGTTCGCCGGCGAAGCGGGCGCGCAGATCTGGCTGGACTGGGACTTGCTCCCGCAATCGCTCGGCGACGAAGGCCGGCTGTCCCGCCTGGCGCGCTGGGTGCTGGAGGCCGACAACAGCGGCGCGGCATTCGGCCTGCGCATTCCCGGACGCACGCTGCCGATCGCCAGCGGCGAGGGCCACCGGGAAACGGCTCTTGCGGCGCTCGCACTTCACGAAGCCAGGCAATGAGCATCAGCGTCAGCGCCAACGGCCTGGCCCACCCAGCAGGCGCACCCGATCCGAAACGCCACTGGCTGCACGAAGCCCTGTGGTGTCTATTGATCGCCCCGTTGATCCTCGCGCCACTCGTCTTCGGCGCGCCCCGCCTGCTGCTGCTTGCCGGCAGTGGCCTTGCGTTCTGGCGGGCGTTCATGATCGGCAAACGCCTGTTGCGGGGTCGACAGCACCAGATCGACATCGGGCTTGACCGGCACAACAGCTGGGCCCTGCTGGTCGCGCTCGCGCTGGTGATGGCGCCACATGCGTTGCGCCTGCCCTGGTGGCTCACTGCGCTGATCCTGCTGTTCATCGGCTGGCGCATCGCGGTCATGCATGGTCGGCTGCGGGCGCCGCCGCGCAGCCTGCTGATCCTGATGGTCAGTGCAGCCAGCGGCGGGGTGTTCCTGCAGTACGGCACGCTGTTCGGCCGCGAGGCCGGGGTCGCGCTGCTGTCGATCATGATCTCGCTCAAGCTGCTGGAACTGAAGGCGCAGCGCGATGCGGTGGTTCTGGTCTTTCTCGCCTATTTTCTGGTGATCACCAATTTCCTGTTCTCACAGACGCTGCCGACAGCAGCGTTGATGCTGGCGGCGGTCTGGGTGATCACCGCAACCATGATCGGCCTGCAGCACAGGCAGCCACCGCTGCGCCACGCTGGCGTCCTGGCGGCGCAGATGCTCATGCAGGCGGTGCCATTGATGGTCGCCCTGTTCCTGTTCTTCCCGCGCGTGCCCGGTCCGTTATGGGGCGTGCCGCGCGACGCGACCCGGGCCACCACCGGGCTGTCCGACTCGATGAGCCCGGGCAGCTTCGGCCAGCTTTCGGCCTCCGGCGACATCGCGTTCCGGGTGGAGTTCGCTGGCCCGCCGCCACGCACCGCCCAGCTGTACTGGCGGGGCCCGGTGTTCTGGCAGTTCGACGGCCGCATCTGGACCACCGGCGTAGCGCCGCCCGGGACAGGGGTGCCCAGTGTACGGGCGATATCGGAGCCGATTGCCTACACGGTGACCGTGGAGCCCAGCTCGGAACGCTGGCTGCTTGCGCTGGACATGCCTACCGCCTCGCCGCCGGACGCCCGCCTGAGCACCGACTATGTGTTGCTCGCGAACGCGCCGCTGCGCAGCCGCTTGCGCTATGAAGGTCGATCCGCGCTCGACTTCCGGGCCGGCGAGAACGAAACCGAAGCGACGCTTCGCCGCGGTCTGCAGCTGCCAGACAGCCTCAATCCGCGGGCGCGAGCGCTGGCAGCAACGCTGCGCGCGGCCGCCAGCGATGACCGGGATATCGTCCAGGCGGTGCTCAGCCGCTTCAGGAACGAGCCGTTCTTCTATACCACCAGCCCGCCGCCGCTCGCCTCGGACGACACCGTCGACCAGTTCCTGTTCGAGTCCAGACGCGGGTTCTGCGAACACTATGCATCGAGCTTCACTTTCCTGATGCGGGCGGCCGGTGTGCCGGCGCGGGTGGTCACCGGGTATCAGGGCGGCGTGCTCAACCCGGTAGGCAACTATCTCGTGGTAAGGCAGGCCGAGGCGCACGCCTGGGTCGAGGTCTGGCTGCCTGGCGAAGGCTGGGTACGGGTGGATCCAACCGCTGCAGTATCGCCGTCCCGGGTCGAGTCCGGAATCGCGGCGTCGATCGTGGACTCCGATCCGCTGCCATTTCTGGTGCGCGGCTCGGTGCCACTGTTGTCCCGCGCCGGCTTTACCCTCGACGCGATTACCAACGCATGGAATCAGCGGGTGCTGGCCTACAACGTGCAGCGCCAGCAGCAGCTGCTGCGGGACCTTGGCCTGGAGGCTTCTGACTGGCGCATGCTGTCAGTGCTGCTTCTGGCCAGCGCCGCGCTGGCGACCCTGCTTGCTGTCGTGCTTGCCCTGCGCGGGCTGCGCGGCGAGCGGCGCGATCCGGTCGTCATCGCCTGGGCGCGGACGTGTCGGAAACTCGCCCGCGCCGGGCTGGTCCGGTCCCCGGCGGAGGGACCGAGTGCGTTCGCCCGGCGGGTCGGCGTTGCCCGCCCCGACCTGGCCCCGGCGGTACAGACGATCGCTGCGACCTACGTCCAGCTGCGCTATGCCCGTCCCGATTCCGGGTCTGTCAAGACCAGGACGAGCGAGTTCAGGCGGCAAATCAGGGCCCTAAAGACCTGAGCCGTAGCGCCGTAAACAGAGGTCTGCCCACCCTGGTGACCGGATGTCATGAGCGCCCCGGCTGTAGAGGCCGCCCGCAACACGCCCGAGCCGGAGACACAGGCGACCGGGCAGAGTCCGTCCGCCCTGATGGATGGCGCCTTCGACACGATCGCCTCAGGCACCGACAGTGCGGTCAGCCCACCGGCAGACGCCGACGCAGGGGCAGGCGAGCCTGCGCACCCGGGCCTGCGCGCCCGCCTGGCGAATTGCGCTGTCGCGCTGACCCGCGGGCTGACCCGGCCGATCGCCGTCATGATCGTCGGTGGCATCGTAGCGGGCGCAGCGACGACCTCCGCGATTGCCTGGACGATCCTGTCCAAGCGCAACGCCGAGCTCGCTACCGGGTCAGCGCTGGCGCAGAGCCAGTCCGAGCGGATCGCCGAACAGGCAGCGAAGATCGAGGCGCTCACCCGCGAGGCAGCCGCAGGTCCGGCCAGCCTCACGCAGAACGCTGCTGATCCTGGGCAAACGGCCACCCCAGCGCCACCCCCGACAACTGCAGAGGCAGCGGCAGCCACCGACGCCCAGCCGCCAGTGAAGGTTGCGCCCGAGTCGCCCCCGGCGCCCCAGCGCGCCCGCATGGTGCCCGCCTCGGGCGACCAGGGCGGCAGCGGCTTGTGCGATGTCACTCAGGGCAAGGATGCCGCGAAGTCGATGCGCAACTGCCTCGAGTGGTTCAACCGTGCCGATCGCGGCGAGGCCAGACCGGTGAAGTGAGGCACGGCTCGATGGACCGCGGCTCGTTATTCCACGGTTACGGCAGGTCGGGCTCGATCTCGAACCGCACATGCTCGAAGTTGACGCCGCGCTCGAGCAGCTGCAGGAACTTGATGGTCGTGCGCTTGCCGTCGATCACCAGGCGGAAGCGTCCGTTGTCCAGATACACCCCAGGCTCGACCAGCACCGCATTGTCTTCAAGCAAGGCGATCGCGTCGAAGTAGACCGACACGCCTGGATCCTGTGATCGCTCGAAAGCTGAAACCTGGCGCTTGTCGAGCGCGCCGATGCGACCGCAATGGCCGATACCCGGAAAGCGCTGCACGCCCACGGTGGCCTCACCTTTGACGTTTCTCGACAGTCGACGCACGACGCCTGACTGCCAGTCCTGCGCACCACCCCAGCGCAGACCGAGCAGGATTCCCACCTGCAACCAGCTCGCCGACCCCTGGGCGACCGCGCCGCAGCCGAAATCGGACACGTCGGTGAGCAGCCAGTCGAGCGTCATCAGGCGGTTTTGCGCCTCGATCATGGCGCGCACCCTGGAGATTTCTTCGTCTGCCCCCTGCTGCGGGTCGACCGCCTCGGACACAAACCCATAGCGGCTGAACTCCTCGCGTTGCTGACTGCTGAGGCCCTCGCGCGCCTTGTCTTCGGTGAGCCGCAGGTAGGAGATGCCGGCGATCATCCGGCGGATCTCCCGATAGCCGTGAACCACCTCCAGCTCCTGTCGTTGCGACGCGCGCTCATGCACCCGCCTGGGCGGACTCTTCGACCAGTGCAGAATCAGCTTCTCCACCAGATTGACACAACTCTGCACGCCCTCCAGGCCCTCCAGGGTCAGATACCCGGGAAGCGCGCGGGTACGCCGTATATCGCGCACCAGGCTTACCATCTGCGGATACACCTGTCCGGGGCCGAGGAAGCGCTGCGACATGCGTGATGTGGAGTCACGGCTCCAGCGTTGCGGCGCAGCGACCTCGGCGAGATCGACCACGAACGGCGTCTCGGCATCCGGTTTATCCCGGACGACGAAGTAGTTGAGCAGCTCGCGCACTACCCGGTCGAGATACTCCATCTGCATGTGATCGAGGTTGCTGATCGGACCCAGCTCGAACCACATCGAGGCGACGAACTCGCGATAGGCACTGGTTTCCTGAGTGGCGCCTGGCAGCCGGACCGACTTGCGGGCCACACCCATCTGTTCAGCGAGCTCGTAGGTGCTGTAGAGATCGGTCCAGAGCGTCGATTCGACCGCCCGGTAGCGCATCCGGATGAGCTTGCGCCGCTCGCTGACTGCAGCCATCGCACGTGCCACGAACAGCGTCGCCGTCGAAGAGTCGCTGGCAAACGGCCTGCCCTCGCCGACCAGGTCTCGCAAAGCGCTCCGGTAGGCATCGAAGGCCCTCTTGGCATACGTGGTGAGCGTGAACCAGGTCTGCTCGGCACGATGGTGCGTCGGCGCAGAGGACAGGTAGTCGAACATCACCTCCCGCGTGAGTCGCGACGCGGCCTCGTCGAGCGCCTTGATGGCGTGCACCCGGTCTGCCGGGTCCAGGTCGGGGCGGTCGGTGAGCTGCAGCCAGTCGCCGATGTCGAGCAGCGCTTTTAGCCCGTTGGTCACCGGCAGCTCGTCCAGAATCTCGCGCACCGACTCCGCCGATGCCAGTGGGTGAGTCGACTTCTTCTTGATGCCGAGATTCTTGCTTAGCCAGTCGAGCACAGCCTGCCTTGTCGGTTGAAGTAGCCGATCGGGTTTGCGTGCGAGGCCACCGCACGACCGATGCAAGCCTCAAGGGTACCGCCAAGCGGAGGATGCTACAACAACGAGTGTCTTCCGACGAGGGTGTAAGCCTGAGTCGAGGCCGTAGTTATATCCACGCCAGCTTGCGGCGGGCACACTTGATTCCTTCCTGCGTCGTTGAAAGACTACTGACCGGCTCCGCGCAGTAATCCTTGACCGCCTTGGACCGCCCTCGCATGGGCCGATGCAGGTCTACTGAGAGCCGAAGCGGCGGATGTACAGGCGCTTCATCAGCGTGGCGAGCACGCAATAGCCGACCAGGATGGCCGCCAGCCAGCCGTAGTACGCCGGCGGCAGCGCCTGCAGCTTGAAGTAGTCCGC
>JBBRCD010000020.1:0-43219 GCA_038205245.1 Burkholderiales bacterium
GCGGGCATCATGGAACCTGCGCGACACGCATATGTTCGAAACGCTTCAGACGATGCTTTCTTTTCACGGACCGGAAGCCAAGGCCATCGTATGGGCGCACAACTCGCATATCGGCGATGCGTCGGCGACCGAGATGTCGGCGCGTGGCGAATACAACATTGGCCAGCTATGCCGCGAGGAATTCGGCGCTGGCGCTTATTCCATCGGGTTCGGAACCAATCAGGGAACAGTTGCGGCGGCATCCGATTGGGACAGTCCGATGGAAGTCAAAGTGGTGCAACCCGCGCTTGATGGAAGTTACGAAAGGCTCCTCCACGAAACGGGCTATCCGCGTTTCATGTTGCCGCTTCGCAATCTGACGTCGGGCGCGCTTCGTCACGAATTGGAAAAGCCCCGTCTCGAGCGCGCGATCGGGGTGATCTATCGGCCGGAGACGGAGCTCGCCAGTCATTACTTTCAGGCGAATCTGCCACGTCAGTTCGACGAATACATCTGGTTCGATGAGACCAAAGCGGTCACGCCCTTCAAGACGAAGGAACTTGAAGGGCTTCCGGATACCTATCCTTTCGGTCTCTGACTTGGCCTCAGACCTTCGGGCAGCAGCAGGCACGGGCGGCGATGGCTGGCGGCGGTCTGCGTCCTGCGGCCGCCCGATTACGCAGGCAGTAGAGCGCGATTATTAAATCCCTATGCTCGCAAGCGAACAGACCAAGCGCCAGCCAGCATATGAACATGGCATTCAATCAACTCGCGGAGCCTCGCATGTCCATCGCCGCGCCAAGGCACCAAGCCACCCTCCACCGGCCCACTGACCGCCCCTCTCTAGCCTGCCGCTACGAGGGGCGCGGCCTGCACTCAATGGTCCGTGTCAGGACGCATCGGGCAGAGCCGTCGGACGACTAGGAGTGGACACCCCGACCGACCACGCGACTGGAGCCGGCTTGATGTCGAACACAACTGATCCTACCCTCTTGATGTGGACGCGGGCCTGCGATCTCGCGGAACAGGCCGAGCGGCTGCAGCGCCAGTTTTTCCGCCCCACCGCTTCGCGAGGCATGCCGGTTGGGTGGGAGCCGCCAGCGGACGTTTTCGAGGACGAATGCGAGATCGTGGTCGTCATTGCCATGCCAGGCGTGACCGCCGAGCGGATGCAAATAGTAAGCGAGCCCGGCGTCCTGATAGTGCGAGGAACGCGGCCGCGGCCGCTTCTGGGCCCTGGCCATTCGGTTCGCCGCCTGGAGATTCCGCATGGAACTTTCGAACGGCGCATCCTGCTGCCGGCAGGACGCCTGGAACTGGACCCGCCGGAGTTGCTCGACGGATGCCTTGTCTTGCGGCTGATCAAGAGCGGGGCGGAGTGGCGATGAGCGCCTTTCCCAAGGCCGCCGACGGCAGCCCGCTCCCGATCCGCCAAGCCGCCGAGGGCGGCACGCTCCCGATCCCCCCGAACACCGCGGCCGCCGCGCATCCGTCCGACGATGTCGCGGTGCCGCAGCCAGAGGCGTCGCGCCAGATTCCTGAAGACGCGTTGATCATCCTTCCGGTGCGCAACATGGTGATGTTTCCCGGTACGATCTTCCCACTGGCCGTCGGTCGCCCCCGTTCGCAGGCCGCAGTGCAGGAAGCTGTTCGCCTTGGGCGACCCCTGGGCGTGCTGCTGCAGAGCAAGCCCGATGCAGAAGAGCCTGGTCCGGACGAAGTGCACTGGGTGGGCACAAGTACCGACGTGTTGCGCTATCTCACCGGACCCGATGGATCTCATCAAGCGGTCGTCAGAGGGCTGCGCCGGTTTCGAGTCATCGAGTTTCTGACCGGCCATCCATTCGCGCTTGCGCGCGTGCAATACATCGATGAGCCCGCGAGCGGCGACACGGAGATCGAAGGCCGCGCTCGCGCGGTCAAGCAAAGCGCACTGGAAACCCTGCAGCTGTTGCCACAAGCACCGCCAGAGATGTCGGCAGCGCTGATGGGCATCGACGACCCGGCACAACTCGCCGACGTGATCGGCGGCCTGCTGGACAACACATCCGAGGAGAAGCAGGAACTGCTGGAAACCTTCGACCTGAAAGCGCGTCTGGACAAACTGCTCGACATACTGGCGCGTCGCATCCAGGTGCTGAAGGTTTCGCGAGACGTCACTGCGCGCACCCAGGAATCGATCGGCGATCTCAACCGCAAGCACCTCCTTCGCGAGCAGATGCGCACGATCCAGAAGGAGCTGAGTGAAGGCGACGACTCGACCGGCGAGATCGACGAACTCGACAAGGCCATCACCGAGTCGCGCATGCCCGCCGAGGTTGACAAGATTGCGCGCAAGGAACTGAAACGCCTGGGCCGGATGTCCGACGCGTCCGGCGAATCTTCGATGGTGCGCACCTACCTGGAGTGGCTGATCGAGCTGCCCTGGGTCGGCGAGGCCGAATCCGCTATCGACATCACCGAGGCTCGGCGCGTTCTCGACCAGGACCATTTCGGGCTCGAGAAGGTCAAGAGGCGGATCCTGGAATACCTCGCGGTGCGCAAGCTCAACCCCTGCGGGCGCAGCCCGATCCTGTGCTTCGTCGGCCCGCCGGGTGTCGGCAAGACCTCTCTCGGGCACAGCATTGCGAAGGCGACCGGGCGCAAGTTCGTGCGCGTCAGCCTGGGCGGCGTTCATGACGAGGCAGAGATCCGTGGGCATCGCCGTACCTATGTCGGCGCGCTGCCGGGCACCATCATCCAGAACCTGCGGAAGGTGGGCACCACCGAGTGTGTGATGATGCTCGACGAAGTCGACAAACTCGGGGCCGGTGGATTCCACGGCGACCCTGCATCGGCGTTGCTCGAAGTGCTCGACCCCGAGCAGAACGCCACGTTCCGCGACACCTACCTCGCGGTGCCATTCGACCTGTCGCACGTGATGTTCCTCTGCACCGCCAACGTTCTGGACATGATACCCGGCCCGTTGCGCGACCGGATGGAGATCATTCATCTGCCGGGCTACACCGCGCAGGAGAAGCTGCAGATCGCGCGCCGCTATCTCGTCGCACGCCAGTGGGTGGCGAACGGGCTCGATGAGGAGCGCTGCGAAATCAGCGACGCGGCCCTGACGGCGATCATAGAGGACTACACGCGGGAGGCCGGCGTGCGCAATCTAGAACGCGAAATCGGCAGCGTGTTTCGCAGCGCGGCGGTGCGCATCGCCGAAGGCAAGGTACAAAGCGTGGCGATCGGGGCGTCTGACCTCGCCGCGATACTCGGACCGACTAAATATGAAACCGATGTGGCAATGGGCAGCGACCTCCCCGGCGTGGCGACCGGCCTCGCATGGACACCGGTTGGCGGGGATATCCTGTTCATCGAGGCCTCGCGCTCGCCCGGCACCGGCCGGCTGATCCTGACCGGGCAACTGGGTGAGGTGATGAAGGAAAGCGCGCAGGCAGCGCTGTCGCTGGTCAAGTCCAATGCGTCGGCATTGGGGATATCAACAGAGGCGCTGGAGAAGTCGGACATCCACATCCATGTGCCGGCCGGAGCCACGCCAAAGGACGGCCCGAGCGCGGGGGTGGCCATGTACGTCGCGCTCACCTCACTGCTGACCGGGCGGCCGGTGCGAAGCGACGTTGCGATGACCGGCGAGATCAGCCTGCGCGGGCTCGTCCTGCCGATCGGCGGCGTGAAGGAGAAGGTACTCGCCGCTCTGCGGGCCGGCATCACGACCGTGATGCTGCCGGCGCGCAATGAGCGCGACCTGGAAGACATCCCCGCCGAGGCGCGTGCGCAACTCAAGTTCGTCTGGCTGAAGCAGGTCGACGACGCGATCAAGGCCGCGGTGCCCGCGCCTTCACCATCCCCACACCCGCCATGAATCACCCCGGAGTCTCACCGACCCTGTAGACCACTCCGCCCGCCGTGGTGATCCGGCCGCGCCAGCCGGCACAAGTGCGGATCAACTGCCTCGACGCTGCCCTTCCCGGCCGCGTGGACTATCGCGGCCGGGAAGGGCAGCGTCGAGGCCGATCAGCAACGCGGCGCCGATCCAGAAGGTGGCGACCGAGGCCAACGCCGCCTTTGCGCGGTTCTCCACGCCAGGCCTCACTTGATCGACTTGGGATCGTTCATAGAGTGCGAATGCGGCCCACCAGCTTTCGCAGTTCGCTGTAGATCAACACGCCACTCGCCATCGCCGCGCACACCAGCCACTGGTCGAGCGACAGCGGCGCTGTGCCGAAGGCGATGTTCAGGAACGGCACGTGTACGACAGCCACTTGCAACACCACCGAGAGTGCGACGGCGCCCCAAAGCCAATGATTGGCGAATAGTCCGTTAAACGCACTCGTGGTGTCCGAGCGCGCGGTGAAGCAGGTGAACATGCTGGTGAAAACGAGTGCCGTGAAGCCTGCGGTGCGGGCTGTGGTCAGGTCGCCTGCGCCAGGGATCAACCCACCCGGCAGGTAGAAGTCCATGGTCAGCAAGCTCACCACCGCAATCACCAGACCCGTCTGGATAACACTCGACCACATTCGGGCGTCGATCAGCCGATCGTTGACGTGCCGCGGTTTGCGGGCCATCAGGTCGTCGGTGGCAGGATCCACACCCATGGCGAGCGCGGGCCCCGAGTCGGTGATGAGGTTGACCCACAGCAGCTGGGTGGCAAGCAGCGGCAATACCACGCCGCCACCGGCCCCGATGTCCGTGGACTTCAATCCGATCACACCCGCCCCCACGACGCCCAGGAACACGGTCAACACCTCGCCCGTGTTGGACGACAGCAAGTAGCGCAGGAACTTGCGGATGTTGTCCAGGATCGCGCGTCCTTCGCGCACAGCGACGACGATGGTGGCGAAGTTGTCGTCGGCCAGGATCATCTTGGCCGCTTCCTTGGTCACTTCGGTGCCGGTCACGCCCATTGCAACGCCGATGTCGGCCGCCTTCAACGCCGGCGCGTCATTGACGCCGTCACCGGTCATGGCCACGACGTTGCCGTCCGCCTGCAGCGCGTCGACGATGCGCAGCTTGTGCGCTGGCGCGACCCGGGCGTAGACCGACGTGTTGCGCACAGCGCCGGCGAAGGCCGCCTCGTCCAGCGCATCGATCTCGGCGCCAGTGAGGGCCGGTGAGCCTGCGTCGACGATGCCCAGGTCGGCTGCAATGCGCGCGGCTGTTCTCGGATGATCTCCGGTGATCATCACTACCCGGATGCCCGCCCGTCGCGCTTCGCGGATGGCCACTGCCGCCTCTTCGCGCGGCGGGTCGATCATGCCGACGGTGCCGACGAAAATCAGGTCGCGTTCGAGTGTATCGGCGGCCCCCGGGTTGTCGCCAGAATGTTCGCCCGTTTCGCCAGCCTCCAGCGGTCGGTAGGCCACCGCCAGCGTGCGCAGCGCGGCGCCGGTAAGGGTGTCGACATCGGCTAGCAGCCGCGCCCGCAAAGCCTCGTCCAGCTCGACGATCTCCAGCCCGACGCGCGCCCGGCTGCAAAGGGCGAGCAGCACATCGGGCGCGCCTTTGGTGATAGCCACCAGCGCATCGCCGTGTTCATGGTCGCGTTCGATCGTCGTCATCAGCTTGCGCTCGGACGTGAACGGGATTTCGCCGATACGCTCGAAACGCCGCTCGCGCCGCTCGGTGACCGCGCCAGAGCCAAGCTTGCGCTCGGCCACGAGGAAAGCAGCTTCGGTGGGGTCGCCGAGGATCTCCCACTCGCCGCTCGCGGCCTGGCGCAGATCGGCGTTGCCGGCCAGGCTGCCACCACTGAGCACCAGCCGGGCTTCGTCGTGCAGAGGCCCTGCGGCCAGCTCAGTACCGTCGTGCTCTACCTTGCCGTCAGGCGCGTAGCCCACCCCGCTGATGCGGATGTCGCCCGAAGCCGTCATCACGCGCTCGATGGTCATCTCCGAGCGCGTCAGGGTCCCGGTCTTGTCCGAGCAGATGACCGAGGCGGAGCCCAGCGTCTCCACCGAGGACAGTTTCTTGACGATGGCGTTGTGCTTGGCCATGCGCTGCACGCCAAGTGCCAGCACCACCGCCAGAATGGCGGGCAACCCTTCGGGCACCGCGGCCACCGCCAGCGACACACCGAGCAGCAGCACGTGCACCACATCGGCGATGCTGCGTATCTCGGAGATCAGCAGAATGGTGCCCACCACCACAACGGCAATGACCACGACCGCCAAACCCAGCGCGCGCCCGACGCGCGCGACTTCCTTTTCCAGCGGAGTCGGCTCCTCCACCGTGGCCTCCAGCAGCGCCGCTATCCGACCCATCTGGGTTTCCATGCCGGTAGCGGTGACCACGGCACGGCCGGTCCCTTGCGCAACGGCCGTGCCCTTGAAGACCATGTCGAGCCGGTCCGCCAATGGCGTCGGCTGGGGCAGCGTGGCAGTGTCCTTGAGCACGGCCTCGCTCTCGCCGGTGAGCGCAGCCTCCTGCACGCGCAGGGCCATGGCTTCGAGCAGGCGCGCATCGGCGCCGACGGCGTCGCCCTCGGCCAGCACGATAATGTCGCCACCCACCAGCTCGGCACTGGGCAAACGCTGCGGTTTTCCGTCACGCACCACGGTCGCAGTGGCTTCGGTCATCTTGGACAGCGCAGCCACTGCGTTCTGTGCCTTCGCTTGCTGCACATGGCCGATCACGGCATTGAGCAGCACGACGACCGCAATCACGATCGCGTCGATCGGCCAGCCCGCCTTTCCAGCAACGGGGCCTTCAACCCACCACGCAACCAGTGCTACGGCCACTGCTGCCAGCAACAGGTAGATAAGCGGGTCCTGGAACTGCGCCAGCGCACGCCGCCAGGCAGGAATGCGTGGGGTGGCACGCAGTTCATTGGGTCCGTTCCGGACAAGTCGACGCGCGGCTTCTGTGGCGCTGAGGCCGGTCTCGACATCCACACCCAGGGCCGCCGCAATCGCGTCGGTCTCCATGACCGACGGATCTGCGATGTCACTGAAATGGCCGGTTCTCACGGGTCCGATTGCCTGGGTTGCGGTGGGCTGGGTTGCCCTTGCTTCTGGCGGCTTCATGCGGCACCCGAATGCGCATGGCCCTCAAACGGTGGCCGCCGTGACATCAGCGCGCGGCAGGCGGTCAAAGTGGCGAGGTAGAGCACGGCGAAATGCAGCGACCAGGCCGAACTCATCAGCTCGTTGTTGTGGCGAATGTCAACCAGCACATGCCACACCGCCCAGACGAGTCCAAGCATCCGCCCGCCGAACAAGGGCTGGCACCGCTACCGATACCCGACGCCGTCCATCCGGTCCGGTTCATGGTTCGTCTCCGTCGACTCGTAACTCGCGCGTTCAGACCAGCACCGCCTGCACCGGCCGACGCATCGACAGGGGCATCTCCGGACCGCGCCCGAAGCGCACCACCAGATCGGGCCGCTGATCGCTTGCGAGGCCAAGCGAGGCTGCGAACTGCGGCCGGACTGCGCTGACTTCGACCGGCTGGTTCAGAAACGCATTGCGGATGCCCAAAGCGGTGGCCTGCAGCGCGAAGCGCTCGTAGCAGCGGCCTGCCTCGACCCAATGTGCCTTGTCACTGCGCTCGGAGACGAACACCGCGATGCCCGCCGAACTGCGAATCTGCCGCGCGTAGCGTTCATTCTCGGACTTCGGTGTGAAGAACAGGCCCATCATCCGGATGCCCAGCCATCGCGGCATCGTGGGGTTGCCCGTGGCACCGGCGAACAGGCCATCACCGGTGCGAAGTGCCTCGTCGCTGCCAAACCGGATCCACGCCTTGAGTTCCTCGACGAACGCGGCGTCGTTCATCTGCGCCGTGTTGGCCGCAACGACGACCTCCAGCACGCTCTCCATCGCCGGGCGGGTGAACAGCAGCCGCACGCTGACGCCCTCCCCCGTGCCCGCCTGTTCCAGCAGCCGCAGCTCGTCTGGAGAGATCGGTTGGCCGTCGTAGTCGCCGCGGGTGCATTGGCGCTCGAAGATCGCCTCAGACAACTGCGTGATCCGCTTCTGTGTCGGCTCCAGATCTACCGTAATGACCCCGTCGCCGCCGGGATCGAATCGCGGGGCGGCATGCAGTCCGATGGCCAGTGCGGCATGCACCAGGTTCTCCGCCGCGCAACCCAGCGAGACGAACAGGTGGTGGTCCTCCGGATCGACGGCTGGGCAGCGGCGCGTGAGGTCGGGAGCAATGGAGATCGACTTCCCGGCGATCTGAAAGCGCCAGCATTGCGTGTTGTGACTTGAGGGCGCCAGGGTCGCCTGGCGAACCAGGTCATTCAGGGGGGATGTGGCCAGGCTGGACGGCTGCGCCTCCGGACTTCTTAGAGCGCGGGCGACGGTCTGCTCGGCGCCGGTCGGCGAGCAAGCACTCAACGTTGGCAAGGCGGTGACGCCAGCAACCGCCAGAAGCAGTTGCCTCCTGGATGGGGTTCGGGAGGCGCTAATGAGATGCTCTTTCATGGCGTCTGCCTTTCGGTCAACAGGCTGACGAAACCGAGCTTCAGGACGTCGGCTGGCAGCCGGTCCGACCGCTGCGGACCAGGGCTGGCCACGGCGTTCCTTAAGCCGGCCACAGCCTGACCGAACGGTTAATACTTCGCTGCCACGGCGCAGCAGCGGATCTGCACATGGGCCGGGCGCCGACCCGTTGATCGGCCCAAGCTGGCCGATCAACGGGTCGGCACCAGCTGCAACCAGATCTCGTTGCGACGCAGGAACCAGGGCGTGAACGGCGCGTTGTAGCGCGCGTACACTGGCTCGCCCGTCCACTGCAGGTCGGCAGTTCGTAACGCCGCCTGCAATCTGGCCAGGTGCTCGGCGTAGTTCGCTTCCGACCAGAAGCCCGAGTAACGGATGACAGCCACCTGCGCGGCCTTCACTTCGCGCAGGTGGACCCGCGCGTCCAGGGGTTCCGGCGCGTTGGCCACGGTCACGCCCATGGGCAGCACGAATTGCACGATGAAACCGCCGGGTGTAGGGGTCTGCGTGACTGGCGCCGTCATCTCCAGCTTCACTGGCGCAGCCACCTGCGTCACCGGTGCCGTCATCGCGAACTTGCGCTCGCCCTTGTTCTTGCCGAAGATGTAGCCAGCCAGGATGGGGAACGCCTGTCCGCCCGCTTCGCGCGCCGGGCCGGCCACCAAGACTTCGGCGACGGCGTAGGCGTCGTACTGGCGCACCTCGATGTCCGCAAGCTTGCGAACGACCCGGTACCCGGGTTCTTCTGTGGCGCGACTGGGCATGGCGAAGGTGCTCAGAGTGAATATCAGCACAGCGGCAGAGCCGAGCGTTGCTGCACGACTGCGAGCGTGGCGCAAAGGATGGAATGTCATGCTGCCAGAGTCCCATCAGCGACGCTTCCTGTCTGTCTCTTGCCGCACATCAGCTCTGGAAGGCCCAATGCGAGCCGATGGATGACTGGGAAGCGCATAGTCGGCCGCGAAGTAGTGGACCATCCGACCGAGAACCGTCTCGTCGCGCGCGCGGCAGGACCACGCTGCAGTAAAGCATCGCGTTCAGGCTGCGGCGGCAACTTTCGCCTTCGGGAAGTCCGCCGCACGCGCGACCGCCTCGCCCGCCGCGAAGTCCTGCCGCAGATGGTCGAGCCTTTCCATCGCCCCCTCGAACGCGTCATTGCCGAGCAGCAGGTGGTGCGGTGGGTTGCCCGACGCCACCGCCGTGACGATGGCCCTGGCGGCGCGCACTGGATCGCCCGGCTGATGGCCCGACGACGCGCGCATGGCCGCGCGGACATTGCCGGCCGTAGCCATGTAGTCGTCGATCTGATGCTTGCTCTCGTTCGCCGAGCGCCCCGCCCAGTCGGTGCGAAAGCCGCTGGGTTCGACCACCATCACCCGGACGCCCAGCGGCTCGACCTCCTGCCGTAAAGCGGCAGACAGGCCTTCGACGGCAAACTTGCTGGCGTTGTAGTAACCCAGCGCTGGGAACCCACGCAGCCCGGCCAACGAAGAGAGGTTGACGATGCAGCCCGAGCGGCGCTCGCGCATGCCCGGGAGAACGGCCCAGATCATGCGGCCGGTGCCGAACACGTTGACGTCGAACATCTTGCGCACCTCATCCTCTTCGCTTTCTTCAACTGCAGCGAAGTAGCCGATGCCGGCATTGTTGACCAGCACGTCTATCCGGCCGAAGCGGGCCTCGGTGGCCTCGATCGCAGCAGCCACCTGATCAGGCTGGGTGACGTCGAGTTCTAGCATTAGCACCTTGTCGGTCGCGCCATGGCCCTTGAGCTTCAACGGATCGCGCGCGGTAATGACGGTGCGGTAGCCGCGTTCGATGGCCTGTTTGGCCAACTCGAAGCCAAAGCCGGAGGAGCATCCGGTGATGAACCAGACTGGTGGTTCGGTGGCGAGGGATTTGCTGAGGGGAGTGTTCATTGAATGTCCTTGGTGGTCAGATCGGTGCAGCGATGCGCGCGGTACGCACCAGCTGCCATGCGATGTCTTCCTGCGCAATTCGTGGAGTTCGTGGATCAGGCCGCCAGGGCGGGATAGTCGGTGTAGCCCTTGGCGCCGGGCACATAGAACGTCGCCGGATCCGGGGCGTTGAGCGGGGGCGCCCGACTGCGAGTCATCGGCGCCATCACCATGCGGTTGGCGAGTTGCAGCGAGCGGGAAGACAGTTTGTCGAAAAGCATTGGGTAGCGTCCTGGCGGCAGTCGATCCTGCGACCCCCAACGCAGGAGCGTGGCCGGCCAGGCACTGACTGACTGAAAGGCGCAGATTGCATGACGGAGTTCTTCAGGTCTGTTCGATGGCACACCCAGCGCGGCGAGGCGCAGTCGAACAGTGCTCAGGCCGAACGTGCTGTTGACCATGAAAGACAAAGTTCGCCAGCGCACAGAGCCACAACGCCGGCTGTGAGAACTTGTGAATTGGCGGCGGCGAGCACTGGGTCGTCGGCGTCCCCGACACGTTGTTTCGCATGATCGGGCAACACAGGCATGGAGAGCTCATGGAACGATTGCAGTACGACACCTACGGTGCCCCCGAGCCGGTGCAGCTTGCACCCTTCACGATGCTGCAGCCAAAGGAAGACGAGATCGCCGTTCGTGTGGTGGCTGTCGGGATCAACCCCCTGGACTGGAGAACTCGCCGCGGCGACATGAAGATGCTCACTGGGTGGAAGTTTCCCCATGCCATGGGCACGGACTTTGCCGGAACCGTCGAGGACGTGGGATCAAGGGTGTGCGACCTCGAGCCCGGCGACGCCGTGATGGGCACGATGGCGATGACCGGCTCCGGGGCGTTTGCGCCGAGGCAAATCACCAGACGAGACCTCGTGGTCAGGAAGCCAGACACATGGTCGTACATCGAAGCGGCCAGTCTGCCCAGCGCAGGCGTCACCGCCTGGCTGGCGCTGGTGATGAAGGCGGGCCTGCAACGTGGCCAGAACCTGTTCATCAATGGCGCCACGGATGCAGTCGGCAATGCAGCCATCGCAATCGCCCGTGACATCGGCGCAAAGGTGACCGGTCGCGTGGGCCCGCGACTCATTACACAGGCGCGCGCGCTCGGACTCAGCCTTGCACTTGACGAGACGAAACCACTCCCGGAAGCACTCGACGGCACCTTCGACGTCGTATTCGATGTCAATGGAAGCCTGTCATCGCGAGAAGGCAGTCGCCTCATCAAGCGTGATGGCATGATCATCGACATCGCCCCGACGCCGTACAAGTTCTTGCGGGCACTTTTGTCCCTGTCGCGCAAGGTCGTGATCGCAGACGTCAAGGCAGAGTACCTGCAGCACGTGGTGGATCTCGCGACCGCGCACAAGCTTGCGATTCCCATGGCTCGAACCATCGCGCTTGCTGACGCCCCTGCCCTGCTCGCGTCCTTGCAACACGGCAAACGCCTTGACGGCAAAGCGGTGATCGCCTTCTGATGGTGCGCAGCGCTCAGGCGGTTGTGCAGGCATCGATCTCGTCGATAAGAATGCCGGGCGCCGCGTGACCAGCGGTAAGGACGCTGACACGACGCGCTACACGGCCCTCAGGGCCGGTAGCAGTCGGTCATACTCCTTCTTCACCACTGCGTAGCACTCACAGACGCGCCGCTCCAGGCCGGGGCGGTCCAGTACCGTGATGTGGCCGCGTGAGTACTGGATGAGCCCGGCCGCCTGTAGTTTCAGCGCAGCTTCGGTGATCCCTTCCCGACGCACACCCAGCATGTTGGCGATCAGGTCCTGCGTCATCACCAGTTCGTTGCCGCGCAGGCGATCCAGGCTCAACAACAGCCAGCGGGACAACTGCTTGTCGAGGGTGTGGTGCCGATTGCACACCGCTGTCTGGGCCATCTGCGTGATGAGTGCCTGCGTGTAGCGAAGCATCACATGCATCACTGGCCCATTGCGGTTGAATTCGGCCTTGATGGCAGCTGAGGGGAGCCGTAGACCCAGACCCGAACTCTGCACCACCGCCCGGCTGGGCGTGCTCTCGCCACCCATGAACAGCGAGATGCCCACCACACCTTCCCTGCCCACGACTGCGATCTCGGCCGAGTCGCCGTCTTCGAGTACGAACAGCAAGGACACGATGGCGGTCGTCGGAAAGTACACATGACTGAGCGTCCGGCCGGATTCATAGAGAACCAGCCCCAGGGGCAGATCGACAGGCTCGATCAGCGGCAACGAGCGCTGCAATTCTGCATCGGGCAGCGCCCAAAGCAATTGATTCTGTCTGGCTTTGGATGCGCTGACCACGTGAAACCCCAATATTGGCAACAACCTGAATCGGCAGTGCTGGCCACCGGACAACGTCGCGATCATGGCTCGCGCGACAGCGGCTGGTCGGTACGGTACCGCACGGCATTCAGATCGTAAGGCACCGAAGGGATCGCTCGGCGAATCGGGATCGAACGCAGCGCCTGGACGCCGGCTGGGCGGGAGTGTTTCCTACCGCACCGACTTCAAGCGGCTCCGGGCCCAACCTGGGGGCTGCTGTCCACCCCTCTTCCCCCCTCTGGACAACGCCACCATGACGTCAATACCATGATCTCGCCACGCATGGCCTACCTCATTGGCGGCGGCATTGGGTCGCTGGCCGCCGCTGCCTTCCTGATCCGCGACGGAGGCATCCCTGGCAGCCAGATCTCGATCTTCGAAGCGGGCCCAGTGATGGGTGGCAGCCTGGACGGCGCCGGCGACGCCGAGCGCGGCTACTCGATGCGCGGCGGGCGCACGCGTCAAGGCAATGGCCGACTGCACCTGGCGCCGAGTTGCTGCAGGAACTCTGCGGCCACCTGCGCTTTGACCTGGAGACGGTGGCCACCGCCAACTGCATTCCCTGTCGCATGCCCTATATCACCAGCATGTTCATGCCGCGCGCGCCGGGCGACCGGCCGCTGCCGGCGCCACCTGGACACGAAGAACTTCGCCTTCGTCAGCCAGTTCGTAGAGATTCCGCTGGACACCGTCTTCACGGTCGAGTTCTCGGTGCGGGCAGCGCAGATTCTCGGTGCGGGCAGCGCAGATGGCGGTGTACCAGCTGCTGGACATCACCAAGCCGATTCCAGCGGTCACGCCGCACGACGAATCGTTCCATGCGCGCTTCGACGCGCTGATCAAGGCACTGAAATAGCCGGAGAGGTCAACCGATGCCGCAAAGTAGCACCGTCAATCGCCGGATCGTCCTCAACGCGAGGCCGCGCGGCGCGCCGACCGCAGCGGATTTCCGCATCGAGATCGCGCCAGTGCCGCAACCCGAGCGCGGACAGGTCCTGCTGCGTACGCTCTACCTGTCGCTGGACCCCTACATGCGCGGCCGCATGAGCGACGCGCCATCATACGCGGCGCCGGTGGCCCTAGGCGACGTGATGATCGGCGGCACCGTGTCGCGCGTGGAAGCGTCCCGGAATGCCGACCTCAGTGTGGGCGAGCTAGTGCTCGGATACGCCGGCTGGCAGGACTACACGTTGTCCGATGGCAGGGGCCTGATCACGCTGTTTCGGGAAGAGCCGCATCCTTCGCGCGCGCTGGGTGTGCTGGGCATGCCGGGCTTCACCGCCTACATGGGCCTGCTCGACATCGGCCAGCCGATCAGCGGTGAAACGGTCGTCGTCGCAGCGGCCAGCGGCGCGGTCGGTTCAGTGGTTGGACAGATCGCCAGGATCAAGGGCTGCACCATCGTGGGCATCGCCGGAGGCGAAGACAAGTGCCGCTATGTCACTGATGAACTAGGCTTCGATTTCTGCGTCGATCACCACGCCGACGATCTGCCCGGTCGCCTTGCTGCCGCGTGCCCGAAGGGTATCGACGTGTACTTCGAGAGCGTCGGTGGTGCCGTGTTCGACGCTGTACTGCCCCTGCTCAATACCAAGGCGCGCGTGCCAGTGTGCGGGCTGATCTCTGCGTACAACGCGACCGGGCTGCCACCGGGACCGGACCGGCTGGGGTTGCTGGCAGGCACCCTGCTGCGCAAACGCATCAAGATGCAGGGCTTCATCATCTTTGACGACTACGGGCCGCGCTGGAGCGAGTTTTCCAGCGCGATGGGCGAGTGGGTACGGGAGGGCAAGGTCAAGGTCCGCGAGGACATCGTCTTCGGCCTCGAGAACGCGCCCGAGGCCTTCATCGGCCTGCTCCGGGGCGGGAACTTCGGCAAGCTGGTCATTCAACTGGCGCACGAATGAGCCTGCTCCGGCCGGCACGGATGAATCACCGGCCAAGGGACAGGCGCGAATGGATCACGAGGCACCGTCGGCCGGCAGATAACGCAGCGGATCGATCGGCCTGCCGAGGCGGCGAATCTCGAAGTGCAGCTTGACCCGGTCTGCATCCGTGCTGCCCATCTCGGCGATTCGCTGGCCGCGGGTGACCGTCTGCCCTTCCTTCACCAGCAGCTCCGCCGCGTGCGCATACACGCTCACATACTGCTCGTTGTGCTTGACGATCAGCATCCGCCCGTAGCCGCGGATCGCCGATCCGCTGTAGACGACGCGCCCATCGGCACTGGCCACGATCGGCTGTCCAGCCTTGCCGCCGATATCGATGCCCCGGTTGGTGTCAGAGAAGCGCTCGATCAGGGCACCGCTCGCAGGCCATGCCCAGGTGAGGGGCGCGGCTTCGGCCTGTGGGTCAGTCCGGGACGGCAGCACCGGGTCAGGTGCCTGCACCGGTGGCGGCGGCTCGGCCCGTGCCACCGGTTCGCCCGGGCGCCTGGCTGCGGCGACCACGTCGGCCATCGCCATCTCGGAGAATGGCTGGCGCAACGCGCGCGGCTCGCTGCGCACCGCATTGGGATCGGCTGGCGGTGTCTTCGCGGCGCCTGCCGGAGTGCGCGCATCGGCCTGCCGGGGGACCGGCGCCGAGGGCGCCTCAGACGGTAGCTTCGCCCCGGAGCCCGTATCGCGACCTGCGATGGCAGCATCGCCCGCAACTCGCAAGCGCAGGCTCTGGCCGATGCGGATCAGGTTGACGTTCTCGATCCGGTTCCAGGCGGCGATATCCCGATAGTCCAGCCCGTACTCGAGCGCGATGCTGAACAGGGTGTCGCCCTTGCGGACCACGTGGGTCTCGGGCCGGGTGTCACGCTCGGCTGCTGGAGCGGCGGTGCGTGCGGTTTCTGCCGGCGCTGGTGTGACCGCTGGGGCACGCGCGACCGATGGCGTGACCGGCGCGACCGGCGGGGGGGCGCGGTAAACGACCGGCGCCGGGACGCGCGCAGCACAGCCGGCAACCAGCAGCAGCAAGCATGTCAAGGCAAGCGAACGCCAACAGCGGGCCATCAGTCGCGGGCAGACGACTACGGCCAGCCCGATACCCGCCATGGTCAGGCCTTGCCGAGCAGTGCAGGCACGAAATGCACCGCGTCGAACTCGGTCTCACGAAAACGATTACCCACCCGCTCGATCAGGCACAACCGCTGCGCGGAGCTGCCCTTGGGCAGCACCAGTCTTCCGCCAGGCGCGAGTTGGGCGAGCAGTTCATCCGGAATATGCGGCAACGCTGCCGAGATCACGATCGCGTCAAAGGGTGCAGCCTCGGGCAGTCCGGCCAGGCCGTCGGCGTGACGCAGGCGCACATTCGACAGCCGCAACTCACGCACCAAAAGTTGGCGCGCCTTGGCCGCCAGTTCAGCGATGCGCTCCAGCGCGAACACTTCACGCGCCAGATGCGCCAGCACCGCCGCCTGATAGCCGCTGCCCGCGCCGATCTCGAGCACCCGACCGATCGGCGCCCCCGCTCGCAGCAGTTCAGCCACGCGCGCCACGGTCATCGGCTGCGAGATGGTCTGGCTGAAGCCGATCGGCAGCGCGAGATCGTCGTAGGCGCGGCTGGCCAGCGCGTCTTCGATGAACAGGTGGCGCGGTACCGCACCCATGGCCCCGAGCACCACTTCGTCCTGGATACCCGCGCTGCGCAGACGCTCGACCATGCGCAACCGTGTGCGCTCCGAGGTCATCCCCACACCGCTGGCGCGGCCCCGCCCGATCATGGCCATGATCTGTCGTCCCGAATCATCGCCTTAATTCAACCATGCAGCCACTCACCAACCATCGGCAACTGATCGAAATAGGTCAAGTCCATCTGCAATGGCGTGACCGAAACCACCCCGTTCTGTACCGTGTGGAAATCAGTGCCCTCGCCCGCGTCCTGTGCCCCCCCCGCGGCCCCGACCCAGTAGAGGGTAGCGCCGCGCGGGCTTTGCGTAGGAATCGCCGGCAGCGCCTTGTGCCGCTTGCCCAGTCGGGTGACCCTGGAGCCCTGGAGCGCCGCATACGGGACATCCGGCACATTGACATTGAGCAGCATCGGCGACCCGAACGGGCGGCGGGCTATACGCTCCACCAGTTCAGCCGCGACCCGCGCCGCTGTCTCGAAATGGCCATGCGAGCGACTCACCAGTGACACCGCGATGGACGGCAGGCCAAGCAGGAAACCCTCGGTCGCCGCCGCTACCGTGCCCGAATAGATCGTGTCGTCCCCCATGTTGGCGCCGTCGTTCACCCCGGACACCACGATGTCGGGCATGTGGTCCAGCAACCCGGTCACGGCGAGGTGCACGCAGTCTGTCGGGGTCCCATCCACGTACATGAAGCCGGTGTGGGAGTGGCGTACCCGCAGCGGACGGTCAAGGGTGAGCGAGTTGCTCGCGCCACTGCGATCCCGCTCGGGCGCGACCACGGTCACCTCACCGATGGCGCGCATCGCTTCTGCGAGGGCAGCAAGCCCGGGCGCGAAATAGCCGTCGTCGTTACTCAGCAGTATGCGCATGGGAGCCAAAAAACGTTTGCTGATTATACCTGTGCAGTCCGGATCGGCACATCATTCGATCCTTGTGTGGCGCAGACCAGACCGGGCTCCCTGGCTGGTTGGATGCTGGTGTAGAGTTTGAGGCTTGAGGACGCCCCGCCACCCATCGACTCTGCGAGCAGACCACCATGTCCATCGGCTTCATGATCCATCCCCGTCCGCCGCGCCCCGAGCGTTCACTGGTAGCGCGCTTCCGTGGGGTGGTGTGTGCACACCTGTCCGACAACATGTCGCGCCTTACCGGCTCGGATGCGGCGATTCGCCCCTGGCACAAGCGCGGGCAATTGCTGGGCATCGCACTGACCGTTCGGGTGGCCCCGGGCGACAACCTGATGGTGCACAAGGCGATCGAACTGTGCCTGCCCGGCGACGTGATCGTGGTCGATGCTGGTGGTGTCACCTCGCAGGCGATCATCGGCGAGATCATGTCCTCGATGGCTGCGGCGCGCGGCGCGGTCGGCATGGTGATCGATGGCGCGATCCGGGATGCCGGTGCGCTGGCAGCGAGCACGTTCCCGGTCTATGCCCGCGCCGCGACCCATCGCGGGCCGTTCAAGAACGGTCCGGGCGAGATCAACATCCCGGTGGCGATCGGCGGCATGATCGTGTACCCGAACGACATCCTCCTGGGCGATGAGGACGGGCTGGTGGCGGTCCGGCCGCACGAGGCTGTCGAGCTGCTGGCCGCGGCCCGCGCCTGGTGCGCCAAGGAAGACAAGGCGCTGAAAACGATCCGGGCGGGAAAGCCGGTAGACCGCGCCTGGGTGGACGCGGCGCTGCGCAGCAAGGGGTGCGGCGGTCTCGACTAGTCCTGCCTGATAAAGCGTAGCCAAGGCGGGCACGTGCAGGCGACCGACCCCGCACGGGGTAGGTCACCGCTTTCGGACGCCAGCGGGTCATCGCCATTCGGCAGACACGATCCGGTAACAAACGGGCCTTACCATCTCGCAAGTCGGAGCATGCGCGAGTCATTGCATGCTTCGGGCATTCCTCCCCGCTTGACCTTGAAAGAGCCTGCGATGCTACTGCGCAAAGTCCTGATCGCCGCCTTGCTGTTGCCCATGGCGCCTGTGGCCTACGCCGACATCACCGGGATAGACCTGTCGACCTACCGTATCACCCGCACCATGAACATCGGTGCATTCATGCAGCAGAACGGGTCAGAGAGTTCGGCGATCACCTACAACTGGAACACCCGCACCCTGTTCGTGGTCGACGACGAAGGCGTTGCGGTCACCCAGATCACCAAGAGCGGCGGCTTCGTCAACCGGATGAACCTCACCGGCTTCCAGCCAGCATCGCTCGGAGACCCGGAGGGCCTGACCTACATCGGGCGCAACCCCGCCGGACAGGACCAGTTCGTGATCGCGGCCGAGCGCTCGCGCACCCTGTATCAGTTCGCCTTCTCCGCAGGCACAACGATCGACCGCACGGCCATGCCGCTGGCGGTGCTGGGAACGCAACTGGGCAACATCGGCATCGAGGGCGTGTCCTACGATCCGCGCGATGGCAGCTTCGTGACGGTCAAGGAGAAAACGCCACAGGAAGTCAACCGCAATGTAGTGACCTTCGGCACCAGCACGACCATCCAGCCTGGAACCACCCTGTTCAATCCTGACCTGCTTCTTGGCGTGCTCGATCTCGCCGATGTGCAGGTGCTGTCTACCGTCCCCGGACTGCTCGGCACCCCGTTTGCCAACCAGCTGCTTTTGTTCAGCCAGGAGACGCCGAGCCTGCTGCATATCGACCGACTGGGTAACGTCCTCGGCCGGTTCAGCTTTGCCGGCCTGACCACCACCGCCGAAGGCGTGACCATCGATGAAGACGGCGTGATCTATGTGGTGGAGGAAGGCACAAACTCCAATCCACGCATCTTCGTGCTGGAGCCCACGGTGGTTCCGGTGCCCGGCGCCCTGGCCCTGATGTTGTCCGGTCTGGCCCTGCTCGGCTGGGTGCAGCGCCGCCGCGGTCCCCGCGTGGCCTGAGCGACGAACGACTGGGCCGCCCCGCGGCTCAGGGCGCGAGCCGGTCTATCGTCCAGGCGTTGTCGACCAGCGTTGACGCGCGCCGATAACGAAGCCGGTCGTGCAGGCGGCTGGCGCGGCCCTGCCAGAATTCCACGCAGGTCGGCACCAGCCGATAGCCACCCCAGAAAGAGGGGCGCGCTGGCTGGTCGCCGAGCGTGTGCCCTGCCTCGCGCACCCGGCGCTCCAGGCTGTCGCGGTCAGGCAGGACCTCGCTCTGCGGCGAGGCCCAGGCACCGATACGGCTGCCCAATGGCCGCTGCTGAAAATAGGCATCGGACTCAGACGCTGGCAGGCGTTGGACCCCACCCTCGATCCGGACCTGGCGCTCGAGCTCGACCCAGTGAAAGAGAAGCGCCGCTTTCGGGTTGACGGCGAGGTCACGGCCCTTGCGGCTGTCGTAGTTGGTGAACAAGCTGAGGCCATCCGCATCGAACGCCTTGAGCAGCACGATGCGCGCCGACGGCTGCCCTTCGGCGTCTGCCGTGGCCAGCGTCATTGCGGTCGGCTCCGGCAGCCCGGCATCGATCGCCTGCTGCAGCCACCGGCTGAACTGGGCAACCGGATCGGCATCGACGTCGCCGATGTCGAGGCTTGCCCGCAGGTAATCCTTGCGAAGACTGGCTATATCCATCATCTCTGAACGATACCCCAGCCCGGCACACTCATGTCGGTCCGGGTCTCAGTCCGGGTCTCGGTCCGGGTCTCGGTCCAGGTCTCGGTCCAGGTCTCGGTCCGGGTCTCGGTCCGGGTCTCGGTCCGGACCTCGGTCAGACGGTCAGTCAGACCGTCAGTCCGAGAGTCTGGTCGAGCGCGATCGCGTCCGCCCGACGCCGCGCTGGATCGCCGAACCCGCCACCGCCTGGCGTGCGCATCAGCACCGTGTCGCCCCGGTTCAGGATCACCTGCCGCTTGCTGTCCTCGACCGATCGGCCGTTCACCTGCACGTCGCCCAGCCCCCCCGCTCCGCCGCCGCGCATGCCCGGTGCCGCCTCGCGCAGCCGCTCGGCGAGGAAGATCACTGCGATCGGCGTCGGATGCCGGTTCTGCATCAACACCTCCTGGCCTAGCCCCCCGCGGAATTCCCCGCAACCACCCGAGCCCGGGGTGAGCCGCTTGAACACGGTAAACAGCGGGCTGTCGCGCTCGACGATCTCGCATGGGGTCGACGAGATGTTGCTCGGCCAGGACAGCGCGCTCTCGCCGTCCTGGCTGGCGGTCGCGCCCATGCCACCATTGAAGAACAGCACGCTGGCGAAGGGTTTCCCTTCATCCGGCCCGCTCGCCCGCACCCCGGCCAGGGTGAGGTTCCAAAGCGGCGATCCGGCCCCGGCCATCACTCGGTCCGGGATCACCTGCTCCAGGGCGCCGAGCACCACGGTCGGCACATAGTGCCCGGTGGACGAACGGCCACCGACCGAGGCCGGGTAGCGCGGATTGAGCAGCGAGCCTTCAGGCGCCTGGATGGTGATCGGCCGAAACATGCCCTCGTTGTTCGGCAGGTTGGGCAGCAGCACCGCTTTCACCGCGAACGCGGTCATCGCATACGTATAGGCGAGCACACAATTGATCGCCCGCGGCTGCTGGGCCGAGGTCCCGTCGAAGTCGACCATGATCGAATCGCCACGCACATGCACCGCGGCACAGAAGGTGAACGGCGACTCGATGCCATCGGTCTGCATCGAGTAGCGGTACACCCCATCCGGAACCGCCGAGATCGCCGCGCGCATCGCCTGCTCCGAACGCGAGAACAGTTCATCGGCCAGCGCGTCGATGCCGGTCAGTCCGTAGTCGACCATCATCGCAGCGAGACGGGTCTGCATCAGTTCGTTCGCTGCGACCTGCGCGAAGACATCGCCCTGGGTCTGCTCCGGCGTTCGCACGTTGGTTCTCAGCAACTTGAGCAGTGTCTCATCGACCTCACCGGCACGAATCAGATGCATCAGCGGGATATGGAAGCCCTCCTCGAACAGCTCGCGCGCCTCGGCAGAGCGGATGCGCCCGCCGATGTCCGGCATGTGGGCGGTGGAGCTGGAGAACGCTACCAGGCGGCCAGCGAGGAAAATCGGCTTGACGATGCTGATGTCGTTCAGGTGCCCGGTACCCTGCCAGGGGTTATTGGTGATCAGCACATCCCCCGGGCGCATGGTCTCGGCGCGAAGTTCACGCAGGAAATGCCGCACCGTGGCTGGCAGGGTCGCTATGAACGACGGGATGCTGCCGGTGTTCTGTGCTACCGACAGTCCGCGCGCATCGGTGAGCACGCAGGAGAAATCGTTCGCCTCGTTGGACAGCGTCGAGAACGAGGTGCGCACGATCGCCTTTGCCGCCTCGTCGACGATCGAGCGCAGACGCGTCCAAAGCACTTCAAGCAGTACCGGATCGAACACCTGATCGGTCATGACAACCCCACCTTCGCTTTCGCCATCGTTGCGGTTGCTTTCTGCCCGGGCGCCCGATCAGCCGAGCTGCACCACGATATTGCCGCTAGCCTCGACCCGCGCGCGGCCGCCCGGGCCAATCACCAGGGTCGACCCCGGCTCCTCGATCAGCGCAGGACCGTCCACGGCGAAGCCGACCGGCAGTTCTGCCCGCTGCAGCACGACAGTATCCACATAGCCCGCCCCATGCTCCGCCTCATTGCCAGCTTCATGGCCACCCTCGTGGCCAGCCGCCTCAGGGAACCAGACACGCCGCACCCGCCGGCTGATCTCGCCGGCACCGCTCACCGCACCCGCCTCGATGCCGGCACCCGGGATGGGCGCGGTGACGGTCACCCGTATGTTGACCAGTTCCATCGCAACCTGCGGCGGGGTGCGCGCGAATTTCTCGCGGTATGCCAGCTCGAACGCCGCGGCCAGGCGCAGCGACATCGCCGCCGGCTCGCCTCGGTCATACGGCCCGGCAGGCAGATCGAACACCAGATTGAAGCCCTGACCAGAAAAGCGGCCGTCACCGGCGCGGGCCATGTGCAGCTCAGTCAGCGCCAGACCAGTGCGTTGGATCACCGAGCGCGCCGCCTCCTCCAGCCGGGTGAACGCCCGCTCGAGCGCACCGAAGTCGCTGCAGTCCAGGCTCATGTTCACCGTCGCCACCCGGTCGATACGTGCCGGGGCGGCGAGCAGTCCGAGCGCCGAGGCGACACCGGCCGACGGCGGACAGATGAGCTGCTTCAGACCAAGCTTCTTCGCGACATGGTAGCCGTGCACCGGCCCGCCCCCGCCAGTGACCAGCAGGCTGTAGCGGCGCGGGTCGCGTCCGCGCTCGGCGATATGCACCCGGGCTGCGCTGGCCATGTTTTCGTTGACCACATCGTGGATGCCCCAGACGGTCTGCTCCACCGAAAGTCCGAGCTGCGCCGCGAGCACGCCGATCGATGCGCGGGCAAGCCCGGCATCGATGCGTATGGTGCCACCGGCAAAGTAGTCCGGATTCAGGAAGCCGAGCAGCAGATTGGCATCGGTGACCGTAGGCTCGACCCCACCGAGCGCGTAACAGGCCGGCCCGGGCTGAGAGCCCGCGCTCTGCGGACCGACCTTGAGCAGTCCGATCTCGTCGGTGTGGGCGATGCTGCCGCCCCCGGCACCGATCTCGATCAGCTCGATCGTCGAGATGCGGATCGGCAGTCCGCTGCCTTCGACGAAACGCTTCTGTCTGGCCGCTTCGAACCCGTAGGCGAGCAGCGGCTGCCCAGCGTCGATCAGCGACAGCTTCGCGGTGGTGCCACCCATGTCGAAGGCGAGCAGGTTGCGATCTTCGACACCAAAATGACTGGCTGCGAGCGCCCCGGCCGCAGGACCGGACTCGAGCAGCTGAACCGGCGTACGTCTGGCTTCCTCCACATGGGTCAGGCCACCGTTGGACAACATCAGCAGCAGCGGCGCCTGCATCCCGAGCGCACGCAACTCGCTCGCCATGCGCTCCAGGTAGAGGTCAGCCAGTGGCTTCACATAGGCGTTGGCCACCGTGGTGGACGCCCGTTCGTACTCCCGGATCTCGGCCACCACCTCGGAGGATGTGGTCACCGCGATCGCAGGCAGGCTCTCGCGCACCACGTGCGCTGCAGCCTCTTCGTTCTGCGGGTTGGCATAGGCATGCAGGAACACGATCGCAATCGAGGTCGCGCCCGCGTCGGCCAGCACGCGCGCCTGGTCACGCACCCCGTCCAGGTCGAGCATGGTCACCACCTGGCCGCCGGCTTCAGTGCGCTCGGCAACTTCCAGCCGCAGGTTGCGGGGAACCAGCGGAATCGGATTGTGGATGTGCAGATCGTAAAGGTCGTACTTGCGCTCTCGACCGATCTGCAATATGTCGCGAAACCCGGCGGTGGTGATCAGGCCGGTGAGCGCACCCTTGCGCTCGATCAGCGCGTTGGTGAAGAGCGTGGTGGCGTGAACCACCCGCAGGATCGATGCCGGGTCGATGTCATTGGCCGAGAGCAGTGCGCGTGTGCCCTCGATCACCCCGCGCGCCGGATCGTCATGGGTGGTCAGCACCTTGCACGACACATGCCTGCTCCCATGCCTGCCTGCAGCATGGTCGTAGACCACTATGTCGGTGAAGGTGCCACCGATATCGATGCCCAGGGAGCTGGCGGCGGTCACTGGCGGATGTGTTGGCGTGGCGGAGTCGCGGGTGGAGCCGAAGACTTCGGCCATGGGGCGCCCGGCGAACTGCAACACTCGCGTCCGCCGGACGAAACTCATGGTCAGGGAGACAGGATTCGAACCTGCGACCTCGTGCGCCCAAGGCACGCGCTCTACCAGGCTGAGCTACACCCTGACTGAAGCGGCAAGTGTAATCAATTCGGGCGCCGGCAGGCTTGCGGCTCGCGGATTCGCAGGCCTGGCCGATTTCCAGGCGCGATGCAGTGCGCTCAACCGACCCGCCCGTGACGCGACAGGACACCCTGACCTGGGCCGGTTCATGCCCCTGTCAGGATTGATAGCTAAGAACTATCAATAGTTCTCACGCCATTGTTCTTTGGTATATTTAGAAGGACTTTCTCAAGCAACCCGTCGACCATGACCCTGACCGAACTCCGCTATATCGTTGCACTCGGCCGCGAGCGCCATTTCGCCCGGGCCGCATCGGCCTGTTTCGTCTCCCAGCCCACGCTCAGCGTGGCGGTGAAGCGCCTGGAGGACGAGCTCGGCCTGCCGCTGTTCGAGCGGGGAGGCGGTGAAGTCAGCGTAACCCCAGTAGGCGAGCAGATCGTGGCGCAGGCGCAACGGGTGCTGGAGCAGGCGGGTGTGATCAACGACCTGGCGCGCTCAGGCAGCGACCCGCTGTCGGGTCCGCTGCGTCTGGGCGCCATCTATACCATCGCGCCCTACCTTCTGCCGCTTCTGGTCCGCGGGCTGGTCAAGCGCGCGCCGAAGATGCCGCTGATCCTGGAAGAAGGCTACACCCATCAGCTGCTGGAGCGGCTGCGCCATGGCGAGATCGACCTCGCCCTGATCGCGCTGCCCTTTTCCGAGCCTGGCCTGATTCAGCATGACCTGTATGACGAGCCATTCCATGTCGCGCTGCCGGCGCACCATCCGTGGGCGAAGTCGAGACAGATCGAAACCGCCAGCCTCAAGCAGGAGACGATGCTGATGCTCGGCGCCGGACACTGCCTGCGCGACCAGGTGCTGGAGGTCTGTCCCGAGGCGGCGCGTTTCTCCAGCACCGCCGAGGGTATCCGCAGGACCTTCGAGGGCACGTCGCTGGAGACGATCCGGCAAATGGTTGCCTCCGGGCTTGGTATCACCGTGATCCCGGCCAGCGCGCTGCCGCTGAAGGCCCGGCGCGACGATCTGATCGTCTATCGACCGTTCGTGCGTCCAGCGCCGGTTCGGCGGGTGGTCATCGTTTACCGACGCACCTATGCCCGCAAAGCTGCAATCGACGCGGTCGCCGACGCGGTACGCGCAAGCGGTCTGCCCGGGGTGGAGATGCTGACCACGCCTCGCGCCAGCGCAGCGTTTGAATCTTGAGGGAACTGGAGTAGCAGCGTGGTGACTGACCCTGCATGGGGTCTGTCCACGCTTGCGCCACTATACCGGCCTGGCTGCGGGCAACTGACCCGCCTCAGTGCAACAGCCGGCAGCGGATCGTGCCCGGGATCGCCTGCAGTTCTTCCAGCGCCACATTGCTCGCCGCCGCATCGACATCCATCACGCAATAGCCGATGCTGCCGGTGGTCTGCAGGTACTGACCGCTGATGTTGATGCCACGCGCGCCGAAACGCTCGTTGATCCGCGCGAGCACGCCCGGAACGTTCCGGTGCACATGCAGCAGCCGGCACATGCCCGGATGCTCGGGCAGGGTCACTTCGGGAAAGTTCACCGCAGTCAGCGTCGACCCGTTGTCGCTGTAGCGCACCAGCTTGTCGGTGACCTCGATACCGATGTTGGCCTGCGCCTCGGCCGTCGAACCGCCCACATGCGGCGTGAGAATCACGTTGTCGAATCGGGTCAACGGTGAGACGAAGCGGTCATCAATGCCCTTGGGCTCTACCGGAAACACATCCAGCGCCGCTCCGCCAATGTGTTTACGCTCGAGCGCTTCGGCCAGCGCATCGATATCGACCACGGTTCCACGCGACGCGTTGATCAGGTGGCTTCCGGCAGGCATCCGTGCGAGCTGGGCAGCGCCGATCATGTTCAATGTCTGCTGGGTCTCCGGCACATGCAGGGTCACCACGTCGCTCTCGCTGAGCAGCGCGTCCAGCGTTGCCACCTGCCGTGCATTGCCCAACGGCAGCTTTGCCTCGGTGTCGTAGAAGGACACACGCATGCCCATATGCTCGGCCATGATGCCCACCTGCTTGCCGATGTTGCCGTAGCCGATGATGCCAAGCATTTTGCCGCGCACCTCGAAACTGCCGGCAGCGGACTTGATCCAGTCACCCCGGTGCGCACCGGCGTTTCGCAACGGAATGTTGCGCATAAGCATGATCGTCTCCGCGATCACCAGCTCGGCGACGCTGCGGGTATTGGAGAACGGGGCGTTGAACACCGGGATACCGAGCTCGGACGCCACGTCCAGATCGACCTGATTCACGCCGATGCAGAAGCAGCCCACGGCCGTCAGCTTCGGGGCGTTGCGCAGAACTCTCCCGCTCACCTGCGTCTGCGACCGGATTCCAAGAAAGTGGACATCGGCGAGCGCCTCGATCAGCGCATCCTCTGGCAGCGATTTCGGGTGCTGCGCGATCTTGGTGTAGCCGTTCTCAGCCAGGATCGCCAGGGCGTTCGGGTGCACGTTCTCCAGCAGCAGAAAATTGATCCTGAATTTTTCGAGAGAGATACGCTGTTCCATTCGTTCATCCCTGTGGTGCGCAGGTGCGTAGGCGGGTAGGTGCATAAACTCAAGGCGGTGCGCAGACCGGCCGAACCACAGCCTCCTGCAGGCACTCCAAGTCTATCTTGACCGCGCGATCGACGGCAGCGCCGGCTGTTGCCCGTGCAGAAACCACCGATCGATCACCACATGGCGGGAGAACCACTTATTGGCAAGCAGGCGGCGCGCGACCGCCGCGCGCCAGCGCGCAGTCGGTGGCGTGGCTGCAGGCATGGCGGCTGGCGCCGGCCGGGTGCGCCTGCCGAACCTTGCTTCGACCTGCCGGCCATACGCGTCCAGTGCGCCGGGCGGCAACCGTTCGTTCCCATGTGCCAGCGCACTTGCCACCACCTCGGCGGCAAGAACGCCGGACTCGATCGCTGGCCGGATGCCTTCACCGCTTTGCGCATAGGCCAGCCCGGCCGCGTCGCCGATGAGGAGTGTGCCCTGGTCGATCACCAGCGGGCGCGGCGCCTGAGTATAGAGCAGGTAGGCATGACCTTTGAACCGCGCCGGCAGGTCGGGCGGCACCCGCCCCTCTTGCCGCAGCCAGTCGCAGAATGCCTCGACATGGGAGGACAGGTGCTGCTTGTCCTCCCGACCCAGACCGACGTTGAGCCAGTCACCCTTGCGCAGACACCAGCCGTATCCCTTGAGATCGTCGCAGAAATACAGCTCGGGGCGCTCCGGATCGATCGCGCATTCGGCCGCCTGGCGCGCATCGAGCCGATACTCGAGCTCCTGCGCAGCAATCACCGATTCGCCGGACCCGAGCTGCGCCCCGAACCGGCGCGCGACCGGACAGAAATGACCGCCAGCGCCGATCACCACCCGCGCGCGGATCGAGTCGTTCACCCGCCAGGTGTCGTTCTCGCGCACCAGCAACTTGAGCGGCTCGCCCAGCCTCAACCTGGCGCCACTTCGCTCCAGAAGGTAGTGATCGAACTCGCTGCGACGGATGCCATAACTGACAGGCCGGCCGTAACGGGTGCCCACCGGCGACTCGCCGATCAGGCCGGTTCTGAACGCCTGGATCGGCTGCAGCGTCCTTCGAGACCGATAGTCATCCAGGTCGAGCGCCAGAGTCTGTACCACCTGCGGGGTGATCCAGCCGGCACAGACCTTGTCGCGCGGAAATACGCTGCGGTCGAGCACCGTGACATCGACCCCCAGATCGCGCAGCACGCGGGCGCAGGTCGATCCGGCTGGTCCTCCACCCACGATCAGAACGTCGGTCGTATCCATCGTTATCAATCGCGATACAGGAAGTCGCGTGTCCACGGCAGATCGTTGTTGCCGCGAGTGGCGAACAGCACCTGAAAGAGCTGCAGATCACCCGAGCGAAACGAGGCGATCGACCCGGCCAGATACAGCCGCCACATGCGCACGAATCCGGCATCGAATCGCCTGGCCACGGCGTCGCGCGACTGTTCGAACCGCTGCAGCCAGTCTTCCAGGGTGCGCGCATAGTGCAGGCGCAGGTTCTCCACATCGACGACCGCGAATTCGCGAAGTTCGAAGATCTGCATCATTTCGCCGAGCGACGGCGGACAGGCGCCGGGAAACACCCTGCGCTCGATCCACGGGTTCATCGGCTGGGGCCGGGTGCGGCCGATGGTGTGGATCAGACCTCGTCCCGAGGCAGACAAGCACCGGTGCAGCACCTCGCCCAACCCCGCGAAATGCTCCACGCCGACATGCTCCAGCATGCCGATCGAGACGAAGACGTCATGCCGGCCACTGATGTTCCGGTAGTCGTCCTCTACATACTCGACCTGCCCGCCCAGCCCCTGCGCGCGCGCCCGCTCGCGCGCGAACGCGATCTGCTCGCGCGAGATATTGAACGCGCGCACCTTCACGCCGTAGTGGCGCGCCGCGTGCAGCGCCAGACTGCCCCAGCCGCAGCCGGCTTCGACCAGCGTCTCGCCCTTCCGGAGCCTCAGCTTGCGGCAGACATGATCCATCTTCGCAACCTGCGCGTCGTCCAGGCCGGTATCCTGGGTTGGATAGTAGGCGCAGGTGTAGGCCATGGTTCGGCCCAGCCAGAGCGTGTAGAAATCGTTGCCCAGGTCATAGTGCTGCTGGATGTTTCTTCGCGAGCCCGGCAGCGAGTTGGTTCGGGCGCGATGAAGCCGCTGCGCAACCTCACGCAGCCAGGGCATCCTGCCGCCCTCGCGATGGGCACCCCGGTAGATTGCTTCCAGCAGCGCTGGAAGATCGCCTTCTATCTCGAGCTCGCCGCTCGAATAGGTTTCACCGAACTGCAGGTGCGGATCGAGCGCTAGTCGGATCAGTGCGGAGACGCTCCGGATACTGAGCCGGGCGACCGGGTTGACAGACACTTGGGGGACCTGCTCGCCGGTCCACAGCAATACCTGAAACGGCGGATGACCCAGCTCCGCCATGATTCGTTCCATCAAGTGGGCCCATAGCGTTCGGCCAGTATCCAGCTCGGGCGGATAAGCGACCCGAGAGCTCGGGTCGATCCGTGCGCGCCCCGCGGACCTGCCAGAGGTCGATTCGGCGCGTGCATCACCCGCAACTTCAGCGACGAACGGCATCGAGGACGAGCGTTCACTGCGCATTCGAACCCCTCGGTTGGCTGGGCAGGCGATCAGTGAAAATGATAATACAGGTTAGCGCAGCGAAGCTAGTCAGGCCGAGAGGCTTGTGTGGAGGGTACGGACGGTTCAAAGCCCCAGCGGCCCGAAGACTGACGACTTCGGGCCGCTGGACCTGACACTACAGCTGACGCTCTACTTGCTTGGCGGACGCACCACGACGTCATTGCGAACCGACGTCACCCCGGGGACATTGCGCGCAATGTCTGCAGCGCGGTTGCGCTCATTGCTGCTCGTTGCAAACCCACTCAGTTGAACCGTACCCTTCATCGTTTCGACGCCAAGCCGCATCGCGCTGACGGCAGGGTCTTCGACGAAGCGAGCCTTCACCCGGGAGGTAATCGTGGCGTCGTCGATGTACTGACCGGTGCTTTGCTGCCCGCCGAACACTCCGCAAGCGGAAACGGTGAGTGCAACCACGGCGGCAAGGACTAGCCTGCCTACTTTATTGAACATAGGTTTCTCCTCTGAATTTCGTTCGATCTGTGGATGCGACCTGATATCGCCGCACCAAGTGACATCGCAAGGCCTGTGCCTGCGCCTGCGCCCGCGCCCGTGCTTGCGGCCTGTGCTTGCGGCCTGTGCCTGTGGCCTGGCCAGTGCATTCCCGGACGGCCCAGCTGCGGGCACAGCGGGCTGGTCGAGCCGACTCGCGGTCGCCCGTGCAACCGGGCACGCCGGATGCGGGTGGATAAGCGCACCGACCACTGTGAACACAGTCGCCAGTGTCCTTCCTCACCATAAGGAGTATCCACATGTTCTATTGGGCAGCAGTTTTTCTCATCATCGCCGTCGTTGCGGCGCTTCTCGGGGTCGGCGGCCTGGCTGGCACTGCTGCGAACATCGCCTGGGCGCTGTTCGTGGTCGGGCTGATCCTGGCGGTCGTGTTCGGAATCATGGGTCGTCGGGGGCCGAGCCTCTGACCGGCACACCCGAACTCGCGCCGGGCCACTCAGTTTTTGCCGACCGGTTACGCAACCTTTGCGAACATCTCGCGGCCGGATACGGCCGCGAGCCCGGCAAAGGTACCTCGCACCCCTGTAACGACCCGGCAATATTCATCGGGATCAGCGGCTCGCAACGTTGCACCCACGCCGCGCGGTGCACGGCGGAGCACTGGGAAGAGGCTTGCGGACGATTGGGTGCCCGTGCGCACTCGCAAGGCTTCAATGATCGATACCGCCCTCCAGGCACGCGCAAGCTTCGCGCCTGGCCGACAAAGGGATAGTTGTGCCCCGGCGCAGCGTGTAAAAGTACGACGGCTGTCGTCGAGTTCGGCGTTCGCCGCCGCCTGACCCTTGTCTCTAACCCGGGCCGCCGTCCGGCTCCCGGCCGTAGTCGCGAAGGCGGTTGTAGAGGGTATTCTGGCTGATGCCCAGGAGTTCCGCCGCGCGCCCCTTGTGGCCCTTGACCGAGTCAAGGGTCGCGAGTATCAGCTGCCGCTCCATCTGCTCGACCGTGGTCCCCACCTGCACCGTGACCGAAGGCTCCGACGCCGGCACCACAGCGCTGTCGAACGGGATGCACGCCGCGGTGATCGAATCGCCATCAGCCATGATGAAGGCGCGTTGCACGACGTTGCGCAGCTCGCGCACGTTCCCCGGCCAGGCGTGTCGCTCCAGCTTGTCAAGCGCGCCAGGCGCGAAGCTGCGCGCTTCCCCTTCCCTCAGGTTGAGCGCATCCAGAAAGTGTTGGGCAAGCAGCGGCACGTCAGCGCACCGGTCGCGCAAGGGGGGCACCCTGATCTGAAACACGTTGAGCCGGTAGAACAGGTCCTCGCGCAACTTGCCACGCGCCACTGCCTCGGTCGGCTCCCGGTTGGTCGCGGCGACGATACGAACATCGGTCTCGATCGTCTCGTCCGACCCCACGCGCATGAACCTGCCGGTCTCGAGCACACGCAGCAGCTTCACCTGCAGGTCGAGCGGCATCTCGGTCACCTCGTCAAGGAACAGGGTGCCGCCGTGGGCGCGTTCGAAGAACCCTTTGTGCTGCCGGTTCGCCCCGGTGAAACTGCCCTTCTCGTGGCCGAACATCTCGCTCTCGATCAGTTGCGGCGAGAACGAACCGCAATTAACCGCCAGGAAAGGCGCCTTGCGTCGTCGACTCAGGTCATGCACGGTCTGCGCGACTACCTCCTTGCCTGAGCCGCTCTCGCCGACGATGAGCACGGTCACCGCGGTACCCGCCACCCGCCCGATCTGGGTGTAGACGGTCTGCATCACCTCGGCACGGCCACGCAGATGTCCGAAGCGCCCTTCCTCGTCTGCGACATGCCTGAGTCCGGCGAGCTCGGCGCGTGCATCGACGGGCCGGCCGACGCGGGTCAGCACTGCCTCGAGCTGGCGGGCACTCACCGGCTTGACCAGATAGTCCACCGCGCCCAGGCGAAGCGCCTGGATTGAGGTTTCCAGACTGGCATGCCCGGTCATCAGCACGATATCGACATTGCCCAGTGACTCGCGACTGTCGAACAACTCCATGCCACTGCCGTCCGGCAGCAGCAGGTCGAGCAGTACCAGATCCGGCGTGCGCAACACCAGTTGCTGCTTCGCCTCGGCGAGTGAACCGGCGATCGCCGTCCGGAACCCGCTGCCGCGCACCAGTTCGGCAAGCGCGTATGCAACGTCAGGCTCGTCCTCGACGATCAGGGCGAAGGGCGCACTGCACCTCGCGGCGAAAGAAGGGCCATCGGAACACCCTGCTGGCCTGACGGCTTCAGCAAACATAGTGCAACCTTGCCACACCCCGAAGCGAACATGATACAGGCCGCCGTCCCGTCCTAAAGTGCGACACCGCACATTCGCCGGAGGTTGACACTGGTAATGTACGCCACCGGGGTGGTGTATCCCTGGCCCCACTGCTGAATGACACGGATGGTGAACCAAAGCTGCGGCCGATGCGGCAAGCGTGTCTACTTCGACAACTGGTCATGTCTGAGCTGTGGCGTTCGTCTCGCACTCATGCCCGACCTGATGCACATGACTGCGATCATCGAACGCTACGATGGCACCTGGGTCGAGGCGACCGATGCGTACGGGCCTGCCTACACGCGTTGTTCGAACTCGACAATGCACCAGGTGTGCAACGGCATCGTGTCGCTTGCCGAGACCGGCACACTCTGCCGCGCCTGCCGGTTCACGGCGCAGATTCCGTCGCTCGCCGCACATAACTCGTTGCAGTACTGGCAGCGTCTCGAGCGCGCCAAGCGACGGCTGCTGTTCACGCTCGCCCAGCTCGAGCTGCCACTGGAACGCGGGCCGGGCACTCGCGAGCCCGGATTGTCGTTCGCTTTCGGCGCCGACATCCATCCCGGGCATCGCTTCGTCACCGGCCATTGCGAGGGCCTGATCAGCATCAACGTTGCAGAAGCAGACGATGTCGAACGAGAGCGCATTCGCGCCTCGCATGGTGAGCCGTATCGAACCCTGCTTGGCCACTTCCGCCACGAGAGCGGCCACTACTACCTCGGGCTGCTGTGCCGGGCCCCTGACATCATAGCGAGCATCGAGGATACCTTCGGCGACATGCTCGGCGGCTACGATCAGGCCCTGGATGTTTTCTACTCGCACGGCGCTCCGGCAGACTGGGCTGAGCGCCATATCAGCGTCTACGCGGCATCACATCCACAGGAGGACTGGGCCGAGACCTGGGCCCACTATCTGATGATCGTGGACACGCTGCAGTCCGCGGCGCAGGCCGGGGTCACTGCGCCACCCTGGGTCGGGCAGAACAAGGTTGTTGAGCGGGGCGATTTCGACCTGATGCTCGATCGCTGGCTACCGCTTGCCGAGTTCGCCAACGAGCTCGCGCGCAGCCTGGGTAACGCCGAGGCTTACCCGTTCGTGCTCACCGAAGCGATCGCCAGAAAGATGCGGCTAATCCACAGCACGATCCAGAGCCTTGGGGAACCACCGCTCCCGTGACCCGATCACCTTCCCTGCCGACATTGATACTGGTCGTGGCCGCGGTGATTGGACCGCTGGCGATTCTCGCAGTCGCAGCTACGCTGACACGCCAGCTTGTTCAGGAAGACGCCCAGCGCAGGGTGGTGCGTTCGACCGAAGTTCTGCGCCAGCACGCCCTGCGCGTGTTCGACACGTACCAGATGATTCTGGGGCAGGTGGAGCGGCGGGCCGGCGACCAGCCCTGGTCTCGACTGGTCGGCTCGCGCGCCCTTCATGAAGACCTGCGAAGCCTGAGCGAACCGGTGCGCTCAGCGAGCAGCGTGTTCTACCTGGCCCCGACCGGGCGGCATTTCGCCAGCAGCCAGCGCTTTCCGATGCCGGAGATCGATGCGCGGGATCGCGACTACTTCATCGACCAGAGCCAGCGGCCAAGCAGGCTGATGATCGGGGCCCCGGCCCCCGCCGGGCGGTCTGGTCAACCGTTCTTCGCAGTGACCCGGGCGCGTCTGACCCCGGGCGGCAGCTTCGACGGCGTGTTTGCCGTGTCGGCCGATATCGCGGACTTTCGGTCCTTTTACCAGAGCTTGCGTGAATCGCCGCTGGACGTGATCGGCCTGATGCGCGAGGACGGAGTCGATCTGGTGCGAGACCCGCCACGCGCCGACGCAGAGTCCGCGCGCGACGGGAATGCATCCGTCATGCGCGCGATCCTCGAGTCGGCAAACCGGGTGTTTCAGGCCAGCACAGAGCCTGAACAGGTGCCGCGCCTGTATGGTTATGCGAAGGTGGGCGACTATCCCCTGTACGTGACCTACGGTCTGTCGATGCGCGCGGTAGACGCCCAATGGCGACGCTCGCTCGCGTTGTATTCGATCGTGACCTTGCTGGTGATCAGCACCCTGCTCGCAACCCTCTCGTTGGTCCGGCGCAACGCACGACTGGCGATGCTGGCCGTCGCGGCGCGCGACGAGCAGCTCGAGCTGCGCAAACTTGCAGAGGAAGGCCTGCGGCGCAGTCAGCGGCTGGACGCGGTAGGCAGGATGACTGGCGGCATCGCGCACGACTTCAACAACCTGCTCCAGGTGCTTGTGGTCAACATCGAGGTCCTGCGCAGGCGCATGGACGAACGCAAGGACGAGCCGATCGGCGATATTCATGAGCGCCCCCTGGCGGCGATGGAGAGGGCTACGCAGCATGGCGCGCGACTGACCCGCCAGCTGCTTTCGTTCTCGCGCCGCGCCAGTCTGGCGCCACGGCGTATCAGGTTGACCACCTTTCTGTCGGACATGGCGGACCTGCTGCGCGCGGTGCTGCGCGCCAGGATCGAGCTCACTCTGGACATCGACGCCGATACTGCACCAGTCGACCTCGATCCCGATGAACTGGAACTCGCGCTGCTGAACCTCGCCAACAATGCACGCGATGCGATGAGTGAGGGTGGTCGTCTCAGCCTGCGCGCGTTCAACATGCCGGCCGGCACGGTGGTCGACGGCGAGGCCCTGCAGGCCCCCAAGGTTTCGTTGCAGATCACCGACACCGGCAGCGGCATGTCTGCCGAGACGATGATCAGCATCTTCGATCCGTTCTTCACCACCAAGCCGATCGGCAAGGGCACCGGTCTCGGGTTGAGCCAGGTCTACGGCTTCGTCACCCAGTCCGGGGGGCGCGTCAGCGTGCAAAGCGCGCTGGACCGCGGCACTTGCTTCACCCTGCTGTTCCCGCCTGCAGGCAGCCAGATCGAGGATGTCGACGATGTCGATGAGGTCGACGCACAGGGACCGGAGGCGCTAATCGGCGCTAGCGTACTGGTGGTGGACGATGAGGTGGACGCAGGCGTCGCCGTAAGCGCACTGATCGGTGAGGCGGGCGCGATCGTGCATACCGCCCGCTCGGCCGCTGAAGCGCGGGGGCTTCTGGAGACGATCCGATTCGATCTGCTGCTCACTGATGTGCGGATGCCGGGCACCCGGGGGGATCTACTGGCCCGCGAGGCTTTGCAGCGCCAACCGGATATCGCGGTGGTGCTGATGACCGGCTACCCAGAGCCGATCGGCGACAGCGGGTTCGATGTTCTGTTCAAACCGGTGAGCACGGATGACCTGCTGCGCGCCGTCAGGCTTGCCCTGAACAGGCGGCGCCCGACCGGCGCAGCCATCGAGCGCCCCGCTAATCCGGGCGCGCCCCGGACGCCCTGACCAGCTTCTCCCACTTCACGATCTCGGTGCGGATGAAGGCGGCGAACTGCTCCGGGGTGTCTGCCACCGGCTCCAGTCCCTGAGTGATCAACCGGTCGCGGATGTCCGGCTGGTTAAGAACGCGCACCAGCTCGCTGGCGAGCGCGCCGACGATCTCGCGCGGTGTGGCCACCGGCGCGAGGACACCATGCCAGGTGCCAGTATCGAACCCCTTCAAGCCGCCCTCGGCCATCGTCGGCACCTCCGGCATCAGACTGGCGCGCTTGGCGCTGCTCACTGCCAGCACCCGCAGCTTGCCCGCCTTCACCATCGGTACCGCCGAGGGCACGGTGGCGAAGTACAGGTCCACCTCGCCGGACAGGAGCGCGGTCAGGGCCGGCCCGGTGCCCTTGTAGGGAATGTGCACCATGTTCACGCCAGCGAGCGCGTTGATGAGTTCGCCGGACAGGTGCGTCGCGCTGCCCGGTCCAGCCGATGCGTAGTTGAGCTGGCCGGGCCTCGCCCGGGCCAGCGCCAGCAGTTCGCGCACCGTCTTCGCCGGCACCCCTGGATGGGCCAGCAGCGCGTAAGGCGTGGTGGCGAGCTGGGTGATCGCGACGAAGTCGCCAGTGAGGCTGTAGCCGAGCTTCGGAAACAGACTGGCTGCAATCGCATTGGCGACGTTCACCTGGAACAACGTGTAGCCGTCCGGTGCCGCGCGCGCAACCAGTTCGGCGGCGACATTGCCGGAAGCCCCCGGACGGTTGTCGATCAGCACCGGTTGGCCCCAGTTCTCGGACAGCCGCTGGGTGACCACCCGCGCCACGATGTCGGTGCTTCCGCCAGGCGGGAACGGCAGCACCAAGCGGATCGCCCGGGACGGATACTTCTGCTGGGCCTGCGCGACAACCGCAGCCATCAGACAGGTAGCGGCAAGGCCCGCGGCCAGTGCACCGGCTGCCAGTGCAGTCACGTCGATGTCGCGAAAGGAAAACCGAAACGAAAACCGAAACGAGAAAAACGGGGCGCTGCGCATGGCGTTACCTCGGCAGATTCATTGACTGACCCATAGCGTACGCAGGCTGGCCACGTCCGGGCTGCGGGCAATGTCCAGACAGGCATCGAACAGCGGGTCGACCCGGTGCCGGTCAACCGAGCGAAGCGCAAGCTCGGTGAACTTCTCGCGCAACCGGGCCTCGGACAGCGGCCGGGCCGGGCTGCCGCTCGGCTGCTCAACCGAATGCTCAACCGCCTGGCCATCGTCCATCTGTACCCTTACCCGCGCTGCCCCGGGACCGATGTCGGGAGAGGCCGTGGCGATGATGCGTTCGCGCAGCGCATGCAGCGACGGCGCGTGCACATCGGTCTGATCGAAGGCAGTCAGGCCTGCACTTCGGCGATCGATGGCCAGAGCGGCCGCGTGAAATACGCTGAAGCGACCGGCCAGCATGGACGCCGGATGCCGCTGTCCAGCCAGATCGAGTGCCCGTGGGTGCAGGAACAGCTCGACCCGACGAACGCGCGTGCTGTCCAGCGCATGGGTATGAACAAGATGCAGGCAGGCATCCAGCAATGGGTGGATCACCACCCCGCAGGGATAAGGCTTGAGGCTCACCGCGCAGACCAGGAGCGGATCACCGGGCGACGGCAGGATCGCCTTCGGGTTGGTCGGCCAGCCAAACACGTCGAACAGCCCATGTCGGGCCTCCAGCGCGGCCGGATCGCTGTCCAGCCCGGCTTCGGCCAGCAGCGTGGCAGTGACACCGGCGGCGGCCGCCCGCCCGAGGTTGAAACTCTTGCAGTCGTTACCAAGCATCGCGCGCAGCCCGGCCGATTGGGTGGCGGCGATGCCCAGCGCGTGCGCGCCGCGCTCAGCCGACAGACCGAGCAGCGCGCTGCCCGCCGCCGCCGCACCAAGCGTTCCCAGGGTGGAACTCGCATGCCATCCCGCGTCATAGTGCGCCGGGAACATCGCCAGTCCGACCCGGCAGGTCACCTCCACGCCGATCGCCAGCGCCCGGGCGAAGGCCGCGCCGGACAGATGACGCGCCTCGGCCAGCGCGAACGCGGCGGGTGCGATCGTCGCGACCGGATGGATCAGGGTCGGCACATGCATGTCGTCGAAGTCGAGCGTGTTGCCGGCAAAGCCGTTGACCAGTGCCGCACTCACCGGGTCGAACCGGTCGATAGCGCCCACGATCGACGACTGCGCAGCACCGCCCTGCGCACGGGCTACCCGCAGCACCGCGGCAAGCGCCGGATCACCCGCGGCGCCGAGCGCGCAGCCGATCCAATTGGCGAACACGCGTGCAGTCGCTGTCGCAGCCGCGTCGGGCAATGGCTGCGTCGCGCGCTCGGCGACGAACGCTGCCAGCGCGCGGGTCAGGCCCGGGGCGGTCGATGCAGGACGGTGGTGTTCGTTCGGGCACATTGGCCCGGACTCTACCGCAAGCGGCGTCCGGCGATTCAGGCCCGCGACCGCTGGTGTACCCTCGGCAACCGGAAAAGCTGCTTGGGGACGCCCGAGGCCCGGCCGCGGGGGGGGTTGATCGCTGACGCTGAAGCGGTCGCGGTCATGGTCGCGGTCGCGGTCGTGGTCGCGGTCGTGGTGGCGGTCGTTTAGGTGGTCGTGGTCATCGCCCGCCCGCGCCAGCACCGAACACTGGAGACACGATGGCAGACGATACAGCCGCATGGTGGCAGCGACCCAATCGGGTACTGCTGATCAACCTGCGCGAAGGAGACGAGCCGAAGATAGACGCCGAGGCACTGGTCGCCGATGCGAAGCGTTTCTCCGCGACCGCGTTCTGCATCAGCGGTGGCGGCATCGTTGCGTTCTACCAGACGAAGATACCCGGGCAGCGCATCAGCAGCGGTCTGGCCGGGCGCGATCTGCTGGCCGAGATCGTGCCGGTCGCCCACCGCGAGGGGCTGCGCGTTCTCGCACGCATCGATCCGAGTTGCGCTCCAAAGGCATTGGCGCAAGCGCATCCGGACTGGTTCACCCGTGACCGCAACGGCGCGCTGTGCGAAGTCAGCGACCATTTCGTCACCTGCCCGAGCGCCCCGTATTATCGCGAGCGGATGCCGCAGGTGGTGACCGAGATCCTGCGTGATCATGCGGTTGATGGCATCTGGAACAACGCGGGCAAGTTCGGCGCCTGGGATACCGCGGTCTGTTACTGCGCGTCCTGCCGCACCCGCTTTCGCGCCGACACCGGCGCTGAACTGCCGGCCGCCGAGGACTGGAACGATCCGCACTGGCGCGCGTTCAACGAATGGCGCTACCGGCAGATCGCCAGCTGGGTGCAGCTGATGCACGACACCATCCATCGTGCCAGCCCGCCGGCAATCTTCATCTCGGCGGTTCAGCTGATGGAGTCGCTGGAGACGATCCAGATCGGCGGCTGGGACATCGACTACTGGCTGAATGGCCAGGATGTGCTCACCTTCGAATGCCAGCGGCGCAACACCGCGCCATGGTGGCCGGGCCTTCAGGCGAAGTACCTTGCCTCGCTCGGCCCGGACCGGCCGCGCTGGATGACCGTGAGCTACTTCTATCCCTGGTGGCGGCTGTCGGCCACACCCGAGGCCGAGAACCGGGCCTGGATCGCCCAGCAGTTCGCCAACGGCGTGTCGAGCTGGCTGCATATCAACGGTGGTTATTCCGACCTGTTCGACCGGCGGTCGCTCGACCCGATGCGCGATGTGTTCGCCCGCCTCGCCCGGTGGACGCCGTACTTCGACGGCGCACGCTCGGCGGCGCAGGTGGCGCTGGTGTTCTCGCGCTACAGCCAGGACAACTACGGCCGCGACAAGCCAGCCAGCCGCTACCTCGATCCGGTGCGCGGTGCGTACTGCGCGCTGCAGGAAGCGCATGTCCCGTTCGACGTGCTGTCCGACAAGTTCCTGGACGCGGCGACGTTGACGCGTTACCAGGCTGTCGTGCTTCCGAACGCCGCCTGCCTGACCCAGTCCGCGGTGGATGCGCTGGTTGCCTATGTCGAGGGCGGCGGCGCGCTGGTACTGAGCTTCGAGACCGGCCGTTACGATGAGCATGGCAACCCGGCGCATCGACCCACCCTGGATGCGCTGATCGGGGCCAGACGCACCGGCGTTCGGCGCGACCTGAAGTCGTCGTACGCAAAGCTGGAGCAGCGCGAAGACCCCCTGCTGGCGGGGCTTGGCGACACCGATCTGGTGCCCAACGATGGCGCGCTGGTGGAACTTGCGATGGACCCGGCCGTGGGGCGCGAAGTACCGCTCACCCTCATTCCCCCGGTCATCGCGCACTCGGGTGCAACCATCAGCATCCCGGAGTACAGCGCGATTGGCAGTGGCACCGACGTCCCAGTCGCGCTGCGGGGTCTGCATGGCGCGGGCCGGGTGGTCTACTTCGCCAACCAGATCGATGGCCTGTTCTACCACTATGGCTTTCCCGATCTTGGACGGGTGTTTGCCAACGCGGTGATCTGGGCGATGGGTGAGCCGCGCCGGTTGCAGGTCGGCGCGCCTGACCATGTCGATGTCACCCATATGCGGCAGGCTACCCCCGGGGGCGGGCGCGATCTGGTGCACCTGATCAATCTGCCTGTCGGCAAGCACCTGAACTCGGGCTGGCGCCATCCCGGGACGTCGATCCACCCGGTCGAGGGCATCACCGTTTCGCTGACGCTGGACTCGGGCCGTGCGGTGACCGCCGTCCGGCAGGCCTCGAACGAGGCCGCCCTGCCGTTCATCGAGCGCGGCCGATGGCTGGATGTCGTTCTGCCGCGACTTGAAGATCATGAAATCGTTGTGTTCGAGTTTGCCCCAGTCTTCCATGAGGAACCCGTATGACACCCCCACGCTTCAATGCCTGCCGCGCAATCAGGCGTCCACTCGCCGGCCTCACCGCAGTCGGGCTGATGTCGGTGCTCAGTGCCACTGCCCTGGCACAGTCGACGTTGCCGTTTCCGTCCAAACCGCTGCGCCTGGTCGTGCCCTTGCCCGCTGGCGGCCCGACCGACATCCTGGCCCGCCTGGTCGCCACGCCGCTGCAGGAACGACTGGGCCAGCCCGTGGTGGTCGACAACCGGCCAGGCGCCGGCGGCAACATCGGTGCGGAGCTGGTCGCCAGGGCCGCTGCGGATGGTTACACCCTGTTCGCCGGCACATCCGGCCCGCTCGCCAACAACGTGAGCCTGTACGACAAGCTGCCGTTCGATCCGGTGCGAGACTTTGCTGCGATCGCGCTGGTGGCCACAGCGCCGTTCATCCTCGCGGTTCATCCGTCGATGCCAGTCAAGGATGTGAAGGAATTCATCGCCTATGCCAAAGCTCGTCCCGGGCAATTGAACTACGGCGCTGTTCCGGGTGCCGCCGCGCATCTGGCGACCGAACTTTTTCGCAGCCTCGCCGGCATCGATGTCGTCCATGTGCCCTACAAGGGCGCAGGACCGGCCACCACCGACGTGATTGCAGGGCAGATCCAGTTCACCTTTGCCTCGACACCCGGGGCGATGCCCCAGGTGAAAGCGGGCAAACTGCGCGCGCTCGCGGTGACCAGCGCGAAGCGCATCCCCCAGGCACCCGAGATTCCGACTGTGGCCGAAGCCGGTGGGCCGAAGATGGCAGCCGAGGTCTGGTACGGGTTCGTCGCCCCGGCCAGGACACCGCGCGAGGTGATCAACCGGCTGCACGCCGAGATCGAGAAGATCGTGCAGACGCCAGCCACCCGGGACCGGATGCTGGCCAATGATTTCGAACCCACGCTGATGACGCCCGACGAGTTCTCCGCATTCATCAAGGCCGAGATTGCGCGCTGGGGCAAAGTCATCCGCAGCGCGAAGATACGCGCCGAGTAGTCGACCGCAGGTGACAAGGGCGGACCGTACAGTACGGTTCGGTGTGGCGCGGTTCGGTGCAGTGCTACTGCGCGACGATCCCGGTCTCCTTCACCACCTTGGCATAGCGCTCGATTTCGCGCCGGATGAACGCGGCGAACTCAGCAGGGGAACTGGCGATCACCTCCCCGCCCTGGGCGGCGATCCGCTGGCGCATGTCCTTCGAGGTCAGCGCCATCACCGCCTGCTCGCTGATCTGTTTCAACACCTCGCGCGGCAGGCCGCGCGGGCCGACCAACCCGTACCAGGCCTGCGACTCGTAACCCGGAAGCCCGGCTTCGGCCACGGTTGGCAGGTCCGGCCAGGCCGCGTTACGGACAGGCGAAGTCACAGCCAGCGCGCGCACCCGGCCGCCTGCGATCTGCTCGGGCGAGTTGGGCTGGATGATCATCATGTCGACATTGCGGGCCATCAGATCGGTGAGGGCCGGCGCGCCGCCCTTGTACGGCACATGGCCGATGTCGATCTTGCCCTGCCACGCGAAAAGTGCGCCAGCCAGATGTTGTGATGAACCGATGCCGCCCGAAGCGTAGTTGAGGGTCTTGGGCCGCGCCCGAGCAAGAGCGATCAGCTCTTTCACGCTGTTCGCCGGTACCCCGGGGTGCACCAGCACGAGTTGGGCAAAGGTCGCGCCCAGGCTGATCGGGGTGAAGTCGCGCTCGGTGTCGTACGGCAGCTTGGCGTAGATCAGCGAATTGATCGCGTGGCCGATGGCAACATAGAGCAGCGTATAGCCGTCCGGATTGGCCCTGGCCGTCATCTCGCTGGCGATGATGCCATTGGCGCCCGGGCGATTGTCGACGATCACCGTCTGGTTCAACTGGCTGCCCAGGTGGGTCGCCACCACCCGCCCCAGAATGTCAGTGGTGCCGCCTGGCGCAAACGGGATCAGCATGCGGATTGGGCGGTTAGGATATCCCGTACTCGCTGTTGACTGCGGATGAGCCGCCACGCAGGACAGGCCGAGGACAGCGGCCACACCGGCTGGCCCTGCCGTGTTCAGGATAGTTCGAACTGGCATCATCGCTAATGGATCAGCGTTTCAGCGGCCACATGCCCGCTCGGGGTGCCCATCACGGTCGTGCGCTCCATGTGCCGGCGCAGTGATGGATCGTAGTCGCCCAGCGCCACATGCATCGTGCAGCGGTTGTCCCAGATCAGGATGTCGTCCTGCTGCCACTGATGGCGGTACAGGAACTGCGGCCGGGTAGCATGACGGATCAGATACTCGATCAGTGGCCGGCTCTCTTCCTCGGTCATGCCCTCTAACGATTTCACCTTCTCACCTATATACAGAGCGCGGCGGCCGGTCTCCGGATGCACCCGCACCACCGGTTGGGCGACCGGCGGATTGATCCGCTGGTTCTCCCGTTCCCACTCTGGCGAGATGCCGGCGTTCTTGCGCTCCGGCCGGTGTACGCCATGCAGATCGGCGATCAGCGCCTTCATGCCTGCAGACAGCGCATCATAGGCGGCATACATGTTGCAGAACATGGTGTCGCCCCCCACTGGAGGCACCTCGATACCGCGCAGAAGCGATCCGAGCGAGGGCACCAGCGTGAACGACAGGTCAGAGTGCCAAAGCTGACCGGTGTAGCGCGAGTTCGACGGTTGCCCGTCCGCCTGCGGCAGATTCGTCACCATCAGCAGCTCCGGATACTCAGGATGGCGGTCGCGCGGCAGCGAGTCATGCCGGTCGAGTTCGCCAAAGCGACGGCTGAACTCGATGTGCTGCTCGCGGCTCACCTTCTGGCCGCGCAGCAACAAGATTCCGTGATCGAGAAATGCGCGGTAGATCTCGCCGAAGCCCGATTCGCTCAACTGCTGGGTCAGGTCGACTCCGAGAACTTCGGCACCCAGCGCGTAGGACAGCGGGCGCATTACAATGGTCATGATCTTTCCTCCCTCAGCGGCGCAGTCCCGATCGAGCGGCACGCCGCAGAGCGCCGTGCGATTCGTCGTACCTTATCTTCTGATTTTTCCGAAGTCTACTGTCCGCATTGGCGGCCTGCAATCGGGCGTGCGCCCTGGCCATTGAGCCGGGCGCGTTGCCGCC
>JBBRCD010000021.1:0-41995 GCA_038205245.1 Burkholderiales bacterium
CGCCGCGCAGTCTGGCCACACAGGCCGCGCCCATCAGGCCCAGGCCGATCACACCCACCGTGGCGGGCGCACGATGCTCGCCAATTGGGGCGCTGGTCAACGTTTCGCTCATGTATAACTCCGGCATCCCGGTTCAGCCTCCGCAACGCGGATTATAGCCAGCCATGCGGCAAGCCATTGCCGCTGCCCCGCCGTTTGGCTAGCATCCGGGCGCCGCAACAAAAACACGAACGACAACAGGAACGACAACAGGAACGGTTCGCCGCTGCCCGGCACCGCACGGCGCAGCAATGTCCAATTGAAGGAGCTTCGATGAAAACCATGATGCATGCACTCGTCGCGAGCGCGCCCCTGCTCGCTGTCATCGGCGGCGCATTGCCGAGCAGTGCACACGCTCAGGCGTGGCCGGCCAAGCCGCTCACCATGATCGTCCCGGTGCAGGCGGGCAGCGGCGCCGACGCCATCCTGCGTATCGTCGCCCAGCGCATGAGTGACAACATGAAGCAGGCGATCGTGCTGGAGAACATGCCGGGCGCGGCCGGGGTGATCGGCGCCGAGCGTGCTGCGCGCGCGGCCCCGGACGGCTACACCGTGTTCGGCTCCAATGACGGCACGCTGAACATGACGCCGCACCTGCAGAAGAAGGTCAACTACGACACGCTGGAGAGCTTCGAGCCGGTCAGCCTGCTCGCCAACATCACCTGGGTGCTGATCGCCACCCCGAGCCTGCCGGTAAAGAGCGTCAAGGACGTGATCGCCCTGGCCAAGGCCAAGCCTGGTCAGATCGACTATGCCTCCGGTGGCATCGGCAGCCCGCAGCACATTGCGATGGAACTGTTCGCCAGCCAGGCCGGCGTGAAGCTGAACCATGTTCCGTACAAGGGTGCGACCCAGGCGGCGAGCGATGTGGTGAGCGGCCATGTGCCGGTGATGTTCAGCGCGCTGTCGATCGTGCTGTCGCAGATCCAGGCGGGCAAGGTGCGCGCGCTGGCAGTCGGCGGCGCGAAGCGCTTCCCCCAGGTGCCGAATGTGCCGACGGTGGCCGAGTCCGGTCTGCCCGGATTCGAATTCGTCACCTGGGCAGGGCTGTTCATGCCGCGCGGCACACCGCGCCCGATCATCGAGCGACTGGCCACAGAGGCGCAGAAAGCCACCAGCGAGCCCGATGTTCGCGACAAGCTGCTGGCACTCGGCCTGGAGCCGGTGGGTTCCACCCCTGAGGAACTGCGCCGGCTCACCCGGGAAGGCTTCGAGCGGATGGGGCGCACCATCCGAGCGGCTGGCATCAAGCCGGACTGACCCGCAATCACCCGACCGAGCGCCAGCCGATGACCCGTATCGCACAGATCAAAACACATCCGTTGTCTGTGCCACTCGCACAGACGCTGTACACGGCGCACGAACGACATACCCATGCGCACCTGATCGTGGTCGAGGTGCGCACCGATGACGGACTGATCGGCACCGCCGAGATCCATGCCACGCCGATGCCTGCGGTGTGCGACTGGGTGGCGCGCTTCGCCGAACTGCTCGAAGGGCGCGATGCGCTGTCCACCACGGCCAACTGGGAGTTCCTGTTCTCGCTGACCTCGCCGCGTCCCGGCGGCATGTTTGCGCGAGACGGCCTGCCGGCCCCGCTCGCCCGCTCGGCACGCGCCAACGTGATGGCCGCGATCGGCGGCATCGATCTGGCGCTGTGGGACATCCGCGGCAAGGCCGCCGGCATGCCGGTGTGGCGGCTGCTGGGCGGCAGCGGCGAGCCGATACGCAGTTATGCCACCGGCGGCTTCTATCGCGAGGGGGCTGCGCTCGATGACTGCGCGCATGAACTGGCAGGCTATGTCGCCGCCGGATACCGTGCGGTCAAGCTCAAGACCGGTGGCCTGTCGCTCGCCGACGAGGTGAAGCGTATCCGCCTCACACGTGAAGCGATCGGCCCCGATGTGCTGCTGATGCTGGACATGAACGCGGCGTACTCGCTGCCCGATTGCATCGACTTCGCCCGCGCAGTCGAGTCCTGCGACATCTACTGGCTGGAAGAACCGCTGCACTGGCACCTGACCCCGACCGATTTCGCGCAACTCGTACGCTCCACGCCGATCCCGGTCGGCCACGGCGAGCGCGAGCTGACCCGGCACTCGGTGCGCGACTTCATCGTCGAGGGCGGCATCCGCTTCGTGCAGTTCGATGCGACTCGCGCCGGCGGGATGACCGAGGCGGTACGTATCGCGCATCTGGCCGAGCAGCACGCGGTGGCCATTGCCCCGCATCTGGCCCCGGAGATCCACGCGCATCTGGTGGCAGCGTTTCGAGGTGCGTCCTTCGGAGTGGAAACGATGGGCGCGGCCGACCGCAATCCGCTGTCCTACGGGCTATATCGGCAACGCATGGTGCTCGAGGACGGGCAGGTCACGCCACCCTCGGGCGCGGGGTTCGGTGCCGAGGTCGACTGGGACTTCGTCGACCGCCATCGCGCCTGAGGCGAGCATCACGGGTCCGCGCCTGAGGCGTGCATCGCCGGACATCGGTAACGAAAACCAGAGCAGCGCGGGTACGTCCCGGAACCTCAGGTCAGGGTACCGGAAGCCGATCGCGTCTGATCAGTGCACGCACCGATGCATCGCGCGTTGCCAGTGAGTTGGCCCGCGCCAGACGCTCTGCGCGATCGCCATCGCCGAGGCGTATCGCCGCCAGCAGTGCCGACCATGCACGCGCAGAAGCACGCCTGCGCTGCGCATCGGCCAGCACCAGCCGTGTGTAGCGCGCAGTCTGCAGCGACAGCGACTCGAGCATGCCGCGCAGCCACGGATTGGCGACCGAGTCGGTGAACGCACGGTTGAGCTCCAGTGCGGCGTCCGAGTAGGCCCGGTCATCGCTCGCGCGCGCGAGTTGCGCCAGTTCGCGCACCGCTTCACCATGGCGGTCGGCAAACGCGCGACCAGTCGCGTCCTCGGCCAGCCAGCGCGCGCGCAGGCCGACCAGGGCGGCGCGCACCTGATACAGCTCGGTCACCTCCTTGATCGACAATCCGCGTACGCTGGCGCCCCGATACGCAGCGATCTCGACCAGGCCGGCACGCTCGAGCACCCGCAGCGCGTCGCGCACCGGTCCGTGGCTGGTGCCGAACTCGGCGGCGAGCTGCGCCTCGATCAGCCGCTCGCCGGGTGCGAGTCGGCCGTCGACGATGCGCTCAGCCAGCGCCTGGGCGAGGCGCGAGGGGATGGTGGCGGTGACCGCCACCGTGGTCGAAGACGCAGGCGAAGGCACAGTCGAAGCCGCGGTCGAAGCCGCGGTCGAAGCCGCGGTCGAAGCCGCAGTGGACGGCGAACTGCGCAGCGACCCGGCGCGAAGTTGCGTTTTCAAGCGCGTTCTGGAATTCATCGACCGAGGGTACCGGCCGGTAGCGCGGCTGGCAAGATTGCCGATTATTAATAATCCGGCGTATAGTGCAGCGACAAAACGCCAAAGGAAGACATTGCCATGGATACCCCTGACATCAGCGCAGCCGGCAGCAGCCAGGGCGCGAACGCGTACAGCCGTGCCAGCGCCCTGCGCGGGCATGTAGCAGTCGATGGTGGCGCCGGCTTCGATATCCTGCCGCTGGGCCCGGGCATCGCCGCCGACATCATCGGTCTCGATCTTTCGGCACCGCTTGCCGATGCCACCGCGCTCGCGCTGCGCGATGCCTGGTTGCATTACATGGTGCTGCGCTTTCGCGACCAGCATTTGAGCAAGGAAGCGCTGCTCGCGTTCAGCCGCCGCTTGGGCCTGCTCGATCGCGCCCCGATCAACAGCAAGGGCAGTTCCTGGATCGATGGCTATCCAGACCTCGCGGTGATGTCCAACGTCAAGGTCGACGGCGCGCCGGTGGGCAGCCTGGGCTTTGGCGAAGCGGTCTGGCACACCGACATGTCGTATCAGGAGATCACACCCTCAGCCGCGCTGCTCTACGGCCTGGAAGTCACCGACACTGGTGGCGAGACCGGCTTCATGAGCATGTACGAAGCCTATGACTCGTTGCCTGGCGATCTGAAAGCCGCCGTCGAAGGCGTTCAGATCAAGCACGATGCGAGTTACAACAGCGCCGGTCAGTTGCGCAGGGGGTTCAAGCCGGTCACCGACGTGCGCGAGTCGCCAGGTGCGCTGCATCCGGTGGTGATCCGGCATCCGGAGACCGGCCGCCGTGCGCTGTTTCTCGGCCGCCGCCCGAATGGGTATGTGGTCGGGCTGCCACTGGAAGAAAGCGAAGCCCTGCTCGACCGGCTGTGGGCGCATGCCTACGCACAACCGAACACCTGGTTCCAGAAGTGGCAGGTTGGCGATCTGGTGATGTGGGACAACCGCTGCACGATGCACAAGCGCACCGCGTTCGATGAGAGCCTGCGCCGCTATCTGCTGCGCACTACGGTGGTCGACCGGCGCCCGAGCGCCTGACCGCCCACATCGGGCCCACCGGGCGCAGACCCGGACGGCCCGGGTACCAACGCGCTTGATGCGCTGGCACGCACACGCTCGAGCCGCACCGCGCATGCAGTCGGCATGTATAGCTGCCGCGTGCAGCCACCGCATGCAGCAGATACGCCAGCCGCCACCCGGTTGGCGTTCTCCGGAGGAGGAATGATGACATTCGAAGCAGGCCGCCTGAGCCGGTTCACGGCCGCAGGCATCATCACCGGCTTGACCCTGGTCGCCTCGATGCTGTTCGGTACCTGCGCTCTGGCGCAGCCGTGGCCGAACAAGCCGGTTCGTGTGGTGATTCCATGGCCACCCGGCGGCACCAATGACATCGTCGGGCGCGCGGTCGTGCAGCGAATGGGCACGCAACTGGGCACCGCCTTCGTGGTCGAGAATCGCGCTGGTGCCGCCGGCACCATCGGCGCGGCGGTTGTGGCCGCCGCATCCGGCGACGGTTACACGTTGATGGTGCATTCGGCCACCCACCTGTCCAACGCGAGCACCTACAAGAGCCTCCCCTATCGCACGATCGAGGACTTCACCCCGCTTGCCTTCCTGTCCGGACAACCGTGGGTGCTGGTGGTGCACCCCTCGTTGCCGGTGAAGTCGGTGAAGGAGTTCATCGCGCTGGCTCGTGCCAAGCCCGGCGGACTCGATTACGGGTCTTCGGGCAGTGGCAGTTCGCCGCACTTCGGCATGGAAGCTTTTGCCAATGCGGCCGGCATTCGACTGAACCATGTGCCGTATCGCGGCGGGCCGCCGTCGATGAATGCGCTGCTCGGTGGTGAAGTGGTCGCCTCGGCGGCCACGCTGTCCAATGCGATCGGCCCGATCAAGGCCGGACGTCTGCGCGCGCTGGGCGTATCCACGCTCACGCGCCAGCCCACGCTGCCAGACGTCCCGCCCCTGGCCGAGGCCGCCGCGCTGCCCGGCTTCGAGATGAATCCGTGGATCGGTCTGTTCGGCGCAGGTGGCATGCGCCGCGATCTGGCCGAGCGGCTCAACAGCGAAGCCAACCGTGCACTGCGCGACCCGGACACCCGGAAGATCATGGAGTCGGTCGGCCTCGATCCCTTGGTCGGTACGCTCGATGAATTCGCCGCACGGGTCAAGGCCGATCTGGACCGCTATGCCCGGCTGGTCAAGCAGATCGGCCTGCAACCCGAGTAGAGATCAGCCCGCGTCCGCATTGCACTGGAGTTCTATCGGTGCCCACTGCGCTCTGGCTGGAAGTCACCCTCGACCCGGAGCGGCTGCGCAACTTCGCAATCGACACTGCAACGATACACTCGGCATGCGTTTGAAGGATCCAATCGCAGCGCGCAAGCCCAACATCGATTTGACGCGTGCCCGCCAGAGCCCCTAGGATCCGCACACTCGTCAACCGTCTCGACAACATGAGTCCATCTGCCATGCAGCAGCACCCTGCCAGGACGTCGCGCCTTTCACCCCCGCTGTCATCGGCCCTGTCCCGTTCTCTGTACGTAGCTGGCGCCAGCTGTATCGCGCTGTTGCCGGCGCTGTTGCCGGCGCTGTTGCCGGCGCTGGCGCCCGCACCGGCGCTTGCCCAGGCCTGGCCGGTCAAGCCGGTGCGTATCCTGGTCGCTTTCCCGCCAGGCGGCATTTCCGACTTTGCCAGCCGCGCGCTGGCGCCTGGCTTGTCCGAGGCCCTGCGCCAGCCGATCGTGATCGAGAACCGGGGTGGCGCAGCCGGCATGATCGGCGCTGAAGTCGTCGCCAAGTCAGCCCCGGATGGCTACACCCTGCTGGCCCACACGGTGTCATTCGCGGTCGCCCCGCATATGCAGTCCAGTCTGGCGATCGATGCGCTGCGCGATCTGCTGCCGGTGACCCAGATGATCGATGCGCCGAACATTCTGGTGGTCACCCCGTCGATGCCGGTGAAGTCGGTGAAAGATCTGATCGCGCTCGCCAACCGGCGCAAGGGCGAGCTTACCTTCGCCTCCTCCGGCTTCGGCTCCGGCACCCAGCTTTCGGGTGAACTGTTCAAGTCGCTGGCGAAGATCGAGTTGATCCATATCGCCTACAAAGGCGGCGGACCGGCGGTCGCCGATCTGCTCGGTGGCCATGTGCCGATGATGTTCGCCACTTTGCCCTCGGTCACCCAGCATATCCAGGCTGGACGGCTGCGCGCCCTCGCCGTGACCGGAGAGAAACGCTTCCCCGGCATGCCCGAGATGCCCACGATGATCGAGGGCGGCGTAGCCGGATTCTCGTTCAGCGGCTGGAGCGGGCTGTTCGCCCCCGCCGGTACGCCGCGCGACATCGTCATCCGGATCGCCGATGAGGCAGCCAAGGTGTTGCGCGCCCCCGGCTTTCGCGAAAAGCTTCTGCTTCAGGGGGCGGAGCCGGTCGGCAGCTCGCCCGACGAGTTCGCCGCCTTCTACAGGGCGGAGTACACCCGCTGGGGCAAGCTGGTGCAGCAGAACAGGATCAAGGGCGAATGACCATGGTGACGCAGGCGACCACACCGAACAGCGTACAGAACGACGTGCCGAACACCGCGCAGTCCACCTTGTTCCGCAAGCTTTGGGATCTCCACCACATCGTCACCGACGAAGGCGAGTCGCTGCTCTATATCGACCGCGCGCTCGCACAGGAGAACACCTACCACGCGTTTGTCGCGCTCGAGGCACAGAACCGCAAGGTCGTGCGTCCGGAGCAGATCTACGCGTTCACCGATCACTACGTGCCGACCACCGGCCGCGCCCTGGGACTCGCCGGCATTCCGGTGGCCGAGATCCGCAACATGGTCGTGCAGCTGCAGGATTTCGCCCGTAAATACGGCATCAACCTGTACGGCATCGACCATGCGCAGCAGGGCATCATGCATATCGTGCCGCCCGAACTCGGCATCGTGCAGCCCGGCCTTGCGCTGATCGGCAACGACTCGCATACCTCGACCCATGGCGCGTTCGGCTGTCTCGCCTACGGCGTAGGTGCGTCCGAGTTTGCGCATGTGATGGCGACCCAGACGCTCTGGCAGACTCGCCCCTCGACGCTGCGCATCCGGGTCGACGGCCGCCTGGGCTTCGGCGTATCGGCAAAGGACCTTATCCTGGCGATCATCGCCGCAATCGGCACCGACGGCGCGACCGATCATGCGATCGAGTATGCGGGCGCGGCGATCGAGGCACTGTCGATGGAGGCGCGGATGACGGTGTGCAACATGTCGATCGAGGCCGGTGGCCGCGCCGGCATGGTTGCGCCAGACGACACCACGTTCGCTTATCTCGAAGGCCGCGAGCACGCGCCCAGTGGCGCGGCCTGGGAGCGTGCGCTCGACTTCTGGCGCAGCCTGCCCTCGGATGCCGGCGCGCTGTTCGACCGGGAGGTGCAGCTCGATGCCGCGCGCATCGCCCCGACCGTCACCTGGGGCGTGTCGCCGGCGCAGGCGGTGGCGATCGATGCCGCGGTGCCGGACCCGGCGCAGGCGGCGGATGACAAGCAGCGCGGCGAGTGGCGCACCGCGCTCGACTACATGGGGCTCACCCCCGGCATGGCCCTGAGCGAGATCAAGGTCGATCGTGTGTTCATCGGTTCATGCACGAATTCACGTATCGAGGATCTGCGCGCGGCGGCACAGGTCGCCCGCCTCGGCAAGGCGCAGGTGCCCACCTGGGTGGTGCCCGGATCGCAGTCGGTGCGCCGGCAGGCCGAGGCCGAGGGCCTGGACCGCATCTTCATCGATGCCGGCTTCGAGTGGCGCGACCCGGGCTGCTCGCTGTGCACCGCGATCAATGGCGATCAGCTAGAGCCGGGTGAACGCTGCATATCGACCTCGAACCGCAACTTCCGCAACCGGCAGGGCCCGGGCGGACGCACCCATCTCGCCAGTCCGGCGATGGCCGCCGCCGCTGCAATCAAGGGCAGGCTCACCGACGTGCGCACCCTGATCGGCTGACACCTCGGTGCACCCCTTCACCACACTCTCAGGTGTCGCAGCCCCGATAGACGAGGCGAATGTCGACACCAACCAGCTCTGCCCGACCCGCTTCAACAAGGTGCCGCGCGGGCCGAAGTATGCAGAGATCCTGTTCTACGACCAGCGGATCGACACCGACGGCAAGGCCACCGATTTCCTGCTCAATGGCCCGCCCTGGGATCGGGCGCAGATACTGGTCGCCGACAGCAACTTCGGCTGTGGCTCGTCGCGAGAAACCGCGGTTTACGCGCTGTACGAATTCGGCATCCGCTGCGTGATCGCGCCCAGCTTCGGTGACATCTTCGATGCGAACTGCGCAAAGAACGGGCTGCTCACGGTCGTCCTGCCGATCGACACCTGCGGCGCGCTTCGGGCGATGCTGCACACGGCCCCGGGCATGACCTTCGCCGTCGACCTCGAGGCGCAGACCGTCCGTGACGGGCTGGGTGGCGTGCACCGGTTCGACATCTCGCCGATCCGCAAGCGCTGCCTGCTCAACGGCTTCGACGATATCTCGCGCACGCGGGAGTACGCGGAGCGAATCGCCGGGTTCGAGGCTGCGCACCGGCAGACGCACCCCTGGATGTTCGGTCGCTGAGCACCCGCGCGGCGGCGAACAGGATGCCCGGGCAGTGTTCACTCTGCGGCAGGTCGGTCCGGACGCGGGCGGACTCGGGGACAGAACCGATGCGGGGTCCGTCCCCTGGCAGCTACTCCAGCCGGAACTGGTGGGCGTAGCTGAACTCGTCCAGCCGTGCGGTGTAGCGGACCCCACGCCGCATCGCCCATGAAGCGAACTGGTGGTGCAGCGGAATCACCGCATGGTCACGCATCGCGATGGCCATCGCTTCGCGCGACACCGCATCGCGCTTCTTCGGGTCGACATTGGCAAGTGATGACTGCACCAGCGCGTCCACCTTCGGGTTGCTGTAGCGACCCCAGTTCCAGGTGCCCCAGCCGGTGTCCGGGTTGACGGTGCCGACCAGGGTGCGCAACGCGAAGTCGCCCGCATTCGAGCCCCAGCCGAGGAGTGCGAAGCTGAACTCATGCTTGCGTGCGCGCGCAAAATACACCGCCACCGGCATCGTCTCGACCTTCACCGCGATACCGATACGCGACAGCATCTGGGCAACCGTCTGTACCACCTGTTCATCGTTGATATAGCGGTCGTTCGGGCCGTGCAGGGTCAGACCGAAGCCGTCTGGCCAGCCGGCCTCGGCGAGCAGCTTGCGCGCGGCGATCGGGTCATAGGTCTCCAGCTTGAGCGTGTCGTTGTGGCCGAGGATGCCGGGGGCGACCACATTGGTCGCCGGAGTGGCCAGACCTTCCATCGTCTTCTCGACCAGCGCCCTGCGATCGATCGCCATCGAGATCGCTTGGCGCACCCGCGCATCGCGCAGCGGATTCTTCTCCAGCGGGCGCCCGGACTTGTCAAACACGAACGGCGACTTCTCGCGCTCATGGTCCGGGTGGAAGAACAATGTACGCCATGAGGCGCGCTGCTCGACGATGAACTTCGGGTTGGCGCGCAGTTTGGCGATATCAGCAGTAGGGACCGCCTCGATCGCGTCGACATCGCCCGAGAGCAGCGCCGCCATACGGGTCGGGTCGCTGGTGATGATGCGCAGGGTCACCCGCTCGAACGCGGGCTTGCCGCCCCACCAGCTGTCGTTGCGGGCGAGTTCGACCGCATCACCCCGCCGCCAGCTCGCGAATCGCCAGGGGCCGGTACCGATCACCGCCTTTCCAGTGTTGAAATCATCGCTAGTCGCAGCCTCGGTGAGCTTGCGCGACACGATGAACACATTGGACAAGTCGAGCGGCAGCGGCCCATACGCCGTCGCGGTCCGCAGCCGGATGGTCTGCGCGTCGACGATCTCCTTGGCCACGATCGGCCGGGTGAATGCGGTGAACGGGCCGGGACTCTTGATCAGCGCAGCTGGCCGCTCGAGCGAAAAGACGACATCCTCGGCAGTGAGTTCCTGCCCGTTGTGGAAGCGCACCCCCTTGCGCAGCCGGAACTCCCAGGTGGTCGAATCCACCGCCCGCCAGGATTCGGCAAGCGCTGGCTGCAGCCGGCCATCGGCATCGACCTGCACCAATGACTCGAACACATGGCGCGCCACGGTATTGTTCGGCGCCGCATTCAGGAAATGCGGGTCGAGCGAAGTGACATCGCCGGAGAGCGCCAGTCTGAGCACCGGGCCACCCGCTGCAGGCTGTGCGGCCCCAGGCCGCGCGATCAGCGCGCAGAGCGCCAGGCTCGCGGCGACGACTAAAACACCCAGTGCACGGCGGCGTGGTGGTAAGTCAGAGTTCACATGGATCGCAGGAATCGCGGGGGTCACAGTCGCAGACATGCCTTCTCCATCATCAGGGACGCAGGAACAGCGTTGAGCACGGGAGGCTAGCGTATTGGAAAACCTAAGAGAAAACACCAACGGCGAACCGACCCGGTGTTCACCCCTAGTGTGCCCGTTTACGCAGCGTGGCGAGCGCCACCCGCGACTCGTCCACCATCAGGCCGACATCGACCGCGTTGCACCGGGTCATCGCCAGACACTCTTCGCTCTTCTCAATCGAGCTCCTGTAACGGGTCGGCTGCATCACTCCAGGCGTGCCTGCGCCTTGCGCTCGGGTTCGAGCAGCACGAGCGCCGCGGCGATCAGCCGGTCATAGCGGGTCTGGGTGCGTGTCCGGGTCGCGGCATCCCAGCGATGGAACCCGCGCCCGGCCCGCATGCCGACATGGCCGCGGGCAATCAGCCGGTCGAACGACTTCGCCGGGCGCTTTGCGTTGGACAGTACCGGATAGAGCTCACGTGCCGATTGCCAGTGGATCATCAGCCCGTTCATGTCGCGCTGGGCGAACGGCCCGGCGGCGAGGTAGCGAAAGCCGAAGCCGAAACGCACCGCCCGATCGATCGACTCGATATCGGTGACGCCAGCATCGACCAGCGCCAGCGCCTCGCGCATCATCGCGTGCTGCAGGCGGTTGACGATCATCCCCGGCACTTCGCTCGCCAGATGCACCGGCAGCTTGCCCAGCGCGCGCAGCCAGCCGTCGATACGGCGCACTGTCGCCGCGCTGGCGCCCGGGGCGCGTACCACCTCGACCATCGGCACCCGGTGCGCCGGGGTCATGAAGTGGATCGCTGCGGTGCGCCTGCGGTCGGCAACCCTGGAGAATATCTTCGACGGCAGCAGGCTCGAACTGTTGGTGGCAAGGATAGTCCCCGCCCGCACCCGCGGTTCGATCTGCGCGAACAGCCGTTGCTTGGGCGCGAGCGTCTCGCTGATCGACTCCAGCACCAGGTCGACCGAGGGCCAGGGCACGCTGTCCAGTGCCTCGTGCACGCCGACCCGGGTTGCGGCGGCGGTCGGGGCGCGCAGCGTGCGCTGTGCGGTGTGCATGCGCTTGCCGAAGCTCGAACGCACCGCAGCTGCGGTTTCCACGACATGCACCGTCCATCCGCCGTTGGCGAACTGGGCGGCGATGTCGGCGCCCATGCGGCCGGCGCCGATCAGCGCCAGAACGGGGCTCTTCTTCATTCGAGTTTCACGTTGGCCCGCTTTGCCACTTCGCGCCACTTGGCGATCTCGCTGCGCAGATACTTGGCGAATTCTTCGGGCGTGCCGCCGACGATGTCTGCGCCCAGCGCCTGCAGCTTCTCGGCAATCTCGGGCACCTTCAGCGCGCGGTTGATCTCGGCGTTCAGCCGGTCGATCACTGACCGAGGCGTGCCTGCCGGCGCCATCACCCCGCCCCAGGAGACCGACTCGTAGCCGGCGAAGCCCTGCTCGGCAACGGTCGGCACGTCCGGCAGTGAGGGTACCCTTGCCTTCGTGGTCACCGCCAGTGCACGCAACCGGCCGCCCTTCACGTTGGCGATCGCTGCCAGAACCGTGGGCAGCGCGAAGTCGATGTTGCCACCCATCACGTCGGCCAGCGCCGGGCCGTCGCCCTTGTAGGGAATCGCGATGATGTCGATGCCGGCCATCGAACGGAACAGCTCCATCGCCAGATGGTTGGCCGAGCCGTTGCCGCCGTTGCCATACTTCATCTGCCCCGGCTTCGCTTTCGCTGCAACCACCATGTCGGCGAGCGACTTCATACCCAGTGCCGGATTGGCGACGATCACCTGCGGCACGATCGTGGTCAGCACCACCGGTGCGAAGCTCTTCTCTGCGTCATAGGGCAACTTCGCATAGACGCCCGGGTTGATCGCATTCGGACCCAGGTTGGCCATCAGGATCGTATAGCCGTCCGGGGCCGACCTGGCCACCAGATCGAGCGCGACGATCCCGTTCGCCCCGGGCCGGTTGTCGATGATCACCGGTTGCTGCCAGACCTCGCCAAGGCGTGCGCCGAGGATGCGCGCCGTGACATCCGAGGCACCCCCGGGCGGATAGGGCACGACAAAGCGGATCGATTTCATCGGGTCGGCGCCGGGTTGGGCGTGAGCCGCCAGTGGCAGTGCGGCGCAACCCAGTAACAGTGCATGTAGCCTGCGTATTCTGTACATCGGCAACTCCTCCATGGTGGTGACCGTGGCGGCTCGGACGGCCACCGTCGGTCCGGCTGGCAACTCCAGGAACCAGGGGACAGACCCTCAGGGTCTGTCCCCGAGACTGCGAGACGCTCTGTCCCCGAGACTGTCGCCCTAGACTGACTCGTTCACCAGCATGCCGGCGTTGCGCAGCACCCCGGCGATCTTCGCCCGGGTCTCTGCGTCCGGCATCTCGGTCGGCGGGCGCACATGCGCGGCCTTGAGCTTTCCAGCCATCGCCATCGCGAGCTTGAGTCGCGCATGCGCGTCACCGGTGGGCTCGCCCATGCCGTAGACCACGTCCTTGAACGGATTGATCTTCGCCTGTGCGGCCATCGCCCGATTGAGGTCTCCGGCCCGGACCGACTGCATCACCTCGACGATCAGCTCCGGGATCAGTGAAGCGAAGCCGAGCAGGCCGCCGTCCACCCCCTGCACCATGGAGGGGAGCAGATACTCGTCATGGCAGGTGAGTACCGCGACCTTCGGGTTGGCCTCGCGAATCGCCGCGATGTCGCAGGCGTACTTGTTCATCTCGCGGGTGCCGACCTTGAACAGCTTGACCCAGGGCAGTCGCGCCAGGTCGGCCAGCACCTCGCAGGAGTAGCTCGCCCGGCACCAGGAGGGGTACACGTGCACCGCCAGATCGAGCCCGGTGCCTTCACCGATAGCCGCGAAGTAGTCGACCACATGCGAGGGGCGCATGCCGAAGCGCAGCCAGTGGTGCGGCGGCATGATGTCCAGGCCGGTGGCCCCGGCCGCTTTCTGCAGCAGCCCCTCTTCGACCGCAGCGGTGATGCCTTCGGCGACCACCGCCGAGATCACCGGCATGCGGCCGGCGACCGCTTCGACCACCGCGCGCGTGATCTGGGCACGCTCGGGCACGGTCAGGCTGAACACATCGCCGGTGTGACCGTTGGTCATCAGCGCGGCGATGCCATCGATGCCGCACAATGACTTCGACAACCGCTGCAGGTCGGCGAAGTCGATCGACAGATCGGCATGCAGCGGCAGCGACAGTGCGGGAATGATGCCTTTGTAGACGTCGGGTTGGGCCATGCGCTCCTCCTGGGTGAACGACTCGATTCGAAACGGGCCTGCCTCTCTCTTGGGTGGAGGCTTATTCGGATGTCCTCATCAGCGGCGCATCGCGTCGGTGGGCTGCAGCGACAGCGCCGGAGCGGGTTGCAGCGTCGCCCCTGACGTACCGGCGAACGACTGGGTCGGTGCCGGCGCGCTGATGATGTTGTACTGCGATCCGTCGCGCGGCGTGGCGACAGGGCCGCGAAGCTGAGCATTGTCGGCCGGACGCTGAAAGTTCGCCTCGGCCGGCGGGGACCCGGGCTGTTGCGCGTTGATCGGCACCGGGCGACGGTAGCCATTGCTGCGCACGCCCGGATAGCCGAAGGTCGTCGGGGACGGGTTCGGATTGGCAGGGGGCACCTCGGCGCGCATCTGAAGCGGTCGGGACGGCCCGTGCGCGCCTGTATTGGCTGCCAGCACCGGCAGGGTGGCCAGGGTCAGCAGGCACACAGCCGCCAGCCGCAGCACACGGACAGGGCGATGCCGGGCGAGGCTGGCTCTCGGTAGCAACTGGCGCATGGTGACCTCCTGCGAGCGGGTGTTCCAGTATGCACGGCAGCGTGTATTGACGCCGGCGATTGCCGCGGTGCCGCATTCGTCGGACCATCCGGGCTCCATCATACTGCGTCGCTCGCCGGCAACTCGCACAGCACCTGGCGCATCGTGGCTCGCAATCGCATTCGGCCGTCCTGCACTCGCCTTCTGCAACCAGGCGCAACAACCGCTGCGCCGCATCCGCTCGACCAGGTGGCGGGCGAAATCGCCTTCGCGCCCGGTCGGACTCGCGATATCGACCATCTCCACCAGCGTGTCGCGCACCGCCACGGCCACGATCAGCGCTGCCGCGCGCGCAAACTCGGGATGCTCGGCCATGGCGATCAACCCTCGGGCTTCATTCCGATCTCTTCGGCCAGTTTGCGGGTGCGCTGGATGTATTCCCGCACGAAGGTCTCGAACTCCACCGGCCCGGACGACACCGGCTCGGCGCCCAGCGTGGCGAGACGTTCGCGCACGTCCGGCAGCGCCAGGATGCGCGCCATCTCCTTGGCCAGACGCTGGCGGATCGCCAGCGGGGTGCCGGCCGGCGCAACCACGCCGAACCAGTCCTCGCCTTCATAACCCGCCACGCCGGCCTGGGCGAGAGAGGGCACGCCCGGCATGAAGCGCGCACCCGCAGCCGAGCTAGAGGCGAGGATCTGCAGCTTGCCATCGCGCGCCAGCGGGATCGCATTCGGCCCAGGGGCGAACGCGTACAGGATGCGCCCGGCCATCGCGTCGTTCACCGCCTCGGGTGTGCCCTTGTAGGCGACATGTTCCGATTTGAATCCGGCCAGCTGCGCCACCGCTGCCGCATGCAGGTGTGCGGTGCTGCCGACACCGGCCGAGCCGTAGACGATACCCTTGGGCTGCGCCTTGGCATAGGCGATCAGGTCTTTCAGCGTCTTGAAGCCGAGCGAAGGGGACACCACCATGAAGCTCGGCGAGCGAGCCATCTGACCGACACCGACAAAATCCTTGATCGCATCGAACGGCAGGTTGCGGTCGATTGCAGCGCGCACGCCGAAGGCACTGGGGATCGCGAGAAAGGTGTATCCGTCCGGCTTCTGCGTGGTCGCATACTGCGCGCCGATCACACCGCCCGCACCGGCGCGGTTCTCGACCAACACCGGCTGGTTGAGGGCCTCGGACAGGTATTTGCCGACCAGCCGGATGATCACGTCGGTGCCGCCGCCGCCGCTGGCCGGAACCACGAATCGAATCGGTTGCGACGGCCAGCCAGCCGCCGGATCGGCGCCCTGGGCAAACACGCTGGGCACGGTCAGAGCAAAGGCGCTGGCGACCGCAGCGCTGAGTGCACCACTTAGCGCAGCGCGACGACCCGGCAACCGCAAGGTCCTTGAGAACAATTCAGACTGAGCCATCACATACCTCGATTGGGAACGAAGAACAAACCTGCAGAGCAAGACTGCAGAGCAAGAAGAATGCCGGTCCTGGATACCGATTCACGACGCCCGCTCTGCATCACGGTATATATACCCAGAGGTCGAGCATCACCACTGCCCCGGGAACCGCCAGCGCCGGCACCTCGATCGCCGAGAACGGCAGGTGATGTCCTGGAAGGTGCCGCTGCCAGGCGCACCATGCCGGATGAAAGCCCGCCAGGTCGGTGTGGAACTGCTGGGCGCGCACCACGTTGGCCAGCGAGGTCCCAGCCTTGCGGCAGATCGCCGAGGCCTGTTCGAGCATCCGGTCCATCTGCAGTTCGGCGGCATCGGCGAACCAGGGCTGGGCCGGATCGATGCGCACATCGCGGGCGAGCGCCCCGGCGGCGTCGACCGCCATCAGGCCGGACAGGAACAGCAGGTCACCGGCACGTACCGCCTGCGGATAACCGGCAAACGCGGTCGGCACGCCGGCATCGATCGCGCGCTTCTTCGTACGCCCGCCATGGCGCAGGCTGATCGTGTTGATCTCGATCCGCCCGACCTCGCAGATGAAGCCCGGGTTCGAGGTGGTGATGATGCTGGTGGCAGGCATCGAGTTCCCGAAATGCTTCGCCCACACCTCGTTGAACGCAGGCACGTCATCGATATCGCGCAGGTAGACCTGCGCCTTGACCACATCGTCCAGCGTGTTGCCGATCACCGCCAGCGCCGGCTTCAACTTGCGCTCGATGACGAACTCGGTCTCCAGCTTGATCGGGGTGCCTTTCCACAGGTGGCCGGCCGGCATGCGGGCCGCCGGATCGAGCGGGCCTTCCTCGGTGTTCAGGGCCTCCGAGGTCTGACCGGCGATGAACGCGTAGTCGCCACAGGTGAGCACCGGGCTGTAGCCCGAGGTCGCATGCACCGGCAGGCTGGCCGGGCGATGCTGTTCCGGCTCGAAGCCCTTCTGCGCAAGCACCGCGATCATCTGCACTTCCATGTCCTGCCCGGCGAGCAGGAATTTCTGGTGCAGATTGGAGGTGCTGGGCGGCACATGACCGCGGAAGAAGTCACGCCGCACTTCATGATAGGCATCGACCACCTGGCCCCGGTTGTAATACTGATCGACCCGCACGACGTTGCGCCGATCGGTGCCAGCCGCCTTGAGCACGCGCGCGAAGTTGGCATAGATTTGCTGGGCTTCTTTCTTGTTCTTCGGCAGCCCGTGTCGGGGCGCGTCCGGGTCGACGACCGCCGGTGCCATGCCGCTGACGAAGTCCGCCGTGCCCTTGTGGCCGGTGGCAAACACCCAGCGCCCGGCGCGAATGCCCGGGGCATAGCGCACGCCTCCCGGTTCGATGGTGACTGGCAGCAACGCGGTCACTGCGCCCTGATCGAGGGTGGCGGGATTCTTTCTGGAGCGTGCAGCCATCTCGGACCTGTAAGGCGTTGTGCAGATGCGGTTGAAAAGATGCGGTTGAACGGAGGCCATCGGGCGGATTGCAGCAGCGCCACAGCGCCGCAGCACGACAGCGCGGATTGTACCGGCAGCGTGCACGACAACCACAGCGCCCCGGTTCGCTGAGGCGAGCCTGCTATTCTGGATTGATGGTATCTACCCCGCCACGCTTCCTGATCCACTGTGTCGGCAGCGGCGGCGATGTGCTGCCGTTCATCGCGATCGCCACTGCGCTGCAGGCGCGGGGCGCTGAAGTGACGCTGGCCACCAGTGTCTGGTTCGAAGCCGAGGTGCGCGCCGCCGGCATCCCGATGCTGCCGCTGGGCACGCGCGAGGATTATCTGGCCGCGCTGGCCGATCCGATGCTCTGGCATCCGCTTCATGGCGTGCGGGTGCTGTGGTCGCATGTACTTCGCCACCTGCGCGGTTCACTGGACGCGCTTTCCCCCCACCTGCGCGATCCGGACACAACGCTGGTCGGCTCCACCCTTGCCCTGGCAGTGCGGGTGGCCGCTGAGCGTGGCCATGCGCGCACGGTCACGGTCCACCTGTCGCCAGCCTGCCTGCCTTCGGCCAGCGACTGGCCGGGCGGCCCCGGGCTGGACGCGCTCGGGTGGCTGCCACTGCCGCTGCGCCGGCTGGCCCTGCGCGTCGTGGATGCGGCCGCCGACCGGATCGTCGCCCCGCCGTGGAACGAATTGCGGCACACGCTCGGGCTGCCGCCGGTGCGGCGGGTGCTGTCGCAGTGGCTGCATTCGCCCTGCGCCGTGATCGCCGCATTCCCGGCCTGGTTTGCGGCCGCCCAACCGGACTGGCCCGAGCAGGCGCAGCAGGCAGCGTTCCCGCGCCGATCGGCAGTGGCCGCAGACGTTCTCGATCCCGCGCTCGGTCACGCGCTCGATCCCGCGCTCGGTCACGCGCTCGATCCCGCGCTCGACGCCGCGCTCGATCTATTCCTGCGCGCCGGATCACCCCCGGTGGTGATCACTGCCGGCACCGGCATGACCCATGCCCGCGCCTTCTTCACCCGCGCGCTGGAGGCTACCGCCCAGGCCGGCTGCCGCGCGCTGGTGCTTACCGCTTTTTCGGAACAGCTGCCGCAACCGCTGTCGGCAGACGTGCAGTGGTTTCGCCATGCCCCGTTCGACCGCCTGCTACCGCGCGCGGCCGCGATCATGCATCACGGCGGCATCGGCACCCTGGCCAGCGCGTTCGCTGCCGGCATCCCGCAGCTGATCGCCCCGAACGCAGTCGACCAGTTCGACAACGCCAAACGGGCGCAGCGCCTCGGCGTCGCACGCCGTCTGCCCACGCGGCGCCGCGCGAACTGGGCAGATGACGTGCGCTGGGCGCGCGAAGATCAGCAAGCACGAAAGCGGGCCGGGGCACTCGCGGTGCAGATGGCCGCCGACGGCGATGGCGCCGTGCAGATCGCCGAGCTACTGCTGCAAATGGCTGCAGCACCACCGGGCGTTGCACTGCAGTTCATGCCCGGACGATCGGCGAACCCGGCGACCCGCGCTTGACCGGATCACACGCCTTGCTTCACCCTCGGACTGTCCCGCCCTGACCGTCCCGCCCTGCCCCCCCCCGCCCTGACCCGACGCGAACCCCTGATGAGCGAACCCGCCATGAACGACACGATCGAGACCCGCCTGCGCGCACTGGGCTATACGCTGCCACCACCGTTCGTGTTCCCGAAGAACAACCGAACCGGATGCACCCAGGCCGGCAACATCCTCTACCTGTCCGGCCATGGCCTGGATCTGCCCGCGCTGCCCGGGGTGCGTCAGACCGGCAAGTTCGGGGTCGACATCAGCATCGACGAAGGCTACGCCACCGCGCGCGCAGTTGCGCTGACCATGCTGGCGACGATCAAGGCCCATTGCGGCTCGCTCGACCGGGTGCAGCGAGTGCTGCGCCTGTTCGGCATGGTCAACTGCACCCCGGACTTCCTGCAGCCACCGCAGGTGATCGATGGCGCCTCTGACCTTTTGTTCGAGTTGTTCGGGCCCGAGGCCGGTTGTCATGCACGATCGGCCGTAGGCCATGTATCGCTGCCGCGCGGTATCGCGGTGGAGATCAATGGCGAGTTCGAGGTCAAGTTGAAGTGATCCTTCAGCACCGAATTCTTAGACCCAGTTCTGCAGTCAAGACGCAGGGAAACCGTAGATGCCGATCAGCTGGAATGAGATCAGAGACCGCGCGACCGCATTCGCGCGGGTGGCCTTTCTGTTCGCCCTGTATCAGCAATACACAGCCGCAATATCGGCGAACCCGCCACTGCGGAGGTCGATCAACCAGCGACAATATTGAGTTCTGGACGCGTTTCTCGGCACACCAGTTCATCAGCGCCCGAGCCGCATGCGCCCGATTTTTCCGGAGGTCACCAGCGTATAGATTGCCGGGGCGACCGCTTCCCTGGCTTTCTTGATGATCCGCGGGTAGGCGCCAACCACAATGCGGGCCGTCTCTGCGGCCGACAGATTACCTTGCGTAAGCACGAAGAGAACGACTCTCGCGGCGATCACGGCGTTCAGTTCATTCGGCCTGTAGCGGATGCGCTGATCGCGCGTCAGCACGATCCAGCCTTGCTTGCCCGCCTCGGCAAGCAATTCCGAATCAGGGGTTTCCGGCAGAAACCGTTCTCTGTGCGCTACGTAGTCGATTCCTGCGTTCTTGAGCGCGTCATCGAGGACGTGGCTCCAGATGTCGCGGTCGAGAAACAGCCTGGGCGCGTCAAGCGGCCTTGAGCGCTCGCTGTTCATAGCGCAGCGCTTCCAGAATAGTGTCGAGTGGCACGCCGTAATCAGTTGCCATGTCTGCCGGTTCGTCGCCCGCGCCGAAACGACTCGCAACCACCTCTGTCTTGACACCGGCACCGACCAGCATCGGGCGCCCGAACGCGACCTCGGGATCGACTGCGACCAGCGCCAGGGAATCTGGTGGATCACTGCGGGAGCGGGTATATGGAAAAAGCCGGACCGGATTACCGGTGCTATCGCGCTCGATCCTGGACAGGGCGCGTTCGAAATCCCCGCGTAGCGCCATCTGGCCCTCGCGTGAGACATCCAGCAGCCTGGACGCCTGTTCAACGAAGAGTGAAATGCCGTTAGTCCTGAACTCCACGTCGATCAATGGACGCTGCTTTGCCATGTGCTGTTGCACGTAGCGCACGCTCTGTCGGACCACGGGCAGGGTGATTCGATGCTGCCTTCGAATCGCGGATAACAGATGAAGTTCGCAAAGGTTGGCGAACGAGAGTAGCTTTCTGGATGAGTCAGCTGCTTCAATGACCGGTTGGAACCGCTCGCGCTGCCCCTTCCGCACCCGTCCCGACTGACCGAACGACCAGTTGCGCACCGTGGATGCGGACAAACCGAGAATGCAAGCCGCCTCTTTCGGCGTATATGCCGCAGCATCGAGGGAACATTTGTCAAAAGGGGGCATCGGGAAGGCAGAGAACTCCAAATGCGTACGGTTGGAAAGTAAAGAGGATAACTCATTAAGCCGGTCCCAACTTTGCCCAACCAGTCCCAGCATGTCCGGGCGAGCGGGCCCGCGCAGACCAGGGTCAGGCGTCAGCGACCGGTTTTCAAAAACGCCTGCCGGGCGTCCAGACTGATCGGCCCGGCGCCATGCACCGCAAGCAGCACCAGCCCCCCTATGAACGCCAGATACTTCAGGATCTGGTCGAGATAGGCCGCGCCCATCCCGCCCGCGGCGCCCAGATACGGCACCATCAGCAAGGCCACACCGGCATAGAACAGGGCGAGGACGGCGGCAGCAGCGCGGGTTTTCCAACCGATCACGATCAGCACGCCGCCGATCAGCTCGATCGCGATGGTCACGTAGAGCACCAGTTGGGTCAGCGGAAAACTCTGCAACATGTCGGCCTGCACGCTGCCCATCAGGGCCCGGATCTTCAGCAGCGAATAGCCGATCAGCACCGGCGCAAACAGGATGCGCGCCAGAAACGGGCCGTAACGCGCAACCACCCCGGCAGGCCTGTCCGCGCTGCCGATCATGCCGTTCGCGCCTTGATCATCGCAGCCTCGAGGCACGCACTGTGTCGTCCGCAGCCGCAATCAGCCAAGATAAGCGCGCAGCATCCACGCCATCTTCTCGTGCTGCTCCAGCAGCCCGGTCAGGAAATCGTTGGTGCCGGCATCACCGTGCTTGTCACCAACCGCTTCGATATCGCCGCGCAGGCTGCGAACGATCGCCTCGTGGTCTGCCAGCAACGCCTCGACCATGCCGCGGGCGTCCGGGTTCTTGCCGGCACCTTCTTCGATGCGTGCAGCTGCCAGGAACTCCTTGAGCGAACCGGCCGCGACGCCGCCCAGCGCGCGCGCGCGTTCGGCAACCGCGTCGATGATCTCGTCCACCTCGTCATACTGCGCTTCGAAGAACTTGTGAAGCTCGCTGAAATCGGAGCCGACAACGTTCCAGTGAAAGCGGCGTGTCTTCGTGTACAGCACGAACTCGTCGGCAAGCAGCGTGTTCAGAATCTTGACGACGCTGGTACGTGAACCCTCTTTCAGACCAATATTCACCTTCACCGTGCCCCTCCTGTTCTGATGCATCCGTGTCGGGAATGGATGTTACCCCAGTGGCCCGGGCTGTCGAATGAAGCTTTGCTATGGTCCCGATAGCCTGGAGGCACGCGCCGCAGCCGCGGCGTACCAGGCGTCCAACCCGCCGGCCAGCGGTCTCACCCGCAGAAAGCCGCGGTCCATCAACATGCAGGCGACACGCGCCGCGCTGGCGTCGTTCGGTCAGTTGCAATAGACGATGATCTCGCGCGCGGGCGACAGGGCAGCCAGAGAACGCTCCGGCTCGCCCGGATCGATCGCAATCGAATCCTGGATCCGCCGGTTGTCGATCTCGCGCGCCTGCGCGCTTCGCACATCGAGCACGAGCGGCAGTTCGCCCGAGTCGAACATCGCCTGCAGTTCATCCACCTCGATGCGCGCCATGCGCAGCTGGCGGTAGAACCGGCGACGCTGCACCCACTTCCAGCCGATGAACATCGCCAGCGCGAGCCCGATCAGCTCGGCCGCTGCCATGCCGAAGCGCGACAGCCACTCGATCGATGCATCGATCTGGTCATGGAAGATCATGCCGGCGCCGATGCAGATGCCAGCCCAGGCCAGCGCGCCGATCGCGTTGTACAGGGTGAACCGGGCGAAGGACAGGCGCCAGGCGCCGGCCAGCGGGGCGGCCACGGTCGACAGCCCGGGCACGAACTTCGAGGCCACCAGCGACAGTGCGCCATGTCGCGCGTACAGGGTTTCGGTCTGCCGCACACAGCTGTCCGGCGACAAGGACACGCTGCACAGGACACGCAGCACCTTCATGCCGAAGCGGCGCCCGGCGAGGTACCAGACGGTGTCGGCGAGCATCGCCGCCACCGTCGTCACCAGCAACAGCAAGGGCCCGGACATCTGGCCGCGGGTCACCAACGCCCCGATCAGCAGCAGCGTCGGCAGCGTCGGCAGCGGCGCTCCGAGCTTTGCCGCCACCACGTTGACGAAAGCGATGGCCAGACCATACTCGGCCAGCAGGGCGTAAAGCGCGTCCACTCGGCGTGTCCGGTAGCGTCAGCAGGGAGCCGAAGTGTGCACCAATCGGCTTGCGCCGTACCAACGCACGCGCGCACGCACTCGGCGCACGTCAGGGGTCACTCATAAGCCTTGTCGCGCCGTCGCTTCAAGGCAGATCGAACAGCAGCACCTCGGCCGCGCGCGTATTCTCCAACACGATGGCACGCTCGCCATCGGCCTTCAGCGCATCGCCGGCCGACAGCGGCTGACCGTTGACCACCACCTCGCCGCGCGCGACATGGACACAGGCCTTGCGTCCGGTCGCCAAGCCGTGCTCGACCCGGTCATCGCCATCGAGCAGTGTCGCGTACATGCTCGCCTGCTGGTGCATTCTTACCGACCCGTCCCGCCCATCAGCGGAAGCGATCAGGCGCAGCCGCCCCTGGCGCGAAGCGCGATCGAAGTGAGCCTCTTCATAACCTGGCTCCACGCCGAGCGTGTCCGGTTCGATCCAGATCTGGAGCAGATGGGTGGCTTCGTCCTGGGAGGGATTGAACTCGCTGTGTCTCACGCCCCGGCCGGCACTCATCCGCTGCACATCGCCCGGCCGGATGGTCGAACCGTTGCCCATGTTGTCCTTGTGCGCGAGTGCGCCGTCCAGGATCCAGGTGATGATCTCCATGTCGCGATGGCCATGGGTTCCGAACCCCTGGCCGGACTGGACGCGGTCCTCGTTGATCACCCGCAGCGGGCCGAAGCCCATATGTGCCGGATCATGATAGTCAGCGAACGAGAACGAATGGCGTGCCTCGAGCCAGCCGTGGTTGGCGTGGCCGCGCTCGCTGCTCGTGCGAATGGCGATCATCTGGGTCTCCCTGTCATGCAGTACCGCTGACCGGACGGGCTGCAGCCAAACTGAGCGGGCCGGGCAACCAACGCCCCGCCTGCACAACCTGCGCAGCGATCCGGCGTAGAGGTATGGATCTGGCGCAGCTCACCGGCGTCAAGCGCTGGCGTTACCTGCCGAATCCTGCCCGGCCGCCTCTTCGCGCTCGGCGATTTCGCGATGCACCTCGCCCATGTCGAGTGTGCGCGCCTGCTCGAGCAGAGCATCGAGCTGGGGTGCGGGCAGCGCGCCACCTTCACTGAACAGGATTACCTGCTCGCGGAACACCATCAGGGTCGGGATCGAACGGATACCGAACTGACCCGCCAGCGCCTGCTGATCATCCGAGTTGACCTTGGCAAACACGAAGTCGGCATGCTTTTCCGACGCCGACTCGAACACCGAGGCGAACTGCCGACAAGGCCCGCACCAGGGCGCCCAGAAATCGATGATCACCTTGTCATTGCCGGCGACGATCTGCTCGAAGTTGGCGTCGTTCAGTTCCACAGTAGCCATGAGGTCCTCGCAGGGGTCAGGGGATATCGCGTTCGGGCCAACTCCAACCCGATAAGAGGTTAGCACGATCTTTCACAAGCTACTGATTAGAATGTTGTTTTTCTTTCGTGATGACGCCGTTAGCCGCTACAGAATCAGCGCCATCGGCCGTTAACGCTACTGTCACGGAGCGGTTCATTGCTCCCGCCTCGCCATTGGCACCGGCTGCCCCCTACCCTTTCGCCCACCCACCCATGCGACGTCTGCAGCAAAGCATCAGCGGCGAACATTCGCGATACGCGCTGCCCAGCTTCAAGGCTGGCTCGTTGCGCGCCCGGTTCGCGGGCATCCTGCTGCTGACGATGGTGCCGGTGGTCTGGCTGCTGCTATACACGCATATTCAGCAGCGGCAACAGTTGTTCGCCGAACTGAAGCAGGAAGCCAGCCAGGTGGTCGTGCTGGCGGTGCGCGAGCACGACCTGCGGGGCGAGAGCGCGCGCCAGATGCTGCGGGTGCTGTCGAATTCGCCGCAGCTGCTGGCTGGCCCGGCGACCTGCTCGGCCTACCTTGGCAGCCTGATGCAGGAAGAGCAGGTCTACGCCGAGTTTGGCGTGGCCAGCCCGACCGGGCAAGTGAGGTGCAGCGCATCAGCTACGGCGGCCCAGCCCGACACGCAAACTCCTGCTGCGCCGATCTGGGTCGATGATCGCGGCTGGTTCCAGGCAGCGATCAAGACGCGCCGGCTGGCGGTCGGCGATTACGAGATCAACCCGTCTTCCGGCACCCGCAGGCTGGTCTATGCGCGCCCGGTGCTGGCTGCTGACGGGGCCATCGCGGCAGTGGTCTACACCGCAATCGATACGGGTGCACTGCAAAGCATTGCAGCCAGCAACCGGCTGGCGATGGGCTCCACGATCGCGATGTTCGATCGCAACAACCTGCTGATCGCCTTCTACCCCGACCCTGACCGCGCTGGCACGCCCTGGCCGCTCGCCGCCCAGCTGCGCCTCGAGACAAGCGAACACGGCCCCTACACCGTGATCGCCCCGGGCGAGGACGGTGTCACCCGCGCATACGCCGTCCTGCCGCTGGAGACCGCCACGCGCCGCGCTTACCTCGCGATCGGGCTGCCGGTAGACACTGCTGTGCGGGCCATGGGCGAGAACCTGTGGAGCGACCTGTTCAGCCTCGGGCTGCTCACCCTGCTGTCGCTGGCCGCTGTCTGGGTGAGTCTGCACGTGCTCCTGCTGCGCCAGGTCACTTCGCTGGTGCAGGTATCGCGCCGGGTCGGCAGTGGCGATCTTGCCGCACGCAGCGCACTCACCAGCGGTGCAGCCGAGCTGCAGGAACTCTCCCATGCCTTCGATCAGATGGCCGGCTCGCTCGAGAGGCGTGAGATCGAACACCGCTACACCGAGGCCCAGCTGCGCGAGAACGAGGCCAACCTGCGCCTGGCGCAGCGGGTCGGCCGGGTCGGTAGCTGGCACAATGACTTTGAACGCGGCACCATCGAGTGGTCGGAGGAACTGTATCGAATCCTCGGGCTTTCGTCGGACACGTTCACCCCGACGCTGCAGGACTCGCCCTACTTCGCACACCCCGCCGATCGTCTGCGCCTTCTGGAGGCGCGCGAGCAGGTGCTGCGCGAAGGCGGCGAATTCCAGATCGACTATCGCGTGACGCTGCCCGACGGGCGCGAGCGCTTGTTGTCGTCCCGGGGCCAGCTTCAGTCGAACGAGGAAGGCAAACCGACCGGTCTGCTCGGGACGGTGCAGGACATCACCGAGCGCATTGCCTCGGATCGCGCGCTTACCGACAGCGAGCGCAAGTTCCGCACCCTGTTCGATCTGGCCCATGACGCGGTGCTGCTGGTCAGGTGCGGGGCCGGGAACGGTGCAGCGGCAGGTACGTCCGAACCGGGCGCGGCGCCAGCGAACGCATCGGCGTTGCCGAACGAACCCGGCCCTGACCGTATCGTGGACTGCAACGCCCGGGCGCTGGCGGTGTTCGGCTACCCCCGGGATCAATTGCTCGGCCATTCGCACGAACTGCTGCTGCCGCAGACGCAGCCCGACGGCAGCGAATCGGCAGCCACCCTGCTATGCCACCGGGCGCTGGCGCTGGACGGGCAGGCGCAAGACTTCGAGTGGGTTTTCCGCAGGTCCGACGGCACGCTGTTCGACGCCGAAGTGTCGCTGTCACGAATGGAACTGAACGGCGAGCTGCTCCTGCAGGCAATCGTGCGCGACATCACCGAGCGCAAGCGGGCTCAGACCGCGCTGATAGAGAGCGAACAGCGCGAGCGGGTCAAGGCCGCAGAACTCGCCGCGGTGCTGGACGCGGTGCCAGCCGCGGTCTGGATCGCCCATGACCCGCATGGCTCGCGTATCACCGGCAACCGCGCGTCCTACGAGCTGCTGGATTCAGCCGCCGCAGCCACTGGCGATCAGGACTCGACAGAGCTGTTCCCGGTCGACGCCAAGGTGTTCAAGGACCATGTGGAACTCGCGCCCTACGAGCTGCCGATCCAGGTCGCCGCCGGTCTGGGCATCGAGGTGCGCGACTTCGAGCAACAGCTGGTATTCAAGGATGGCCGGGTGCGCACGGTGTATGGCAACGCGACACCGCTGTTCGACCGCGACGGCAAGGCCCGCGGCGCGGTGGCGGCGTTCATGGACATCACCGATCTGAAGCGCACCGAGGAAGCGCTGCGACGCGAGAAGCGGCGGGTGGAAGTCACGCTGGCATCAATCGGCGACGCGGTGGTCACCACCGATGCCGATGGGCAGGTCGAGTACCTGAACCCGGTCGCTGAAACGGTGCTCGGCGTGCAGTCAGCGCAGGCGACCGGCCGACCGTTCCGCGATCTGTGTCACATCACCCACGAGATACAACGTGCCCGTCCGCTGGACCTGGTCGGCGAATGCATGGCGAGAAACGCACTGGTCGAGCTGAACGACCAGCATGTGCTGGAGCGTATCGACGGCGCGGAACTGTTCATCGACGCCTCGGCCGCACCGTTGCGCGACGCAGAGGGCGCCATTGCCGGCGTGGTTCTGGTGCTGCACGACGTCACCCAGCAACGCAAGATCGCCCAGCAGGTGTCCTATCAGGCCACGCATGATGCGCTCACCGGACTGATCAACCGGTTCGAGTTCGAGCGCCGCCTGACCCGCATCCTGAACTCGGTGCAGGACGATCGCTCGACCCATGCGCTGGCCTATCTCGACCTTGACCAGTTCAAGGTGGTCAACGATACCTGCGGCCATGCTGCAGGCGACCAGCTGCTTCGGCAACTGGCGACCCGCCTGCACGAGCGCATGCGCAAGCGCGACACGATCGCGCGCCTGGGCGGCGACGAGTTCGGCCTGCTGCTGGAGGACTGCCCGCCGGAGCAGGCCGCGCGCATCGCCAACGCGATCGTGCAGTCGGTACGTGACTACCGGTTCACCTGGGAGGGCAAGACCTTCGCCATCGGCGTGAGCATCGGCCTGGTGAGCATCGACCAGACCTCGGGCAGCTCGGCCTCGGTGCTGTCGGCCGCCGACGCCGCCTGCTACGCGGCGAAGGAACGTGGCCGAAACCGCGTCCATGTATACCATCCGAACGACGCCGAAGTGGCACGTCGCCATGGCGAGATGCAGTGGGTATCGCGTCTCAATCTGGCGATCGAGCAGAGCCGGTTCAGGCTCGACTTCCAGCCGATCATGCCTTTGCAGGGCAACGCCGAAGGCGGGCCGGAGCATATCGAGATGCTGGTGAGGCTGGTCGACGAAGAGGGCAAGCTGATTCCCCCGGGCGCATTCATCCCGGCTGCGGAGCGCTACAACATCATGCCGCAGATCGATCGCTGGGTGATCCGGCGCACCCTCGAATGGCTGGCTGGCGAGATGGACGAGGCCGATGGCCCGCTGCCGGTGTGCAGCATCAACCTGTCCGGCACCTCGCTCTCGGACGAGACGCTGCTCGCCTATATCCGCGACCAGGTGCGCTCGACCGGCGTGCCTACCGGCGCGCTCTGTTTCGAGATCACCGAGACCTCCGCGATCGCCAATCTCGCCCAGGCGACTCATTTCATCTCGGAGCTCAACGCGCAGGGATACACCTTCGCGCTGGATGATTTCGGCAGCGGCATGTCGTCGTTCGCCTATCTGAAGAACCTCAAGGTCGACTACCTCAAGATCGACGGCAGCTTCGTCAAGGACATGGTGGACGACCCGATCGACTGCGCGATGGTGGAGGCGATCAACAGGATCGGCCAGGTCATGGGCATCAAGACCATCGCCGAGTACGCCGAGAACGACCGGATCATCGACAAGCTGCGCGCAATCGGCGTCGACTATGCACAGGGATTCGGCGTGCAGGCGCCACAGCCGCTGGTCTCACGCCAGCACGCGAGACTCCGCACGGCGGGCGTCGGGTTGAGCCCGGCCGCTCACGGCTCGCCCGCCTCAGCCAGCGCCAGGAACACCCCGGCCTTGGCGAAGGTTTCGGCATACTCCAGTCCCGGATCAGAATCGGCCACGATGCCGCCGCCGGCCCAGTAGTCGATCCGTCCGTCCTGGATCATCGCGGTGCGGATCGCGATGTTGATGTCCATCGCGCCATCGAAGCCGACATAGCCGATTGCGCCACAATACACGCCCCGCCGGTGCGGCTCGAGTTCTTCGATGATCTGCATCGCGCGCAGCTTCGGCGCACCGGTGATCGAGCCTCCGGGAAAGCAGGCGCGCAGCAGGTCGATCGAATCATGCCCCTCGGCCAGATCGCCGGTCACCTCGCTCACCAGGTGGTGGACATGGGCGAAGCTCTCGATCTCGAACAGTCGGGGTACCCGGACGCTGCCCACCTTGCAGCAACGACCCAGGTCGTTACGCAGCAGATCGACGATCATCACATTCTCGGCGCGATCCTTGGCACTGGCGGTGAGCGCCGCAGCCGCTGCGGCGTCGTCCCGCGGATCGAGCGGCCGCGGTCGCGTGCCCTTGATCGGACGCGTCTGCACATGTCCGTCGCGCACCTGCAGGAAGCGTTCGGGCGACACGCTGGCCACCTGCCCGAACGGCAGGTCGAGCCAGGCGCTGAACGGCGCGGGCGAGCGACTGCGCAGCGCGAGGTAGGCGGCCAGCGGGTCGCCGTCGAGCTGCGCACTGAATCGCTGCGCCAGATTGACCTGATAGACATCGCCCTCCCGTATGTATCGGGCGATGCGCTCGAACGCTTCGGCATAGCCTCGAGCGTCCAGGTTGGAAACCAGCCCGGACAGCCGCGCCTGGGGTGCGCCATGGGCGGGAAGCGGCGCACCCAGCCGCTGGGCGAGCGCGTCGAACTCGCCGGGCGCGAACGCCTGCGGGTCGCAACAGCAAAGCCAGCTCGCGCACTGAAGGTGATCGGTCACCAGCGCCCAGCGATAAACGCCCACGGCCATCTGAGGCCAGCGGCGATCGTCTTCTGCACGCGGCTGCAGCCGCTCGATCCGGCGGCCGAGGTCATAGCCGAAGTAGCCGACCGCGCCACCGGCAAAGGGCAGTCCGGGCGAGGTGGCGGCCGGCGAGATGCCACTTCTGGCCAGTTCCCGACGCACCAGTGAAAACGGGTCGCCCTGCGCCAGTTCGAGCCGCCCGCCGCGCTCGATCTCGGTGATGCCCCCTCTGGTGATCAGTGTCGTCACCGGCTCGGCCACCAGGATGTCGAAGCGGGCATGCGGATGCGTCGCATGTGCCGCACTGTCGAGCAGCATGGTCCAGGGCTCGCGTTCGGCGGCGGTCAGCCGCTGCAATGGCTCGGCCACATAAGGCAGGGGGATGGCTACTGGCAGCGAGGCGGCTGCTGGCGGGGTGCCCACCGGCTGCGCGACCGGCCGCTGGATCGACGGCTTCGGGGTGGCGAAGGGCGTGTTCATCGTGTCACCATCCTGCGTGCGGCGGCGCGCCCGCGCCGGCCGCACGACCGAGTATCCCCATGAAAGCTTCGCTGCGATTGCGGCTCATGCTGTCTGGCTACGCGCTTCAACGCTTCAAGGGCCGTCTCGTGATCGTTCATGACGATGATCGGCAGCGGGACATAAACAAGCCGTTGCAAGGCGCGAGGCGAATCTCGTTTACGAGCAGCACGACCCGGATGGTAACTGGCGATCGCAGTGTGCATGGCGCGCCCCTGGGTGTCGATCCGCGCGCGGTCGATGTGTTCTCGATTCGCCGTGTTTCGGTGTTTCGGAACCTGACTTGGCCGGCAGGCGGCGCTGCCCGGTGAATCGATGGCACAAGAGGCGCAGGGAATGATCGCCGGGGGGCTGCGCAACGGGGTACGCAGCGGGCTATGCCACGGGGTGCGCAGCGGGGTGCGCAGCGGGGTGGGCAGCGGGGTGGGCAGGTGAGCTATCGCGGACGGTTCGCCCCGTCTCCCACAGGCGCCTTGCACTTCGGGTCGTTGGTGGCCGCGCTCGCGAGCTGGCTCGATGCGCGGGCAAAGGGCGGCACCTGGCTGGTAAGGATCGATGACCTCGACCAGGCGCGCATTGTCCCGGGCGCGCAGGACGCAATCCTGCGCGCACTGGAGGCCTGCGCACTCGACTGGGACGGCACGCCGGTGCGCAGCAGCGCCTTCGCCGCGCAGCACGAAACCGCGCTTGCCATGCTGCGCGCCGGCGGTTGGGTCTATCCCTGCGCCTGCTCGCGCCGGGAGATCGCCGATTCCGGGGCCAGCGGCATCCAAGGCGCGGTCTACCCCGGCACCTGCCGCGGCGGACTGCCGGGCGGGCGCCCGCCCCGCGCCGAGCGGCTGCGCACTGGGCACCCGCCGATCGAGTTCACCGATTCGGTGCAGGGCCGGGTCGTGCAGGCGGTCGAGCACGACATCGGCGATTTCGTGCTGCGCCGTGCGGACGGCCCCTGTGCCTACCAGCTCGCCGTGGTCGTCGACGATACCGCGCAGGGCATCACCGATGTCGTGCGCGGCGCCGATCTGCTCGATTCGACACCGAGGCAAATCCTTCTTGCGCACCGCCTCGGCGTGCCGGTGCCGCGCTATGCGCATGTGCCGGTCGCAGTCAACGCGGAAGGGCAGAAGCTGTCGAAACAGACGCATGCCAGGACACTTCATCCGACACACCCGGGCGCCGCAGTGAACGCAGCGCTGACTTTCCTGGGGCATCCGGCACCTTCGGAACTGGCCGCAGCGCCTGCCGCGGAACTGCTCGCCTGGGCGCGCAGCGCATGGACGCTCGCCGGTGTGCCGCGGCAGCGTACCGCGCAGGCGCCTGCCGGCTGGCTCTGAACAGCGCCCGAACGCACGCCGGAGTCAGATCACTCCAGCTTGGCGCCGGAGAAACGTACTGCCTTGCCCCAGCGCTCGAACTCGGTCCTGAGGAAGGCGGCGAACTCGGCACCGCCCGCGGCAGCCGGAATCGCCCCCTGTCCGATCACCCGTTCGCGGATCGCCGGCTCGCGCATCACTGCCTGCACGTCCTGGGTGATGCGACTGACTGCATCGGCCGGCGTACCTGCCGGAGCGAAGTAACCCGACCACGACAGCGCCTCGAAGCCTGGCACCTGATCCGCCACCGGCGGCACGTTGGGTGCGGCCGGTATGCGTTCGCGCGTGGTCACCGCGATCGGGCGCAGCTTGCCCGACTGCACATGGGGCAAGGCCGAAGTCGTGGTGTCGAACATCAGCGTCACATGGCCCCCGAGCAGGTCGCTGATCGCCGGCGCACTGCCCTTGTAGGGGATGTGGTTCAACTTGATGCCGGTCATCGAAGCGAGCATCTCGCCAGCCAGATGCTGCGAGGTGCCGACCCCGACCGAGGCGTAGTCGATCTGCCCGGGTCTCGCCTTGGCCAGCGCGATCAGGTCGCGCACGGTCTTCACCGGCAGGCTGGGATGCGCGACGATGATGAGCGGCAACGAGGCCACCTGGGCGAGCGGGATGAAATCCTTCTGGGCGTCATAGGGCAGCTTGGCGAACAGGTGCGGGTTGATCGACAGCGCGCCGGCAGTGCCGAACAGCAAGGTATAACCGTCCGGTTTGGCGCGCGCTACCGCCTCGGTGCCGATGATGCTCGAGGCCCCCGGCCGGTTCTCGATGGTCACCGGCTGACTCCACAGTGTGGACAGCCGCTCGGCGGTCATGCGCGCAAAGATGTCGGTCGAACCGCCTGGCGGGAACGCGACCACCACCCGGACTGGCCGGTTCGGGAACGGCTGCGCCCAGGCGGGAAAGGCGGCGAGCAGGGCGGCGGTCAGGGGGAGTACGACCCGGAGTGCAACCCGTCGCACCGCCGGCACTGCAATTCGGCGCTTCAGGGCTGAAAGGGGCAGGACACGAACATTCATCAGGAACTCCAGGCGCAGGGGAAACTACTCAGATCGTGCCGGCAGCGCGAAGTTCCGCAATCGCGGTCAAATCGATGCCGAGGCCGGCCAGCACCGCCTCGGTGTCGGCGCCCACCGGACGCGGCGCCGTCCGGATCGACCCGCGTTCGCCATCGACCGAGAATGGCGCCAGGGGAAGCTGCATCTGGGCGTTCGCACCGCCCGCGCTTACGCTCACGTTCTGAAACAGTGCCCGTGCGGCGAACTGCGGATGCGAAGTGATCTCGGCCAGCGAGTTCACCCGGCCGCCGGGCGCGCCCGCCTCGTTCAGCACCCGCTCCCAGTGCGCCGAGGTGTTCGTCTCGAACACCCGCTGCAGTTCGGCACGCAGCGTGTCCTTGTTCTGGTTGCGTGCGGCCAGCGTCGCATAGCGCGGGTCGTCCAGCAGGTGGGCGAGCCCCATCGAGCGGAACAGGTTGACGTACTGGTGCTCCTCGTTGATCGCTATGGCGAACAGCCCGTCGGCCACCCGGTAGGTGGTCGATGCAGGCGCGCGGCTCGCCGCGTCGTTGCCCGTCCGTGCCGGCTGCCGGCCGGTGTTGACGAAAGCGGTGAGCGCGGAGGACATCAGCGCGAAGTTCGAATCGAGCATCGACAGGTCGACCTGCCGGCCAAGACCGGTGCGGCTGCGGTCGAACAGTGCGCAGACCACCGCCAGCGCGGCGTTCAGGCCAGTGACATAGTCGATCACCGGCGGCCCGGCCTTGAGCGGGCCGCTGTCGGCGTCACCGGTCAGGCTCATCAATCCGGACACCGCCTGGATCACGCTGTCATAAGCCGGGTGCTGCGCACGAGGGCCGTTCGCGCCATAAGCGGTGATCGAGCAATAGATCACTTTCGGGTTGATCGCAGCAATCTGCGCATAGCCGATGCCGCGCCGCTCCGCCGACCCGGTGCGCAGGTTCTGCACCACCACGTCGGCCTCGCCAGCGAGGCGGCGGAAGATCTCCTGCCCGCGTTGCTGGTTCAGGTCGAGCGTGATGCAGCGCTTGTTCGCCGATTGCGTGGCCCAGGCCACCGAGACGCCGGCCTCGGTCAGGGCTGGATCCCCTCCCGGACGCCGGCGGATCGTCTCGCCGCGCCCAGGCGGCTCGATCTTGATCACCTCCGCGCCGAGTAGTCCGAGCAGATAGCTGCAGTACGGACCGGCCAGCACACGGGTCAGGTCGATCACCTTCACGCCGGCAAACGGCTGAAAACCGGTGGCGGCAGATGTATGCGCTTCATCGTTGCGTTCGGGTGCGCTCGGTAGCATGTTTTCTCCTGGTCTCGAGAGGGTGCGGGTCCGGAGGCGATGTTACCTGTACCGTCCAGGCGCGGACCTCAATCCGCCGCCGGCAGCCATGCGTCAGCGCATTCTGGCTGCCATCGGCCTAGAATCCGAGCCCAAGGTTCAGGGTCAAAGCAACCCCGGGTCAGTTCAAAGGAGGATGTAATGCGTGTGTCCGATCGCCGCCTGCGCTTGGCGGCACTTGCCCTCAGCGCAATGGCCGCTGTCGCCCTGCCCGGGTTGGCGGCAGCGCAACCGGGCAACTTTCCGGTCAAGCCCCTGCGCCTGGTCGTGCCCAACGCGCCGGGCAGTTCGAACGATGTGCTCTCGCGCATCGTCGCCAACCGGCTGTCCGAAACGTTCGGCCAGCAGATCCTCGTAGACAACCGTGCCGGAGCAGGAGGCGTGCTCGGAGTGGAGATCGCCGCGCGCGCTGCGCCGGACGGCTACACGCTGATGGCCGCGTCCAGCGCGACCCATTCGATCGCGCCCTTCGTGTACAAGAAACTGCCCTACGATCCGGTGAAGGATTTCGCACCGGTGTCGCTGTTCGTGCTCACCCAAAACCTGCTGGCGGTCAACCCGGCGCTTCCGGCAAAGTCGGTGGCCGATCTGATCGCACTGGCCAAGGCCAAACCCGGACAGCTCAACATGGCCTCGGCCGGCACCTCGTCCACCAGCCATATCGCCGGCGCGCTGTTCGCCAGCGTCGCCGGTATCGATGTGGTGCATGTGCCTTACAAGGGGGCCGGGCCGTCGATCACCTCGGTGGTCGCCGGTGAGTCGCAGTTCGTGTTCACCCCGATCGCCGGCCCGCTCGGCCAGGTGCGCGGAGGCAAGCTGCGCGCACTCGCGGTTGGCGGACGCGAGCGAAGCGCGATGCTGCCCGAGGTGCCCACGGTGGCGGAGAGCGGCCTGCCCGGCTATGTATTCACCGGGTGGAACGGCGTCATGGCGCCTGCAGGCACGCCGCGACCGGTGATCGACCGGCTGTTCGAGGCGATGACCCGAGTGCTCGGCTCGGCAGAGCTTCGCGAGCAGTTCGCCCAGCAGGGCGCCGAGCCGACCGTGTCGAAGTCGCCCGAGGCGTTCGGACGCCATGTACGCGATGAGATCGCACGCTATGGCAAGCTGGTGAAGGCGGCCGGGATCCAGCCGGAGTAGCACACCGGGCCGGGCGGCGCGACCGGCGGCGGCGGTTGCCTCTGCAATCGCTACTCGTCGTGCCCGGTGAGCCGCAGGATGAAGCCCCCGGACTTCTCGTCATGGGTCAGCGTGAGCAGGTGCCGCGATTGCGCCTCCTCGAGCAGCTCGCCGAACGAACGAAAGCCATAGTAGGACTCGTTGAACCCGGGGTGGCGCCGCTTGAGCGTCTGCTTGACCATCGAGCCCCAGATCCGCTCCTCTTCGCCGCGTTCAGCCACCAGCGCCTCGACGGTAGCCAGTACCAGGTCGATCGCCTGCTGCGCCTTGTCCGCGCCTTCCTCGACCGACCGTTCCATGTCGTCGCCCGGCAGCATGGCCGCCACAGCATCTGCTGTAGCCGTTAGGGGCGCAGCCACACTGGCGTCGGTGGTCCCCCCCACCATCGGCGTGCCGCCACCCGCCTTGGACGAGACCGTCTTTTTCGCCGCCTTGCGCGGTGCCCGCTTGCGCGCTGGCGGTTGCTCGCGCACCAGATCATCGTAGTAGATGAACTCGTCACAGATATTGATCAGCAGATCCGAGGTCGAATCCTTGACACCGACGCCGATCACCGTCTTCGCGTTCTCGCGCAGCTTGGCCACCAGTGGAGAGAAATCGGAGTCGCCAGTGAGCAGCACGAAAGTGTCCAGGTGCGCCTTCGTGTAGCAGAGGTCGAGCGCATCGACCACCATCCGGATATCGGCCGAGTTCTTGCCCGATTGGCGCACATGCGGAATCTCGATCAGCTCGAACGAGGCCTCGTGCATCGAACGCTTGAACTCCTTGTAGCGCTCCCAGTCGCAGTACGCCTTGCGCACCACGATGTTGCCCTTCAACAGCAGCCGTTCCAGCACCTTGCCGATGTCGAACTTGGCGTAGCGCGCATCGCGCACACCGAGCGCCACGTTCTCGAAGTCGCAGAACACGGCCATGTTGGTGATTTCGGTCTGGGTGGGCATCGGGGTTATCCTCGTGTGGCGCTTGTCGGCCTGACGTTGCTGGCGTGACACTGACGGCTTTACATCGCCGGCTATACATCGCCGGCCTCGCCTCGCCGGCGTGACGGTCGCCAGCGTTGCGCTCGATCTGCGTCAGAAACCGGCGCGTAGCCGTCCAGCGATATCTGCCAGTGCCAGCGCGCGGTGGCTGACCCGGTTCTTCAGTTCCGCCGGCATCTGTGCAGCGGTCTGGCCGATCGACGGGATCAGGAACCACGGATCGTAGCCGAACCCGCCCGCGCCCGAAGGTTCATGCGCCACTTCGCCGCGCCAGATGCCTTCGCCGATCAGTGGCTGCGGATCGTCGGCACTGCGCACCACCACGATGATGCAGTAATAGTGCGCGCGCCGGTCCCCGACGCCAGCCAGAGCCTCGATCAGTCTGGCGTTGTTGCGTTCGTCCGACCTGGGCTCGCCGGCATAAAGCGCGGAGTGCACCCCGGGCGCGCCGCCCAGTGCAGCAACACAGATACCGGAGTCGTCTGCCAGGGCGGGCAGGCCGGTGGCCGCCGAGGCATGGCGCGCCTTGGTGAGCGCGTTCTCGAGGAAGGTCGCGTACGGCTCTTCAGCCTCGCTCACTCCAAGCGCATCCTGCGCGATCACCTCGAAGTCCAGGGGCGCGAGGATGGCGTCGATCTCGCGCAACTTGCCCGGGTTGCGGCTGGCGATCACCAGCCGGGTGCGCGGCATTCAGCCCACCTTCCCGGTCGCCAGCGCACGCTTTTGCAGCGACACCAGATCGGCGATGCCCTGCTCGGCAAGCCCGAGCAGGGCGTCCATTTCGGCGCGCGAGAACGCCTGGCCTTCGGCCGTGCCCTGCACTTCGATGAAGCGGCCGCTGCCGGTCATCACCACGTTCATGTCGGTATCGCAGTCCGAATCCTCGGCATAGTCGAGGTCGAGCACCGGCATCCCGCGCCACACACCGACCGACACCGCAGCGACATGATCACGGATCGGCAGCGCACTGATCAGGCCCTGCTGCTGGAGGCGGGTGAGCGCATCGTGGACAGCGACGAAAGCGCCGGTGATGCTTGCGGTGCGGGTGCCGCCATCGGCCTGGATCACGTCGCAGTCGATCTGCAGCGTGCGCTCGCCCAGTGCCGACAGGTCGATCGCCGCCCGCAACGAGCGCCCGATCAGGCGCTGGATCTCCTGGGTGCGCCCGGACTGCTTGCCGCGCGCGGCCTCGCGCGCCATCCGGGTATGCGTCGAGCGCGGCAGCATGCCGTACTCGGCGGTCATCCAGCCCTGCCCCTTGCCGCGAAGAAAGGACGGCACGCCCTCCTCGATGCTGGCGGTGCAGATCACGCGGGTGTCCCCGGCGCAGATCAGCACCGAGCCTTCTGCATGGCGGGTGTAGTCGCGCTCCAGGGTGATTTCACGCAGTGCAGATGGCGCGCGACCACTCGGACGCAGGGCGACCGGAGACGGGCTGACCAGAGACGGCGTGGCGCTGGAGAAAGCGGCTGCAGTGACATCCTGCGGGACAGGCGATGAGGGCATGTAGGGGTCTGCAGGCAGCGCATCCGGGCGCTGTGCTATCGTCAACTCAGAGGCGCGGATTGTCTGCGCTCGCGCCGGACAGCACAACCCCCGCGGGCGCCCTGCGGCCGGCAGTGCCGGGTCCCCGCATACACTCTCAGGCGTAAATCGATGGCAGGCAGGATCAGCAGCATGACTGGCTATGCGGTTGCCACCCGCGAGCTTGCGCAGGGTGTGTTCACGCTCGAACTGCGCGCGGTCAACAACCGCTTCCTCGACCTGCAGTTCCGTATGCCCGAGGAGGTACGCGCCTTCGAGCAGCCGATGCGCGAGCTGGTCGCCTCGAAGGTCGGGCGCGGCAAGGTCGAGTGCCGGGTGTCGATCAACGCCGCCGGTGGCGGCAGCGCGCAGGCCACCCTGGACGAAGCAGCGTTGATGGGTCTGCTGCAGCTCGCCAGCCGGGTGCGTGCAGTCTCGCCCGAGGCAGGCGCGCTGGGCGCGGCCGAGATCCTGCGCTGGCCGGGCGTGCTCGCCACCCAGACGCTGGCGCCGGAGGCCCTGCGCGACATGATCATGGCGCTGTGCACCGAAGCGGTGGAGCAGTTCAACGCCTCTCGCCAGCGCGAAGGCGAGAAGCTGCGCGAGTTCATCCTGGAGCGCGCAGCGGCGATCGCCAGCATCGTCGCCGAGGTCAAGCCGATGATCCCGGCGCTGCTCACCGCCCAGCGCGAGAAGCTGATGCAGCGGCTGGCCGATACCGGCATCACCGCGGAGCCGGACCGGCTCGCGCAGGAATTGGTGCTCTACGCCTCCAAGGTCGATGTCGAGGAGGAGCTGTCCAGGCTCAGCGCGCATGTCGAGGAGCTTCGGCGCACGCTTTCGAAAGGCGGCGCGGTGGGCAAGCGCCTGGACTTCCTGATGCAGGAGTTCAACCGCGAGTCGAACACGCTTGGCTCCAAGTCGGTCGATACCCGCACCACGCAGGCGGCAATCGAGCTCAAGGTGCTGATCGAGCAGATGCGCGAGCAGATACAGAATGTCGAATGACCGGGTGAACAGGCAAGGGATGCGGGGCCGATGAGCGGCCGCCTGTTCGTGGTCAGCGCGCCATCCGGCGCCGGCAAAACCTCGCTGGTGCAGGCCCTCCTCGCCGCCGACCCGGCGGTACGCAAGTCGGTGTCCTGCACCACCCGTGCGCCGCGCCCGGGCGAGCATCATGGCGACCACTACCACTTCGTGTCGCCCGCCGAGTTCGCCGCCATGCTTGCAGCCGACGACCTCCTGGAGCATGCCGAGGTTCATGGCAACCTCTACGGTACCGGCCGTACCTGGGTCATGGACACGCTGCACGCCGGGGCCGATATCGTGCTGGAGATCGACTGGCAGGGGGCGGCGCAGGTGAGGAAGCTGTTCCCGAACGCGATCAGCGTGTTCATCCTGCCGCCGTCTATCGGGACACTCGAAGCCCGTCTGCGCGGCCGCGGCCAGGACAGCGAGGCGGTGATCGCGCATCGGGTGCAGGCGGCGCGAGCCGAGATCGCCCATGTCGACGAGTTCGGCTATGTTATAGTGAATGCGGAATTCGCCACCGCTGCGCGTGAACTGCAGAGCATCGTGATCGCGCACCGGCTGATGCGTCCCGCGCAACTCGAGCGACACCAGTCGCTGATTGCTGCGCTCAGATGAACCTGCCGGTACGGCTCCGCCGCCCGGCTTCACGGAGATTTCCATGGCTCGTATCACTGTAGATGACGCCCTGAAACAGGTGACCAACCGGTTCGAGTTGACGCTGGCCGCAACCTATCGTGCCAGACAACTCACCATGGGCGCGACACCGCTGGTCGAGCCGAACAAGGACAAGCCCACGGTCATCGCGCTGCGCGAGATCGCCATGGGCAAGATCGGCATGGACATCCTGAACCGCCCGGTACAAAGCTGACCACGCCGGCAGCTACGCGAAAAACGCCGCCCCGAGGAGCATCCTCCGGGCGGCGTTGTGCTTTCTGGTAGTCTGCGAAACGATATCGACGACGCTCCGCCGACTCGTTCCGCCGACGCTGCAGCCGACGTTGCACCCGACTCTGTCCCCCGAGTCTTTCCCCTCACTCCCGCACCGGAACCCAGCACCGGATGGTCGAAGCCGATCTGCTGTTCAAGGACCTCACGTCCTATCTCAAGGCCGATGACGTCCTGCGCCTGCAGCGCGCCTACGAGTTCAGCGAGGCTGCACACCACGGCCAGTTCAGAAAGAGCGGCGAGCCCTATATCTCGCATCCGCTGGCGGTGGCGAAGATCCTCGCTCAGTGGCATCTCGATCCGCAGGCACTGAGCGCAGCCTTGCTGCACGACGTGATGGAGGACACCGCGGTCACCAAGGACGAGATCGCGAAATCCTTCGGGCGCTCGGTGGCCGATCTGGTCGACGGTGTTTCCAAGATAGACGCCATCGAGTTCCAGACCAAGGAAGACTTCCAGGCCGAGAACTTCCGCAAGATGCTGCTGGCGATGGCGCGCGATGTACGCGTCATCCTGATCAAGCTCGCAGACCGCCTGCACAACATGCGCACCATGCAGGCGATGGATCCGACGCGCAAGAAACGCATCGCGCGCGAGACGCTCGACATCTATGCGCCGATCGCCAACCGGCTGGGTCTGAACAGCATCTACCAGGAACTGGAGGATCTGTCTTTCCGCTATCTGCACCCGACCCGCTACCGGGTGCTGGCCAAAGCACTGAAGACCTCGCGCGGCAACCGGCGCGAGGTGGTGGGCAAGGTGCGCGAGTCGATCCTCGCCCGTCTGACCGAGGCCGCCGTCGAGGCCTCGGTCACCGGCCGTGAAAAGCACTTGTACTCGATCTACAACAAGATGATCGAGAAGCAGCTGTCGTTCGCCCAGGTGCAGGACATCTACGGCTTTCGGGTGATCGTCAAGGACGTGAACGCCTGCTACATCACGCTGGGCTTGCTGCACGGGCTGTACAAGCCGTTCCCGGGCAAGTTCAAGGATTACATCGCGATCGCCAAGGCCAACGGCTACCAATCGCTGCACACCACGCTGTTCGGGCCGTTCGGCATGCCGCTCGAGGTTCAGATTCGCACCCAGGAGATGCACAAGATCGCCGAAGCGGGTGTGGCCTCGCACTGGCTGTACAAGACCTCGGACGCGGACCTGAACGAGCTGCACCAGAAGACCCACCAGTGGCTGCAAAGCCTGCTCGAGCTGCAGTCGGCCTCGGGCAACTCGGTGGAGTTCCTGGAACATCTGAAGGTCGACCTGTTCCCGGACGAGGTCTATGTGTTCACGCCCAAGGGCAAGATCATGGCGCTGCCACGCGGTGCCACTGCAGTCGACTTCGCCTACTTCGTGCACACCGATATCGGCAACCGCGCCATCGCGGTCAAGATCAACGACGAGCTGATGCCGCTGCGTAGCGAGCTGAAGAACGGCGACCGGCTGGAGATCATCACCGCAGTGCAGGCCCGGCCCAATCCGGCCTGGCTCAACTTCGTCGCCACCGCACGGGCCCGCTCGCAGATCCGCCACTTCCTCAAGACCATGCAGCTGTCCGAGTCGGTGCTGCTCGGCGAGCGGCTGCTCAATCAGGCGCTGGCGACGCTCAAGAGCGTACCCACCGAGATCGGCAGCGAACGCTGGGACCGCCTGTTGCGCGACTGCGGAGAGAAGACGCGTGCCGAGCTGCATGCCGATATCGGGCTTGGCAAACGGCTGGCCGCGGTGGTCGCGGCACAGCTGCTGCAGGTGTCCGGCACCGACGCCACCGGCGATCACCGGATGCCGGGCACCATCCTGATTCGCGGCACCGAAGGCATGGCAGCCCAGCTCGCGCGCTGCTGTAACCCGATTCCGGGCGACCCGGTGATCGGCCTGGTCAGCAAGGGCCAGGGCATCGCGATTCATACCCAGGATTGTCCGGTGATTCGCAAGAACCGCCACGAGTCGGACAAGTGGGTCGACGTGCAATGGGACGACACGACCCGGCGCAGCTTCCTGGTGAGCATCCGACTGTCGGTCGCCAACGAGCGCGGTGTGCTCGCGCGGGTGGCCGGAGCGATCGCCGAGGCTGGCTCGAACATCGACAACGTGAACGTCGAGCAGTCGGATTCGAGCGCCTACTCGACGATGAACTTCAACATCCAGGTCACCAACCGCTTCCATCTGGCGCAGATCATGAAGCGGCTGCGCCTGATCCACGAGGTCGTGCGCATCGTCCGGGTCAAGGGGCAGCCGAAAGAGCGTGAGTGACCCGGTAGGGCAGGCGTTGCCGGGCGCGGGGCGGCCAGCGGCCAGCCAGCCAGCGCCACTGCGCGGCAGACCACG
>JBBRCD010000022.1:0-41288 GCA_038205245.1 Burkholderiales bacterium
CTGGGGCACACACCCTGTGGGACAGCCCCCGCCCCTAAAGAAACCGCCCCGCATGGGGCACAGCCCCTGTGGGTCCGCCCCCCCCCCCAAACCAATCCCACCGCGCCTGGGGGACAGACCCTCAGGTTCTGTCCCCGCTCCAGCACCGATCGCCGCGCCGTGGGGACGGACCCTCAGGGTCTGTCCCCTCAGTCAATCCAAGGAGAAATTGCCATGTCCAATCCCGATGTGCGCACCATTGCCAATCGTCTGGTTCAATTGTTCAACGCCAACGAGCAGGACACCATCATCGCCGAGCTGTACGGCCCGGAAATCGTGTCGGTGGAGGCCGTTGCGATGCCCGGCAAGCCGGCCGAGATCCAGGGCCTGCAGGCACTCGCAGAGAAGTACGCCTGGTGGTATGGCGCATTCGAAGTGCATGGCAGCCGTACCGAAGGCCCGTTCATGCACGGCACAGACCGCTTCGCGGTGATCTACTGGATGGATGTGACCAACCGCGAGACCCAGGAACGCGAGCAGATGAAGGAGGTCGGCATCTATACGGTCGCCGAGGGCAAGATCGTGCGCGAAGAGTTCTTCTACACCTGAGCAGTCGGGGACAGACCGTCGGGGACAGACCCTCAGGGTCTGTCCCCAGGGCTGCAGGAGTGCGTCCCAGGAGGTCTGTCCCGATGCCGACGCCGGTTCAGACAGCAGCCTTCCGGTTCGCCTCCAGCCGCGCATCGACCAGCTCGACGATCTCGTCGAGCACCGGTGAGCGCTGCCCCTGCTGGGCGGCCACGCACTGCACCAGCCGGTCCACCCGCTCGATATAGGGCGCACCGCCGTACAACGCACGCGCAGCCGAGGACGGACTGCCCAGGCCGTTGGCGGCGTTGGCGTACTTCTCGAACGGCACCAGATCGCGCGCGTCGGCCCCCAGCTTGATGCACAGTCCGGCCACCCACTCGTACATCGCCCGCGACGCTGCGATGTCGCTGTGCACGGCGTCCTTGATCGGGCGCATGCCCTCGCGCGTGATGCAGCGGTAGTTGCCGGCAATGAGCATCGACCACTTGGCCAGTGGCACAAACACCGACTCGTGCACTTTCAGTTTCACCGGCAGCTCGATCGCGTTGCCATCGCCCGGGTCGAAGCGGATCGCATCGATATCGGCTTCCAGTTCGCGCAGCAGTGCGGTGTGGACATCCGAGTCGAAGCGGGCGGCCTTGAAGTTGGTGGGCAGGCGAACCTGCAGCACATTGACCGGCTCATCCGGCGGACGGAACGCCTGCGGATCGGGGCTGCACAGGGTGAGCAGCTTCGGGTCGAACGAATCCCAGACGCTGGCATCGGTATAGGCCACGCGACAGGCCTTCGCGTCCAGCCCGGGGATGCGCAGCAGATACGGATAAGGCGGCATGTTCATGATCGACATGCAGGGCACGCGCGACTTCGCCACTGCATCGAGCAATGTTCGCACCGCATCGGCACGGAACTGCGGCTCCTGCATGGCCAGGGCCACCAGGTCGTATTGCGACGGATCGACACTCTGCGGTCCGCTCGCGCTGAGCGTGCCCGGCGCCTTGCGGGTATCGATCTCCACCAGCCCGTCACGGCCCTTGATCGGCAGGCGCACCTTCGCGCCATCGCGATTGAACGCCTCCACCTCGGCAGGCAGGCAGACCAGTTCGACTGCGTGTCCTGCCAGTGCGAGCTTCGCCCCGAGCAGCGACCCGTAGGACGCGCCCATGATCAGAATCTTCTTCATCGGAACTCCCCCAAAACAACGCGTTGGATCGATCCGCTCGGTTGTTATCGACCATTGTCCCGGCATCAACGAGACGGTTTCTCTTCGTTGTGCCTGCTTCTGGCGGTCGCGGCGGACCGTGCGTGACTGCCACAGTATGCACCCGCCGGCAACCTCGGCACGGCTTCAGCCCGAGATCCAACCGAATCGATACCCGGGCAAATGAAAGTCACCGTATAACTTTTGTTCATTCGCACTCGCCCGGATCGGGCGCTGATCCGCGACGAATGGATCAAGCGCGCCATCGAGGCGCCATCGACCGAATACATCCAGCCCGACGGGCGCATCCGTCGCTGGGTCTGTATCCCGGAACTGGAAAATCGATACCTCAGGGTCGTGTTGCTTCCGGACGGCGAGACGGTCCGCAATGCCTTTTTCGATCGGCGATTTCAGCCATGAAGATTCGCTATTTTTCGAGTACCGATACGTTGTTTATCGAATTTCGGACGCAATCCGTGGCGGAAACCCGCGACCTCGACGAAAACATGCTGCTCGATCTGGATGCAGATGGAAACGTCTGCGCCATCACTGTCGAGCACGCCTCTGAACGCACGGACATTCCGGCGTTTTCCTTCGAGCAGATTGCAGCCTGATCGCAGGCTGATCGCAGGCTGATCGCAGACTCACCGCACCCTGTGTGGCCTGCGGGAGTTCGTTCGGCCATTGCGTTTGTCGTTAACCGATGGCCAACACTTCCGCCGGAGCCAACAGACACCGCAGCAGGCTATAGGCGGCCAGACTCGAGGTCTTCGGGTTCTCCGCGAGCGGCATGCCGGTGACCTGGAAGCGCAGCGTGCCAAATGCACCCTCGGCCTCGACCTCATGCTGGTTGCCGCGTGCGGCCGGATCGGCGATCAAGCGCACGCTGGTGGCATCAAGGCCGAGCCCGGCCAGACCGACCGCGGCGCAGACGTTCGCGTTCTGCGGAAAGGCGAGCGCTGCCTCGCGCGCGCTGCCCTCGAAGATGACGGTGGCCGCTTCGATGCGGTCCAGATCGAATGCGCCGTCGGCCCGGGTACCGCGCCAGGCAAGCACCGGCTTGCGACCGACATAAGCGACCCGGGTCAATCCGCCCATGCGCGCGGCGGCGATGGCATCGAGCGCGCCGATCGCACCTGACGGAATCCGGATGCGCGCAGCCCCGGCTGCAGCCGCCTCGCGCAACCGGTGCTCGAGCTCGGCATCGGCAAGCGCGCCGACCGAGGCCACCAGCAGGTCGATACCCGCACCCAGCACCAGCGGACCGAACTGCAGCAGGCCGGCATGCCCGGCGCATTCGGCCACCAGCTGCGGACGGTGGGCGAGGAACGCATCGATATTGTCGACCAGCGGCACCTGCTCAGTGAAGCCGCGCGCGCGCGCCTGCGCCGGATCGATGTCGAGCGCACAGACCAGTTCGACCTGCGGATGAGCGGTGACGATGCGCTGCGCGATCACCCGCGCGATCGATCCGCCGCCGATGAGCCCGACGCGCAACCGGCGGCTGCCGTGGGCGGGCACCTGAAGCGCATCGACGTCGATCTGCTGCGTGCCGACTGCCGCAGTGTGGCTGGATGGCGGTGACGGTGACGGTGACGGTGCCGGTGGCGACAACGTCGCCGATGTCGGTGACGATGACGGTGCCGGTGGCGTTGTCATCTGCTGCGCCCTTACCGGCTCGACCGAATGCCGACGAACTTCAGCTGCGAATACTCTTCCATCGCATAACGAATGCCCTCGCGCCCGAAGCCGCTGTCCTTGACCCCGCCGAACGGATACATGTCCAGGCGAAACCGGCTCGCCTCGTTGATCCAAATCGATCCGCAGTCGAACTCGTCGGCGACCTTCAATGCAGTATCCAGGCTGGCGGTGAAGCAGGCGCCCTGCAGGCCGAACTCGGAATCGTTCGCCTGGGCCAGGGCGTCGTCCAGATCGCGGGCGGATTGCACCACCACCACCGGACCGAAGGCCTCTTCGCGCAGCACCCGCGCCGCCTCGGGCGCGGCCACGATGATCGCCGGTGACAGATAGGCGCCATCCAGTGTGGGCTTCAACGCGATGCGAGCGCCCTTCTGCTCGGCATCGGTGACCAGGGCCATCACCCGCTGGGCTGCGGCCACGCTGACCATGGTGCCGACATCGGTCGCCGGGTCGGTCGGATCGCCCACCTTCAGCTTCTTCGCGGCAGTGACGAACTTCTCGACGAAGGCGTCGAACACCGTCTGCTCGACGATGACTCGCTGCGCCGAGATACACTGCTGGCCGCTGGCTTCGAAGCCGGCGGCGGCGATCTTGGTCGCTGCATCCTCGAGATTGGCATCGGCCAGCACCAGATTGGCCGCGTTCGAACCGAGTTCGGCGCAGAACTTCTTCGGGCCTGCCGCCTGCGACAGCGCGCGGGCGGCAGCCACGCCACCGGTGAGGGTGATCACTGCAGTCAGCGGATGGGCGGCCAGTTCCAGTGCCGCGGTTCGATCACCGGTGATCACGTTGAACAGACCGTCCGGCAATCCAGCCAGCTTCGCCAGCGCGGCGAAGGCGAGCGCCACCTCGATGCCGGTCGGGTGCGGCTTGACCACCATCGCATTGCCGGTCGCCAGCGCCGGCGCGAGCTTCTGCACCAGCAGGTTGGCCGGCGCATTGAACGGCGTGATCGCAGCCACCACGCCATAGGGCACCCGCCGGGCGAAGCCAAGATGCCCGGCACCGGCGGGCGCAGAATCCAGCGGCAACACTTCGCCCCGCCCGGCCAGCAGCTCGGCGATGCAGTTTCGGATGAACGCGCCGACGCGCGAGGCTTCGAAGTTCGCCGCCCGCCGCGGCTTGCCGATGGTGCCGATGATCATTTCGGTGATGCGCGCAGCGTCTTTTTCGAACGCGCTGGCAAGCGCCTCCATCCACGCCACCCGCTGGGCAATGGTGCTGCGGCGATGCAACTTCCACGCGGCGTGCGCGCTCTTCACCGCGCGGTCGACGGTGGCCTTGTCGGTCTCGACGATTCGGTACAGGACGTTGCCGGTGAGCGGCGAGACGAGCTCGAAACCGGCGTCGGACGGATGTGTATCGACCGGCTTGCCGTCGATCCAGGAGGTGAGCGTGGGTGTCATCAGGTGAGGGCGCTATTCGTTCAGTGAGGACAAAGGTGCGGGGGGCAGGGTTCAGCGCCGGGCCGAAGGAAAATGGCCTTCGCGCTCCAGAGCGAGCCGGGCAAGAAAGGGCACCAGCGGATGCACGCCGAGGGCAACCATGGCCGGGTAGTCGGACGCCTCCAGCAACCCGGCATGCGCGGCGAGCGAACCGCTCGCAGAACGCGGCACTTGCTGCGCGTGGTCATTGGAAACGGTGATCCAGACATCGGGCGCAAGTGCCGCCAGTTCCTGTCCGATGCGAGCCCCGACCCGCCCGACCCGGGCGATGGTATCGGCGTCTTCGGTCGACGGACGGGTGAAGAACTGCGGTGCATGAGGCAGCAGTGCCCCGCCCAGGATCGACTGACGCATCGCCTAGCGCCTTACCGGCGCCGCCGGATTGAGCGAGTAGACACCGGTCAACGTCGCAGTGCCCAGGGTGTGTGCGGCCAGCGCAGCCTTCACCTCGGCACCGGTGAAGCGGCCGTCCAGCGGGCATCGTTCGAGCGCAAGTGCATGCAAGGTGAACACATAGTGATGCACGATCGAGTCGTTCCACGGCGGGCATGGGCCGTCATAGCCGTAGTAGTCCCCACTCATGTCCGCGTTGCCGCCGAACCAGAGCGTGTAGTCGTTCACCCCCTGCCGGGTACCGTGCGGGCCGCTCGGACCGGGCTTGCCGCGCGCGGTCACCGAGTCCGAGAACGCGCCGCGGGCGATACCGGGCAAAGTCGCCGGGATATCCACCAGCACCCAGTGGTAGAAATCGATTCGGCGAAGCGAAGCAGGAATCGTCCGCCCTTCCTGATTCACGTCGGTCGCCTCGCTCGGCACGTCCGGGTCATGGCAGAGCAGGACAAGCGAACGGGTGCCGGCCGGCAGATCCTGCCAAGCGAAGTCCGGGCTGAGGTTCTTCGACAGCGTGACATGCGTCGCTGGATCGGGCGCACAAAACGCAAATTCGGCGGGGATGGGCGCCAGGTCGGTAAACGCGGTGGACATCAGTTTCATTGGCTTTTCCCGGGTTAGGTGCGGTGACCAGTATCCAACCAGCGGCCGACCAGCGACCAGCCAGTGACCAATGATAAGACGGCGGCGTGATCAGTGTGGCGAAAGCGCGCGCAGGCGCTCGCGCCGCTGCGCTTCCGGCAGCGCCGCCAGCGCCTGCACCGCCTCGTGAAACCGGCGCAGTTCGCCGCCCTGTTGCGCCAGCAGCGCCTCGAACGCCGGCACATAGTCACCGTAGAGCGCGACCATCGCCAGCTGCGCGTTTTCCGGCCCGTCGCCGAACCATCGATCGAAGCCGGCGAACGGTTGGTCCGCTTCCGCCCAGGCGAGTCGGAAGCCGGCGTAGCGCTGCCTGAGCTCATCGCGCAGCACCGCCCGGCGCGCGCGCATCTCCGGCGGTTCAAGACCCGAGCGGTACAACGCAGCGAGTGCTGCCCGATGCTCCAGCAGCAGCTTCAGGAACGACTCACGCCGGGCCTGGGCGCGCTCGAACCCGGCGATTGTCTCCGGGCTGCCGCGCGCAGTGAGCCAGCGCCGCACGCCTTCGCGCTCGACCGCGACTGCGAACGACTCGTTGAACATGGTGTCGCCGGCCAGGTAAAAACGCTGATGGGCGAGCTCATGGAAGATCAGCCGCGCAAGTTCGTACTGCGGATAGCCGACGAACGTATTGAGCACCGGATCTGCGAACCAGCCCAGGGTCGAATACGCCGGCACGCCACCCACATAGGCCTGATATCCCTGTTCGCGCAGGTGCGCACCGGTGCGCTCGGCCGCCGCCTGCGCGAAGTAGCCCCGGTAGGCAACACAGCCGGCAAACGGAAAACACCAGCGCCTCGGCTCCAATGAAAATTCCGGCGCGGCGAACACGTTCCACACCACGAACGGGCGCTCCAGATCGGCGAACCAGCGATAGCTGTCGTTGTCCGGCAGATCGAGCTCGCGTGCGGCGAAGTTGCGGATCTCCAGCGCCAGGGCGAGTTGCGACTTCAACCGTGGCGAGGTGGCCGGGTCGTCGATCACCTCGGCGATCGGCCGGGCGCGGCCCATCAGATCGAGGTGGCCGCGCACCGCCTGCGCATAGAAGCCGAGGGTGGCGCAGCCGGGCAGCGACAGACAGACAAGCCCGAGTGCGATCGCCGTCAGCACACGCCGCGCGCGCGTCATCCGCGTACCGATGCATCGCTGAACCGGCCATGGCGCAGAAAAGCGGCCACCTCGTTGGATACCTTTGGCGAAAGCACCAGTTCGACATGCGCAACCGGCATCACGATCATGTCCCGGGAGCCGGGCACCCGGGTCTCGGCGACCTGGACCACACCATCATGCGGCTGTGCGAGCCGGGTCAGCAGCTGGGCAAAGCCGATGCCGCGGGTACCGGCGATCACACCGACCTCGTGTCGCGCAGCCGGCCGCGGCCGCGGGCAGGCCAGCCATTCGCCGAGCGTGCGCCCGAGCAGCGTCCGGCCGCCGGGTAACCGTTCCAGCGCATGCGCAGCCGCACTGTCCGCATACGGCGTGCCGAGCAGCACCACCCGCGTCACCCGTGCGGCCAGCGCCGGGTCATCCGCGAGCGCGCGCAACAGCAGCGCGCCGCCGGTGCTGTGACCGACCAGGTGCAGCCGCGGCTCCACTGCAGGCGTCGCCCTCGCGCGGCGGTCGCCTGGCGCCAGCGCGAACGCCGACAACCGACGCGCGTTCTCGGTCGCGCTGACCCGCACACTTGCGTAGCCAAAGCGCTGCACGGCATACCCTGCAGCCGACAGCCTGGCCGCCAGCACGGTCATCGCCGCCGCCGGCATCCACAGTCCCGGGACCAGGATTACCCGTTCAGGCCACGACGGCATCCGACAATACGTCCAGGTGCGCGACATCGCCCCACACTTCGAGGCGGAACCGCGCCCCGTCGTGCTCGAGGCAGTTGAATGCCGCATTGTAGAGACTGAACACCCGGGGCTGGTCAAGCGCAATGCCGTGGGTGTGGCGATACATCATGTCCAGGATGCCGCCATGGGCGACGACACAGATCGACTGACCGGGATGCGCATGGGCGAGCGCAGTGACGCACGACACCGCCCGCGCGTACAGGTCGCGGAAACTCTCGCCCCCGGGGATGCGAAAATCCGGGTCGCGCGCCCTGGAGCGCGCATGCTCGGCCGGATGGCTCAGCGAGATCTCGGCGCTGGTGCGGCCCTCCCATTCGCCGAAGTCCATCTCGCGCAGCTGCGGCTGGCGCACCGGCACCGGCGGGGGCGAATGCACCGCGTCTCGGGTCGTATGGGGGGTCGTATGGCGGGTCGTATCTTGGGTTGCATCGTGGGTCGCAAGGTGGCTTGCCGCTGCATGCGCGATCGCCTGCGCAGTATCCCAGGCGCGCGCCAGGTCGCTCGCATGGATGGCGGCAAAACGTTCGGTCGCGGCCAGGCGGCGCCCGATCGCCTGCGCCTGCAGCCGCCCGAGCGCAGACAGCGGGGTGTCGGTCTTGCCCTGGATACGTCGTTCCCGGTTCCAGTCGGTCTCGCCGTGACGCACCAGCACCACGCGTGTCACTGGTGGCGTTGCATTCAGGCCGGTGTCGCTGGCGCCGCCCTGGCTCACTTGCCGTCCAGCTCCGACTTGATGATCTTGAACGCCTGCGCCAGCGTGTGCTCATAGCGCGCCCGCTCGGCGGCAATGGTCTCCGGCGTCCACGAATAGAAGCCCTCGCCGGTCTTCATGCCGAGCTTGCCCTGCGCCACCCGGTCGGCCAGCGCCGGGCTGATGGTCGGCGCGTTGTTGAAGTGCGGATACATCTCGGCACCCGCGGCAGCATGCACTTCCAGCCCGGCATGGTCGCGCTGCAGGCAGGGTCCGGCCGCAATGTAGCGAAAGCCGAAACCGAAACGCACGGCTGCGTCGATGTCCTCGGGCTCGCAGAAGCCCTGCTCGATCAGCCAGAACGCCTCTCGCGACAGCGCATGCTGCAGCCGGTTGGCGAGAAACCCGGGAATGTCGCGCTTGACCCGTACCGGCACCCGACCGGTCGCACGCAGCAACGCACAGACGCGGTCGGCCACCTTCGGATCGGTCGCCTCCGAGCTGACCACCTCGACTGCCGGCACCAGATGCGCGGGCATGAAATAGTGCGTGTTCAACATTCGGTCGCGCGAGGCGAGCCCTTCGCCGATCTTGCTGATGCCGATCGCCGACGAGTTGCTGCATAGCGGCGTGTCCCGCCGCGCCAGGGTCTCGAGCTGGGCGAACAGTGCACGCTTGATCTCGAGCTGTTCCGGAATCGCCTCGATCACGATATCGATCGACGGCCAGGGAACACCGGCAAGTTCAGCATGCGCCGTGTAGCGGCTGCGCGCGGCGGCATCGGCGCCCAGCTTGTCGAAGGTCTGCCCGATGCGCCCGGCGATCGCAGCCCGTGCTTCTGGAAAGGTCTCGACGATATGGGCCTGCACGCCGGCCTGGGCGAAGGTCGCTGCGATATCGCGACCCATGGTGCCACCGCCGATCACTGCGACCTGAATGCTGGATATGTCCATCTTTCACCGTTCCTTCGACAGCACGCGAGACAAGCCGATCAACAGGATCCTGGGTCAACAGGGTTGACGCCAGATCAACAACGCGGTCCCTGGCAGGATCGACCTGGAATCACCCGGAATCGTCGACACTGCGCGCCGGCCCAAGGACGGTGCCATGGCGCTTCACCCGCCGCACCACCACCAGCGCGCCCGCGATCGGGATCAGCCAGGCGACCGCTAGCCACTTGAGCCGGTCGCGGCCGGTCAGCAACTCGTCGGGAAGGATCTGCAGCGTCGCCCAGACCGCAAGCGTCGCATAGGTACAGGCGATCAATCCCGGCACTGGCTCCATGGACGGCATTCTACGCAGGCTGGCCAGTTTGCGTACCGCCGCCGGGCTTGCCTGAGGACTTACCGGAGGACTTACCTGAGGACTGTCCTGAGGACTGACCACGGCGCTTGCCTGCCGCCCCCGGTGCCGCGACAATCGCGCGTAATGACCGGGATGCTTTCGGGTGTGCTCGCCTCCACCCTGTTCGTCGACCCGGCCTCCACTGCGGTGGTGGTCGCCGTGATCTTCGTCGCCTACGTGGTGTTCGGTCTGTCCGGCTTCGGCTCGGCATTGATCGCGGTGCCGATTCTCGCCCATATCTGGCCGCTGACCGCCGTGGTGCCGTTGATGGCCATGTTCGAGGTCGTCGCCGCGCTCGCCATCGGGGGCACCCAGCGCCGGTCGCTCGATCGGCGCGAGTTCCTGGCACTGGCGCCGTTCATGCTCGCCGGCATCGCCATCGGCGTGACCCTGCTGTTGTCCCTGCCCTCGCCCTGGCTGCTGGTCGGCCTTGGCCTGTTCGTGCTCGGTTACGGCCTGCGCGGTGCACTGAAGAAGGACGGATCGTTCGCCCGCATGTCGCGCCTGTGGGCAGTGCCGCTCGGGCTGGTCGGGGGCATGATGAGCGCGCTGTTCGGCACCGGCGGCTCGTTCTATCTGATGTATATCGCCGGGCGGGTGGAAGACAAGAGCGCGCTGCGGGCGACCATCTCCACCGTGCTGGGCACCAGCAACGCAGTGCGCCTGGTGGTGTTCTTCATCGCCGGACTGCTCGCGCCCGCGGTGATCGTCACCGCGCTGGTGCTGCTGCCGGTCGTGCTGATCGGCCTGTGGCTGGGAGGCCGTCTGCATGCCCGGGTGACACGCGAGCAGATCCTGCGCGGCGTATGTGTTCTGCTGGTGGTAAGCGGCGGCTCGCTGCTGGTGCGCGCGGTGGGTCTGCTGTAGCGCGCGCGGGAAGCAACGCCTGCAAAGGAGATCTGCTGGCAGCCAGGGCGGGCGCAGGGGGACGGGCGCGAGGGGACAGACCCTCGGGGTCTGTCCCCGTCCCCGCCTCCCGGTCCCCGCCCTACTCTGTCGTCGACCCACCTCGCGTGCGGCTCGTGTCCAGCCGTGCACTGAAGAACAGTCTGCTGGGCGTGACCAGCAGTACCGGATTCTCGAACTGCAGCTTGCTGCCGCGAGGGGAGATATGGCCGCCGAGCAGCTGCAGATCTTCCCCGGTCGGGCTGAACACCGGGAAGAAGTTGCGCGCCGTGGTCGTGCATTGCACGTCGTAGTCGGACGCCACCTTGCGTGCCCGCTGATACTCGGTGCGCAGCTTGCGAACCGTTGTCGCCACCTTCGGGTCGATCGGATCCTTCCGGTCGACGCTCTGGATACGGCAGTGGAAGCCGGCGCGGCGCAGGGCGGGCACCGTGTCCATCTCGTTGAAGCTCGGCATGCGGGTGCCGAACGGCTTGAGGTCGATGATCTTGAAGGTCGCGCGCCCGGTAGGAAAGCTCAGGATGAACTTCGGATCGAGTTCCGGCGCACGCGAATCGGGCAGCAGTCTGATGTGGAACATGCCGCTGCGCTCTACATAGCCGAACACGAACTCACCGCCGCAACCCAGCGTGTCGACATCCTCGCAGGCGTCGAAGATCTGCGCGCGCAGCTTGAGCGCCCGACCCTGGTCGGCCGGGACCTCGTCGAACAATTTGTTCCACTCCCATTCCGGCGTGTGCGCCAGGTGGTGACCGCTATAGAGATCGAACAGCCAGCGCAGCTCGTCCACCGAGCGTGGTCTGGCGTCCCGCTGCGCCTGCTTCTGCGCCAGTGCCTCGAACTCCGCGAGTTGCGCCTGCGTGCGCGGCGCAACGAACGAATCGGCGAGCGCAGCGACCGGCGCGCCAGCCAGCAGCACCAGGCCAAGCACGATCGCCGCGCGATCGCGGACAAAACGAAGGGACATGAATGAGGGCGTGGACATGACTGGAGCTCCTGTTTTCAGGAATGCGCGGCAGGTGCGCAGGACGGCTGCGAAAAACGCAGGATCACCGGGCGGACGCCTGGGTGGACGCCACTGAGGCGCACGAGCGGGCCTTGACATTGAAATGCGCCTTGCGATGCACCTCGAGATGGGCCGCGATCCGGGCAACCCCCTCGCGCAACGAAGCCATGCTGGTGGTGTAGGCGAAACGGACATGCTCGTTCGCGCGGTGGCTGCCGAAATCAGCACCCGGGGTGATCGCGACGCCTGCAGTCTCGAGCAGCGTCCGGGCGAACCCGAAGCTGTCATCGGTCAGGCGGCTGCAGTCGGCGTACAGGTAGAAAGCGCCTTCGGGCAGCACCGGGATGACGAAGCCGATCTCGGTCAGCGCATGGGCGAGGTAGTCGCGCCGCTCGGCGAACTCGGCGCGCTGGCGTTCGCAGATCGCGATCGACTCCGGCGTGAGCGCGGCGAGCGCAGCGTGCTGGGCCACGGTCGAACAGGCGAGGAACAGGTTCTGCGCCAGCCGCTCGGCCGGATCGAGGTAGGCCTCGGGCACGACGATCCAGCCAAGCCGCCAGCCGGTCATCGTGAAGTACTTGGAGAACCCGTTGATCACGAACGCCTTGTCGGTCAGCGCGAGCGCGCTGGGCGGCCGATCGCCGTAGATCAACCCGTGGTAGATCTCGTCGACCACCAGCGCCGCGCCGCGCGCGGCTGTCTCGTCGATGATGCTGCGCATCTGCGGCCCGGAGATCGTGGTGCCGGTGGGATTGGCCGGCGTGGCCACCATCACCGCCCGGGTGCGCTCGCTCCAGTGCTGCGAAATCGCCTGCGCAGTGAGCTGGTATCCAGTCTCCGGCCCGCAAGGAATACCCACCGGCACGCCTTCGCAGAAGCGGATGAAGTGACGGTTGGCCGGATAGGATGGATCGGCGAGCAGCACCTCGTCGCCCGGGGACAGCAGAACACCCATTGCCAGCAGCAGCGCGCCGGACGAGCCCGGCGTGACGATCACCCGCTCGGGCGAGACCTCGACGCCATGGTGTTCGCGGTAGTAGCGGGCGATCGCCTCGCGCAGCGCAGGCAGGCCAAGCGCTGGAAGGTAGTGCACGTCGCCGTGCCGCACCGCCTCGAGCGCAGCCGCGGTCACCGGCGCCGGCGTCGGGAAATCGGGCTCACCGATCTCCATATGCACGATCGAGCGCCCCTGTGCTTCGAGTTCCCTGGCGCGCGCGAGCAGCTTGAGCACCTGGAACGTGGCGATGCCGGACATCCGCGCCGCCAGCGGCGCGCATTGCTTCTCCGTCATCACACCCCGTGCCGGTTGAACCAGGCGCGCATCCGCTGCCAGCCGTCGTCGGCGGCCTCCTTGCGGTAACTCGGGCGATAGTCGGCGTAGAACGCATGGGGCGCGGCCGGGTAAAGGATGATCTCGCTGGTCGTATTGCCGGCGGCCGCCAGCGCCGAGCGCATCTTCTCGACATGCTCGACCGGTATGCCGGCATCGGCCTCGCCATACAGGCCGAGCACCGGCACCTTCAGCACGGCGGCCAGGTCGACCGGGTAGGCCGGCTGCAGCGGCGCCATCGATGCCGCCACCAGGCGGCCGTACCAGGCCACGCCGGCCTTCACCGACGGGTTGTGCACACAGTAGGTCCAGGTGATACGCCCACCCCAGCAGAAACCGGTCACGCCCAGGCGCGCGGTGTCGCACTTGCCGGTCGAACTGGCGTAGACCACCGCTGCGTCCAGGTCGGACAACACCTGGCTGTCCGGTACATGGTTGACCACCTTGGCAAAGATCTCGGGCGGGTCGGTCAGCACCGACACATCCCCCTGGCGCGCATACAGCTCGACGGTGATCGCGAAATAGCCGAGCTTGGCCAGCCGCCGGCAGACATCCTTGATGTGCTCATGCACGCCGAAGATCTCCTGCACCACCAGGATCACCGGAAGGTCGGTGCCGTTCTCGGGATAGGCGCGATACGCCGGCACCTCGCCATCGCGGGTCGGCAGCGCGACCTCTCCGGCGACCAGCCCGACCGTGTCGGTCGAGATCGTGGTGGACTGGATCGGCTGCACCGCGCGGGCGAAGCCATCGGAGAGTCTGCCAAGGACCGTTCCAAGCACCGGGCCAATGACTGTTCCAAGCACCGGACCAAGCAGCGGGGCGAGCAGCGATCCGCCGGCAGCGTGGCGAACATCGGGACTTTCGGAGGCGAGACTCTGATCCATGTCTGTGTCCTTGTAGGGGCGGTACGCTGGAGACGCGCGGGAGACACCCGATTTGCGCGTGATGGTGCAGTGAATGAACCGGGGGCGCCGGAAGCGAAATGATTGTCGATGCCCCGACGCTGGATGCGCATTATCGCGTCTTTGGGGTGACCCCTATCGTATCAAGTTGCCCGGCGCGGGTTTCACTTCACCGACACCGGCCAACGCGAGGCCGTCATCCCAGTAAGGCTCGGGCCCGAACCGCTCGAGCAGAAAATCGACGAAAGCGCGTACCTTGGGCGACAGGTAGCGGTTGGGGAGGTAGATCGCATTGATATGGCTGCCGAAGGTGCCAAGCACCTCGTAGCGGCCAAACAGCGGCTTGAGCGTGCCGGCCCGCAGATCATCACCGACCACGAAGGTCGGCGACAACGCAATGCCGACCCCGCGCAGCACGACCTCACGGATGGCCAGGCTGTTGGTGGCGATGAAGTTTCCGCCGACCAGGACGCTGGTGATCGTCCCGTCGGGGCCGCGAAAGCGCCAGTCGCTCTGCATCGATCGAAACGAGTAGAACAGGCAGTTGTGCTCGCTCAGCGCCTCGATCGTCTTCGGCGTGCCATGGCGCTTCAGGTATTCAGGAGATGCGCACACCACCCAGCGAATCGGCGCCAGCTTGCGCGCAACCGTGTTCGGCGAGACATCGCCGAACAGGCGGATCGCCACGTCGATGCCCTCCTCGGCCAGATCGGCCATGCGGTCGATCAGATCCATCTCGACCTTGATCTCAGGATAGCGGGCCAGGAAATCCGGCACCGCCGGCGCGATATGCATCCGGCCGAACGCGGCCGGGCAGGTGATCTTCAGGATGCCGCTTGGCGCACCGCCCAGACGCGACACCGCCACTTCGGCCGCGTCGGCCTCCTGCACGATGCGCGCGCAGTGCTGATAGAAGATCGCACCGGCGTCGGTCAGGCTCAACTGGCGCGTGGTCCGGTTGAGCAGGCGGGTCTTCAATTCACCCTCGAGGCGCGCGACATGCTTGCTCACGGCAGACTTGGATATGCCCAGCCGGCGGGCAGCCGCCGAGAAGCTCTTGGCGTCGACGACACGGGCGAAGATCGCCATGCCGACCAGGTTCTCCAGGTTTTCCAACGACTTCTCCCGCTAATGACTGGGCAGGGGCACCCGAAGGCGGCTACGGGGAAACAATATTATTCCTTTTGGCCTGATTGTAGCCGGCAGGAAACGCCCAGATCGCCCTCGTCCATGCGCGATCGCTTCGGTCATGCAGAAACCGGGCCTACTGAGCCAAGGATGAAGACCCTCCTTCCATCCAGCCTCGACAGTGCCGCGCTGCGTACCGGCCTCGCCGATGCGGGCTCCTCGGTGTCGATCCGGCTGCTGATCGCCGCAGTGCGCAGCGCTCGCGTAGACTCTTCGCTGGGCATCGATCCGCCGCAGCCACGCGGCGGTGCCCGATATTAAAGGAGAGCGTAGCAATGAAGCGCAGGCAGTTCATGACCGCAGTCGCCGGCGCCACGCTGGCCACGATGGGTAGTCCGGCGTTCGCGCAGGAGACGCGCCGCACGCCGGATGTGATCTATGTACCGACACCGCAGGAAGTGGTCGACGGCATGCTCAAGCTGGCCAAGGTCGGCAAGAACGATGTGGTCTACGACCTCGGTTGCGGTGACGGCCGCATCGTGGTCACGGCGGCGCGCCAGTTCGGTGCCCGGGCGGTCGGCATCGACATCGACGTCATCCGCATCCGCGAGGCGACAGCGAACGTGCAGCAGGCCGGTGTCGGTGACCGGGTGAAGCTGATCGAAGGCGACCTGTTCGAGACCGATATCAGCGAAGCGACGGTGGTCACGATCTACCTGCTGTCACGCCTCAATCTGAAGCTGCGGCCGAAACTGTTGAAAGAACTCCGTCCGGGTACCCGCGTCGTGTCGCATGCGTTCGACATGGACGACTGGAAGCCACAGCGCACCGAGACAGTCGGATCGAGCACCATCCACCTGTGGACCATCCCGGCCCGCAAGGCCTGAGCACCGGGCGCGGGTCGGGGTCGGGGTCGCGGGGTCGGAGTCGGCGTCGGCGTCGGTCCCGTGTCCCCGTCCCCCGCCCGCCAGCGAAGTCTCAGAGCAGGCCGATCTCGCCGAGATACTTCGCCACGCCGGCGTCAAGCTTTGCGCCGCGGGGCGTTGCGGCAACCGTGTTCGCCGGCGTGGTCTCCGCTGCCTGCGCGAGGCGGGTGGCAATCGCACTGTGGCCGCGGTCCAGCGCACGCGCAATCCGGTAACCGATATCCGTCGCAAGCGTCGGGCGCGCCATCACGAAACTCCATGAGCCCACCGAAGCGATCGGGTCGACCTGTCCCGGATAACTGCCGGCAGGCGCGACCAGGGGTTTGAGAAAGCCATGTCTGGTCTGGATAGCGCGCGCCTCCTCGGCCGAAGGCGCGATGAATCGCGCGCCTTCCGGTCCGATGGCGACCTTGACGAACCCTGGCCAGCCGATGCCACCGCCCCAGAGCGCGGCCGCGCGGCCATCCAGCACCATCTCCGGGCCATCGCCGGCGCGCTCCAGGTAGATTGCCTGGAAGTCGCGATCCTGATCCAGCCCGAGCCCGTCGAGCACATAGCGCGACAGAATGACCAGCCCTGAGCCACGTGCGCCGAAGGCGACCGGTTTGCCCACCAGATCGCGGATCGAGCGCACCGCACTGTCGGCACGCACGACGAACATGCCCGGGGTCGAATACATCGCCGCGACGATGCGCAGGTCAGCCGGCGCGCGCCCGATGCCGGACAGCGCTTCATAGGCAACCTCGCCCTGGACCAGGGCGATATCGAGTTCACCGCGCTCCAGCATCGGCACGTTCTCGGTGCTGCCCTTGGTGTTGCGCGCCTCGATGGCGAGCGCCGGCTCGAACTCTTGGATGGTGTCGATGAACGCCGCACCATAGGCCGGGAATCCTCCGCCCGGGGTGGCGGTACCCAGGACGACCTGGGTTGGTGCCGACATGCTCTGTGCCATCACGGTTCTCCTGTTGTCTGAACGATCGCAAACCTGCCTCGGCTCGACCTGCCTTGCGCTACCTTGGCAAGGCTGGCGCAGGCGCCCCAGCCGGCGCTTCAGGCGTTGGCACATTCACGCTCACCCCCGGCGAAATGGAGATGTCGTTGGCCACGGTGACACGCGTCACGTAGTAGCGTGTGTCGCCGAAGCAGCTGGTAGGCAGGCCGACCTTCTGCTCGTAGTGCAACGTGACCCGGCGGCCCATCACCTTGGTGATTTCGGCCGCCACCGCGTCATCGAGCACGGTGAAGGTGAACTTCTCCACGGTCGCGCTGCCAGGCAGCGACACCAGCGCTACTTCGCCCTCCCAGGTCTTGCACAGCCAGCCCTTGTTCGAGAGCTTCTGTATCCAGCCGGCGCGCTCGCCGGAGGAATAGCTCCAGTTCAGCACGACGGCGAAATACCCCGCCACCAGCAGCAACGGCAGCAGAATAAACAGGAAGAAACGCTTGATTGTCATAGGGGCGGGGCTTCAAGTCGTCGTTCAGCCATCGGCTGCACAAATTTGCGATGGTAACGGTTCCCGATTGCCGGAGTATCGCGCCCGGTACATCGCCTATAATCCAGCCCCCGCGACAATACTCGATCAGCAGGTAGCGCATCGATGAGCATCACCCGTGAGGTCGCACGTCGGCGCACCTTCGCCATCATCTCCCACCCGGACGCGGGCAAGACCACGCTCACCGAGAAGCTGCTGCTGTTCGCCGGCGCGATCCATATCGCCGGCAGCGTGAAGGCACGCAAGGCGAGCCGGCACGCGACCTCGGACTGGATGGAGATCGAGAAGCAGCGCGGCATCTCGGTGGCCAGTTCGGTGATGCAGATGGAGTACCGCGACTGCGTGATCAACCTGCTCGACACGCCCGGGCACCAGGATTTCTCGGAAGACACCTACCGGGTGCTGACCGCAGTGGACGCGGCACTGATGGTGATCGATGCGGCCAACGGTGTGGAGTCGCAGACCCTGCGCCTGCTGGAAGTCTGCCGCGCCCGCAACACCCCGATCGTCACTTTCGTCAACAAGATGGACCGCGAGGTGAAGGAGCCGCTCGACCTGATCGACGAAATCGAGCGTGCGCTGGGTATTCCGGTGGTGCCGTTCACCTGGCCGGTCGGCATGGGCAAACGCTTCGGTGGCGTGTACGACATCCGCAGCGACTCGATGCGGGTGTTCCGCGCCGGCGATGACCGGGTGCGCGAAGCGCCGGAGATGATCCAGGGCATCGACAACCCGGAGTGCCTGAGCCGCTTCGGCGAAGCGTTCGTCCAGGCACGCAACGAGATCGAACTGCTGAAGGGCGCCTCGCAGCAATTCGATCGCGAGGCGTTTCTGGCAGGCAGGCAGACGCCGCTGCTGTTCGGATCGGCGATCAACAACTTCGGGGTGCGCGAGGTGCTCGATGCGCTGGTCGACCTTGCACCGCCGCCCGGCCATCGAAGCGCGATTCAGCGTGAGGTCGAACCCGCCGAGGACGCGTTCTCAGGCGTGGTGTTCAAGGTGCAGGCGAACATGGACCCGGCGTATCGCGATCGGATCGCCTTCCTGCGCATCTGCTCCGGGCGCTTCGAGCGCGGCATGAAGCTGAAGGTCTGCCGCAGCGGCAAGGACATCCGTACCGCCAACGCGATGTCGTTCCTGTCGCAGCGGCGCGACCTGCTGGAAGAGGCGTTCCCCGGCGACATCATCGGTATCCCGAACCACGGCCTGCTGCAGTTGGGCGACACGCTCACCGAAGGCGAGGAGCTACAGTTCACCGGACTTCCCTTCTTCGCACCCGAGTTGTTCCAGACCGTCGAGGTCGCCGACCCGATCCGCACCAAGCAGTTGCGCAAGGGCCTGCTCCAACTCGGCGAGGAAGGTGCGATCCAGGTGTTCCGGCCGAGCGTCGGCGGTGCGCTGCTGCTGGGTGCGGTCGGCACGCTGCAGTTCGAGGTGGTGGCGCACCGGCTCGAGCATGAGTATGGCGTCAAGCCGCGGCTCATCCAGAGCAAGTACCGGATCGCGCGCTGGGTGACCTCGGATTCACCGGACGAACTCAAGCGCTTCATGCAGGCGAACATCCACCGTGTCGCGGTCGATGTGGTCGAGGCGCCGGTGTTCCTGGCCAGCCATCCGTCGGAACTGGATGTGGCGAAAGAACGCTGGAAGGAGATTCGTTTCCACGCAATGCGCGAACATGCCGGGCTGGTGTTCCAGGACGGCATTTTCGACTGAGCGGCAACCCACCCGGGTTCGTCATTGTCGAGACGCATCAAGCAGTCGCTGGTGACCGATGCACCGCGAGTCACACCGCGAGTCGCACCGCGATTCAAGGAGGCACTCGGACTGCAACCAGCCGTCAATAGCTTCCAATTGCGGCACTGCGCACTGGCGGGAAGACCGTCGAGATGTTTCTCACCCAGTCGGCGCTGGACAACTTCCGCAAGTCCAGTGGCTGGACGGCAGGTGTCGACGCCTCGGTCGCAGTCATACGCGCAGGTGTCAACGTAGCCGTCGACACCTCGACCGCCAAAGCCGACATCGTAGGCTTCGCGCTGGTCAATTCCGGGCTGTTCGGTGGCGCGACGATCGATGGCAGCAGGATCGCGAAGATCTCGATCTGAGGCAGCGGCGCCTCACGCGGTTTTTAGCCGCGCGAGGCGCACCACGGCCACGGTGGTCATCGGGATGATGAACCCGATGACCATCACCGCCACCAGCAGTATCCCCAGGTCGCTGTAGTCGGCTGGCGTAGCGATCGCGCCAGTGGCCCGATCCTTCACCTCGCGCGAGATGACGAAGAACTGGTTCAAATATTTGGTGCCCAGTTGCGAGGCCGACAGTGCCAGGTTGGTGAACGAAGCCATCACCGCGAAGAAGGTCGCCTTCAGATGCTCGGGCGCCGAGTTGGCGATCCACGCCAGCATCGGAATCATCGCGATCTGTCCCAAGGGTGACTCGAGCGCAGTATCGATCACCGCGATGAAGCGGGCATCGACCACGCCACCGGTATTTGCGGCGGTCCAGACATGCAGCCCGTGGTACATGCCCAGCGTCGGCAGCGAAAGTATCGTGCCGGCGATGGTGAGAAACACCACGATGGTGGCGATCGAGTGCTCGGCGATGAAGCGGCGGAAGATGAACATGCCGGCCAGGGTAAGCAGGCTGCCGATCAGCGACAGCTTGGCCAGGAACTGCTGGTCGAAACCGAGTTCATCGATGAACCACCAGGTCGCGCCCGGTCCGGGGCTGGGCATCGCGCGGAAGATGAACACCACCACTGCGGTGCCGATCAGCAGCCGCTGAGCGTCCGCATCCAGTTCTCGGGTGAGGCGCACCATCAGGAACACGATCACCGTCATCGAGCCGCAGAAGATGATCTCCTGCCCGTAGCTGAAGCCGCCGAGCCCGACGGTCAGCGTGATCGCAACGAACACCAGACTGCCGCCCAGAATCCACCAGTTCGGGTGGGTGATCGACGGCATGCCGTGCAACAGGACGAGAATCTCTTCGCGCGTTTTGCCCAGGCTTTGCAACTGCGCGGCAGTGCGCGAGCGCATCCACGCCGCCAGAATCACACCGAGCACCGACAGCAGCGGAATGACCAGCGCGAGCAGATAGACCTGACCGTAGATCGCCGCCTTCTGCGCTTCCGGTAACTGGGCCGCGCCCTGGAACATCCAGACATTGATCAGCCCGACCAGCACGGTGCCGCCGATGATCGCCACCCGGCCGAGCATCTGCATCGTGGTGTGCATCAGCTTGCGCTGCTCCGGATCGACCGGCTGCCCACGATCGTCCACCCGCGGCACCGCCTCCACCGTCATCGCATCGGCCACACAGTCCTGAATGACGAAGCCCACTGGCGACAGCAGCGCCGACAGCACGAACCAGGTCTCTTTCGAGGCGATCGCAGTCATCGCTTCGGTGTGTGCGATCAGGCCATACATGATGAGCAGACTGACTGCGATCACCGAGGCACCCAGCCAGACCAGCCAGGCCTTCCAGCGCCAGATCAGATCGACCAGATGACCGAGCGGCATCTTCAGCGCCCACGGGATGCCAGCCCAGAAGCCCAGCGCGACCAGGAAGGCCGCCGACAGGCCCAGATACTCCTTGACGAAGAAGGTGCCGACGATACCGGTGAGGCCGGACACGCCGGCGGCCACATAGACCATCAGCGGTGGCAGATAGGACCAGCGCATGTCACGACCGAGCGAGAGCACGGTGCGGTCGAACCAGCGCCACAGGGCGTTGCCGGTGGGGGGCAGAGCAGCGTCAGTCGTGGTCTTCATCCAGGGCCTCGATCGCGAAGCCCGGAGATTACCGTGTCAGGCCGGGTCGCAGTTGTCGGCAGTTCCAGCCTTGCCCGGACCTGCGCATCGGGGTTCTACAACCGGATCAGGATGTTCCCGTAGCCATCGAGCTCCGCGGTCGCCCCAGGCGGCACCACGCAGGTCGAGTCGTAGTCTTCGACAATCAGCGGCCCGCCGGTTTTCAGCGCCAGCGCTGCGCGGCGCAAGATCGGAGTCAGCATCCAGCCCAGCGCCGGGCCGAAGTACACCTGGCGCGGCGGCGGTGCGGCTACTGCGGCGCGCACGTCATGCAGCCGCTCCGGCACCAGCGACTTCTCGGGCAGTCCGAGCGCGATCACCTTGATGTTGACCATCTCGATCGGAATCGACGCTGGCGAACGGTGACCGTAGGTGCGCTCGTATTCTTTCGCGAAAGTCTCCTCCAGCACCGGCACCGTCGTGCCATCGAGTGGTGCATCCGGGGCCGGCACCGCGAGTTCGTACGACTGGCCCTTGTAGTGCATGTCTGCGAACTTGCGGATACGGATACGCTCCGGCGGGAAACCCTCGGCTTGCAGCTGGGCGCGGCCATGGACGATCAACTTGTCCCAGGCGGTGTTGATGTCGGCCACACCGTCGCTTGACAGAACCCGGCGGAAGGTGCGCGAGTAGTGATGCTCGACATCGGCATAGAGCAGCCCGAACGAGGAGAACAGGCCGGCCGACGGTGGCACCACCACCAGCTTCATGCCAAGCGATGCGGCGAGATCGGCGCCGAACAGCGGGCCGTTGCCACCGAAGGCAAACAGCGAGAAGCCGCGCACATCGCGCCCGCGCTCGACCGACACGGCGCGGATCGCACGCATCATGTTCGAGCCGGCAATCCTGAACGCTGCATAGGCCGCATGTTCGGGCGACAGACCGAGCGGCGCCGCCACTTTCTGCGCCACCGCCTCGCGGCTCTTCGCTGCATCGAGCGCAAGCTCGCCCTGGACCAGAAACTGCGGATTGATGTAGCCGAGCACCACATTGCAATCGGTGATGGTCGGCTCGGCACCCCCCTTGCCATAGCAGACCGGCCCGGGAAATGCGCCCGCGCTGTCCGGGCCCACCCGGATCGCCCCGCCGGCATCGACCCGCACGATCGAGCCACCACCAGCGCCGACCTCGGCCAGATCGATCGCCGGCACCCGCAGCAGATAGCCGGAACCGGTCAGCAGGCGCGAGCCGATCATGATGCCGCCACCGACGCTGTATTCGGTGGCGCGCGAGACTTCCCCATCCTCGACGATCGAGGCCTTGGCGGTGGTGCCACCCATGTCGAAGGTGACGATCTGGTTCAGGCCGAGCTTCTTCGCCAGCGCCTGCGCGCCGACCACGCCGCCGGCGGGTCCGGACTCGACGATGTTCACCGGCATCTTCGCCGCATCGGCATCGGTGATCAGGCCACCGTTGGATTGCATCAGCAGCAGCCGGGCGTTGATCCCCGAGGCATCGAGACTCGACCTCAGCGTCTCGAGATAGCGCTTGACGATCGGCAGAATGTAGGCATTGACCGCCGTGGTCGAGGTGCGCTCGTACTCCTTGATCTCGGGCAGCACATCGTAGCTGATGCAGTTGGGCAACCCGGGTGCGCGCGCCTCGATCACCCGCTTGATCGCCTGTTCATGCGCCGGATTGATGTAGGAGTTCTTAAGACAGACCGCGATCGACTCGACGCCTTCGGCCAGCATACGGTCGACCACCTGCTCGACCTGCACCAGGTCGAGAGGTATCTCCACCGTGCCGTCGACGGTCACCCGCTCATTCACCGGCAGCCGCAGGTAACGCTCGACCAGCGGCTGCGGCTTGTTCCAGACGATGTTGTACAGATGCGGCCGGCGCAGGTTGCGAATCTCCAGGATGTCGCGGAAGCCCTCGCTGCAGATGAGGCCGGTCAGCGCACCCTTGTGCTCCAGGATCGCGTTCGACCCGACGGTCGTGCCGTGGCGCAGCACCTCGACATCGGCGCCCACCAGCCCATGCGCCTCGAACAGCTCGCGCAGGCCCTCGACGATGGCGAGCGCATAGTTGTCGACACTGGAGGAGATCTTCCTGGTGAGCAACCGGCCGTCTTCGGCCAGGAACACGATGTCGGTGAAGGTACCTCCGATATCGACGCCGACCCGGTAGGTTCTGGCTGCCACCTGAGCGCCTGCAGTACTCATTTCGCTGCCGCCTCGATGGCACGGATGTCGGTGCCGTCGAAGTCTGCCGGCCAGTTGCGGGTCACGAACGGCAGCGGGCCGGCGCCGCGCGCGAGGCGCATCGTCTCGCGCAGTGCGTGCGTGCCCTGCTCGTCCACCGACCAGGCCCCGACGCTGGCCGCTTGCCGATCGATCACCACGCCGTACTGGGAACGCGCCAGCGCATCGCTCAGCAGTTCGTTGCGTACATCGCGCAGCACGCGCAGTGGATCGCGTTCCAGCGGGTCGCCCCAGCCGCCGCCCCCGGCGAGCATGGTACGGAACACATCATTGCGCTTGATCTGGCGCGAGAACTTGCCGGTCAGTGGCTCTTCCTGCGCAGTACCGGGATTCAACACGTTCTCCGAGGGCTGTCCCGGCTGGCCGCCATACAGACCGAAGGCCGGAAAGCGCTTGCGATCGGCACGCACCGACAGCACGGCCTCGGCCTCGAGGAACTTGTAATCGCGCCGGTAGGGCGCACCGCCACGGTACTTGCCCGGACCGAACCGGTCAGGCACGAACTCGTAGGCAAGGAACTGGATCGGATACTCTGCCTCGATCACCTCGACCGCATGCGAGGCCATGTTGCCCTTGATGTGCGACAGCCCGTCATGGCCGTCGTCGAACGCACGTGCACCCCATGAGCCACAGGTGAAATCGACATAGATGAACGGCTTGCGATTGCGGTAGTAACCGCCGATCGACACATTGGTGTTGCCGCCATCGGAGGCGGTCATGCCGTTGTCGGGCAGCATTTGCGCGAGTGCGCCAAAGGTGGCATCAGTCATCCGGAAGCCGGTCATCGCGCGCGCGGCGCAAGCGCCGGGCATGATCACGTTGGCAATCGTGCCTTCAGGCGCGATCACCTTGATCGGCCGCGAGGCGCCCTCGGCATTCGGAATGTCCTGCGGCAGGATCGCTCGCACCGCAGTCCAGGCCGAGCCGCAGCTGTAGCTGTAGGTCGAGTTGATCGCCCCGCGCACCTGCGGGCTCGAGCCGGTGTAGTCGACTTCCATCTCGTCGCCGTGCTTGCGAACGGTGACGAACAGCCGGATCGGCTTGTCGCGATCCACACCATCGTCATCGATCCAGTCCTCGAAGCTCCACTCGCCATCCGGAAGATTCTCGATTGCCGCACGGGTCACCCGCTCGGCATAGATGTTGATCTCCTTCATGAAGAAGGCGACGGTGGATGCACCATAGCGCTCGACCAGCTCGATGAACTGCTTCTCCGCCACATAGCAGGCCGACAACTGGGCGGTGAGATCGCCGACCACCTTGTCCGGCACCCGCACATTGGCCTCGAAGATGCGAAAGAAGGTCGCATTCTTCACCCCGCGGTCATACAGCTTGATCGGCGGGATGCGGATGCCTTCCTGGAAGATTTCGGTCGAATCGGCCGCGCTCGATCCGGGCACCCGGCCGCCGACATCGGTGTGATGGGCAATCGTGCAGGCAAAGGCGAGCCGCTTGCCTTCGATGAAGATCGGCGCAAACACGAAGATGTCCGGCAGATGCATGCCGCCTTCGAACGGATCGTTCATCGCGAACACGTCGCCCGGATGGATGTCGCCTTCGAAGCACTTCATCACCGACTGCAGCGCCACCGGAATCGCGCCCAGGTGACCGGACAGGGTCAGCCCCTGCGCAACGATCACCCCGTCGCAATCGGCAAATGCGGTGGAGAAGTCCATGTTGTTCTTCACCACCGAGGTGTAGCTGGTGCGATGCACGGTCACCGCCATTTCGTCGGCGATCGCCGCAACCGAGTTCTTGAACAGCTCGAAGGCGATCGGATCACGAGTGGTGACCGAGGGATCGGCCGGCGTTGGCGCATTCATCGAAACCTCACTGCTCGACAGAGGAGAAACGGGAAACGCCTGATTGTCCTCGAAATTCCGGGGGCAGACCCCTGAACCCCTGGGGACAGACCTTGAGGGGCTCTCCCCCCAACGTCCCCGGGCACAGCCTGAAATTCTGGGGACTGACCCTCAGGGTCTGTCCCCTCGCACATTCTCACGTCACTTGTTCCAGGGCGCGACCTTCCACAACTCGCGCAACCGCCCGTCCATGTTGCGCAGGAACTTGTTGATCTCGTCCCGGCGCATGTAGCGCACCGGCAGATCGGTCGCTTTGGCGGTGGCGAGGAACTCCGGGTCCTGCATCGCTTTCTCTATGGTCGCTTCCAGATAGGCGACCACCTCCTTGGGCATACCGCGCGGCGCGATGACCAGACGCAGCGAGCCGGTCTCGATCGGGATGCCGAGCTCGCGAAAGGTCGGGATGTCGGGCGCGATCGACAGCCGCTGCGGCGCCATCTGGGCCAGGATCCGCCACGGGTTGCCCTTGGAGAAGGTGAGCGCCTCGCCCAGATTGGCGAAGCCGACCTGAATGTCGCGGGTCAGCAGCGCAGTGCGCACGCCGGCCGAGCCACTGAACGGTACGTTGACGCCGCGGAATTCCGACATGTTCATCAGCATGACCAGCGCAATATGACCGGCCGAGCCGATGCCAGCGGTACCCACGGTGAGACCGTCCTTTTCTTTCCTGGACGCCGCGATCAGGTCGGCAATCGAGCGGATCGGACTGTCGGCATGCACCGAAAGCGTGCCCGGGTCATCGACGATATTGGCCAGCGCATCGAGCGTGTCCAGGGTGTACTGCGCGCTGCGCTCGATCGGGATGGCGACGATGTTCGGCGTGGTGGTCAGGCCCAGGGTGTAGCCGTCGGGCTTGGCAGTCGCGACCGCGCCCATACCGATCTCGCCGGCGGCGCCTGGGCGGCTGACCACGGTGATCCGGGCAGCGGCCGGCATGTGCTTCTCCATCGCGCGTGCGAGTTGGCGCGCCGTGATGTCGGCGCCGCCACCGGCCAGGAACGGCACGATCAGGGTGATCGGGCGGTCGGGATAGCCGCCCTGGGCGAACGCCGCGCCGGCGAAGGTCAGGACTGAACATGCGGCCAGCAGGTTTTGCGCAAACTTCATCGATCGATCTCCGCAGTGAGTAGAACTCGGTGCACCGTGCGCCCCGATTCGCATCAGGGTGCCGGGGTCTGCGCTGCAAAGCAAACCACGTTCCACGCGCTGGCGGGGGACCGGTACTGCGCCCGGGCAGAACGTGGGCACGCTCGCCCAGGCTGCACTGTCGCTTACATGAGCTACGAGGCACCCAACCCGGGGGCATGACGGCTGTCAGCAGTACACCCGAGGCTTTCGGCCAGTACATCCGGGACGAGATCGCCCAGTGGATCAAGGTGGCCCGGGAGGCGAAGGTGCAGCTGGAGTAGGCGACTGCCCCGGCCTCAGCCGAGCTTGCCGACCGAGGCCTCCAGCAGCTTCCACGCGGTCGAGCCAAAGCGCTCCCTGGCCTTGCGGTAGAAGTCCGCAGACAGCGCGCCCCGGAAGCTGGCGACATCGGCGATATTGAAGATCATTCCACGCGCGGCCAACCCCTTGCCCAGTTCCTGGTTGAAGCGATCGGTCCAGGTGCGCTGGCGGGCGACATGCCGGGTTACCGCGCGCTCCACCACGGTCAAGATCTCCTGGGGTAGCGACTTGACGAAGGCGAGATTGCCGATCAGGTTGAACCCGGACCACATGTGATTGGTGATGCTCACATACCGGCACACCTCGTACAGTTTGTTCACTTCGCACACTGACAAGGGGTTCTCCTGGCCGTCGACCTTCTTCTGCGCCAGCGCGTCGTAGAGCTCACGGATATTGACCACCACCGGCTCTGCACCGAGCGCCTTGAATGTGTCGATGAACAACTGCCCGTCCGGCACCCGCATGCGCACGCCCTCGAGATCGCGCACATCGTTTACCGGGTGATCGTTCATCACGATGTGACGAAAGCCGTTCTCCATCAGACCGTCGGCGAAACCGTAGATACCATGCGCCAGCATCTCGCTGCGCAGATATTCGCCGAGCGGACCATCATTGGTCGCGTGTACCTGCGAGTGGCTGGTGAAGGCAAACGGCAGCCCCTGGATCTCGGTCGCTGGCACCACCTGGCCGAGGATGCCGCCCATCAGCACGATGAACTCGACCTCGCCCGAGATCAGCATCTTCAGCGCCCCAGGGTCCGAGCCTTCGATACCGGCGTTCTGCGCGAACACGGTGACATCCATCCGGCCCGCCGTATCCCGCCGCACCTCGTTCCACAGGTCGACCAGAAAGCCATGGGTATGGCTTTTCTCCGGCTGGTTGTGAAACTGGCGTCCGGTGATGATGTTGCTCATCGATGCAGGCTCCTGGTTCGGCCGGGCAGGAGAGCGAGCCCAGACGCCTCTATTCTAGAACATCACCCGGCCGCCATTGACGTCGAGCGACACGCCGTTGATGTAGCTGGCCGCGTCCGAGGCGAGCCAGAGCATGGCGTTCACATGGTCGATCGGTTCGGCCAGACGGCGCAGCGGGATGGTCGCCGCCATCTGCTCGACCTGCTCCGGCGTACGCAGCGCCGCGACCCGCGGGGTCAACGTGGTGATCGGCGCGATCGAGTTCGCGGTGATGTTGTGCGGACCGAGCTCCCAGGCAAGGAAGCGGGTGAGCTGGATCACGCCCGCTTTCGCTGCGCCATAGGCCGGCGAGGAGGTGGCGTGAACGGTGCGCCCGGAGATCGACGAGATGTTGATGATCCGTCCGGCCTTCGACCGTTTCAGATGGGGGATCGCGGTCTTGCAGGTGAGGAAGGTGCCGCGCAGGTTGAGCGAGACCACCTTGTCGAACTCCTCCACCGGCATCTGCTCGATGTTCAGCATCTTCGTGTAGCCGCCGGCACAGTTGACCAGAACATCCAGGCCGCCGAAGGCCTCGACCACCTGGGCGAAAGAGCGCTGCACCGAGGCTTCATCCGAGATATCGGTATGGAAGTAGCGCGCACTGTGCTTGTCCGCCACCAGCGCTGCCGCGACCTGCCCGCCTTCGGCGCGCGCGACATCGATCAGCGCAACATGCGCGCCCTGGGCTGCGAACTCACGCGCGGCGACCGCGCCTATGCCTTGGGCAGCCCCGGTGATCGCCACCACCCTGCCGCTCAATTCCGGATACTGCGCCATATGTGGTCACCCTCTGTCGCTGCAGTGTCGCTGCGGTGAGGGGACAGACCCTGAGGGTCTGTCCCCGGGCCGTGCTGTGGCCTTCGTGCTGTCGCTTTCGTGCTGTGGCCTTCGTGCTGTCGCTTTCGTGCTGTCGCTTTCGTGCTGTTGCACCACCGGCAGGCCGTCATCAGTCGACCTTGGCGCCAGAGGCCTTCACTGCCCGTTCCCACTTTATGATCTCGCTGCGGATGAATGCGGCGAACGCTTCCGGCGTGCCACCCAGCGTCTCCACCCCCTGCTCGCTCAGCCGGTCGCGCACTGCCGGGTGACCCAGCGCCTTCAGTGTTTCGGCGTTCAGGCGATCAACCAACTCGCGCGGCAGCGCGCCCGGGCCGATGATGCCGTACCAGGACTGAACCGAGAAGCCCGGCAAGCCACTTTCTGAGAGTGTGGGCACCTCCGGCAGGGTTGGTGTGCGTTTCTCGCCCGACACTGCAACGGCGCGCAGCTTGCCCGCCCGCAACTGCGGGAAAGCAGACGGCACCTGCCCCCAGGACATCTCGATCTCGCCGGCGATGGTCGAGCTCATCGAGAACACCGCCCCCTTGAACGCGATCGCAGTGATCTTCACGCCGGCAACCTGGTTGATCATCTCGCCGATCAGGTGATTGCTCGTGCCCGCGCCGGCGTGACCGTAGTTCAGGAAACCAGGCTTGGCGCGCGCCAGCCGCAGCAGGTCCTCGAACCGCTTCACCGGCAGGCTGGGGTGCACAAGCAGCACCAGCTGGTTGGTCGCAATGGTGGTGATCGGGGTGAGGTCGCGGGTCGGGTCGAATGGCATCCGTCCGGCATAAAGGGTCACATTGATCGCGAGCGGGCTCACCGCACCGATGCCGATGGTGTAGCCATCCGGGGTTGCGCGCGCGATCGCCTCGGTGCCCAGATTGCCGCCTGCGCCGGCGCGGTTCTCGATCAGCACGGTATGCCCGAGCTGGTCCTGCAACCGCTGACCCAGGGTGCGCGCGATGAAGTCTGGCGTACCGCCTGGCGTGTAGGGCACGATCAGGCGTACTGGCTTGACCGGCCAGGGCACAGGCTGGGACTGCGCTGCAGCCACGAGGCAAAGCAACGCCGCGCCCACTGCCGACACGGCTGCACGTCGAATCGAAATCGTCTGCATGACACCTCCTCCGAGGCAAGCGCCGGTCGGCCATGATCCATGCCATGGCCGTGGTGATCCGGGCGTGGGGAATATAATACGAGGCTTTGCCCCTGGTGGCTGTGAAGACGGCACGCCAAAAAAGAACAAGGAAACCTGATGTTCCTTTACGCCGCCACCATCTTCGTCAGCGCGTTTCTGCTGTTCCTGGTCCAACCGCTGATCGCCAAACAGATCCTGCCCTGGTTCGGCGGCTCATCCGCAGTGTGGACCACCTGCCTGGTGTTCTTCCAGAGCGTACTGCTCGCCGGCTATGCCTATACCGACTGGACCACGCGGCACCTCGCGCCGCGCCGTCAGGCCTGGCTCCACATCGCCCTGCTCGCGGTAAGCATTGCGCTGCTGCCGATCATCGCCAGCGCGACCTGGAAGCCCACCGGTAACGAGGATCCGGCGCTGCGCATCCTGGGGCTGCTGCTGGTCACCATCGGCCTGCCCTACCTGCTCCTGTCGACCACCGGACCGCTGATCCAGGCCTGGTTTGCACGCACCTTCAGCAATGCGGTGCCCTATCGGCTGTTCGCGCTGTCCAATCTGGCCTCGATGCTGGCGCTGCTGTCCTACCCGGTCGCGATCGAGCCCTGGGTGAACACGGTCGCGCAGTCCTGGGGCTGGTCGGCCGGCTATGTGGCGTTCGTGCTGCTGTGTTCGACGGCAGCCATCTACGGGCTTCGGACCAGCACGGTGCCGGTGAACGTGCCGCCGCGCGTGGCCCAGGCTGCAGCGGCGCAGGGCACGCCATCGGGCGGCGCAGGGTCGCCAGACGGGCCGCCGACCTGGGGCACGCTGATGATGTGGCTGTCGCTGTCGGGCATGGGCTCGGTGCTGCTGCTGACCCTGACCACCCACATGACGCAGAACATCGCGTCGGTGCCCTTCCTCTGGATCGTGCCGCTGTCGCTCTACCTGCTGTCGTTCATCCTGTGCTTCGACTCGGAGGGCTGGTACCGGCGCACCGCGCTGATGATCATGGGCGGGGTGATCCTGTGCGTGATGGCCTGGGGACTGCACTCGAACGAGATCACCCTGAACATCAAGATCGCCATCCCGCTCTACTCGATGGGCCTGTTCATCCTGTGCATGTTCTGCCATGGCGAGCTGGCCCTGCTCAAGCCGGCGCCACGCTATCTGACCACCTTCTACCTGATGATCTCGGTCGGCGGCGCGCTCGGCGGGTTGCTGGTCGGGGTGATTGCACCGCATGTTTTCAGCGGCTACTGGGAACTGGGCATCGGCCTGGTGCTGGTGGCACTGCTCGCGCTGATCCGGCTGCGGCATGCGCCGGTCTACGTGACCACAGTCGCCTTCGGGGTGCTGGTGTTCACCGGCGTACAGGCGGGCGTCTATGTGAAGGAAAAGCTCGCAGACGCGCTGACCATCCAGCGCAACTTCTACGGCGTAGTGCGGGTCAAGGACTTCGGCGACGCGAAGACCGATGTCGAGGCGGTGCGCAGCCTGGTGCACGGGGTGATCATGCATGGCGAGCAGCGGCTCGATCCGGCCCGCAGGATGGAACCGACCAGCTACTACGGGCCGCTGTCCGGTGTCGGGCTGGCCATCGACAACAGTCCGGACGCGCCGCGCCATGTCGCGGTCATCGGCCTGGGCGTGGGCACACTGGCCACCTATGGCCGCCCCGGCGACCGCTACCGGATGTACGAGATCAACCCGCAGGTGGTCGACATCGCCTGGTACTGGTTCAGCTTCCTGCAGGATTCGAAGGCGAAGATCGATGTCGTTCTGGGCGACGCGCGGCTGCAACTGGAGCGCGAGACACCGCAGGCCTTCGACGTGCTGGCGGTCGATGCCTTCTCCAGCGACTCGATCCCGACCCACCTGATCACCCGCGAGGCGATGCAGGTCTATCTGCGCCACCTGAAACCGGACGGCGTGATCGCCTTCCATGTGACCAACCGTTTCCTGGATCTGCCCCCGGTGGTGCGCCGGATCGCCGACGAACTGGGTCTGAAGTCGATGATCGTCTCGGATGAACCGACCGAGCGCTCGGACCGCTTCCTGTCCAGTTCCGACTGGGTGCTGGTCAGCCGGTCGGACGCGATCTTTGCCCGCCCCGCGGTGAAGGCCGTCGCCCAGCCGGTCGAGGCTCGCCCGAACTGGCGGGTATGGACCGACGACTTCAACAACCTGTTCCAGATCCTGAAGTAGCGGGGCCGAAGCGGGGACAGGCCCTGAGGGTCTGTCCCCACCTTAACGTCTCGATGATGGGCTGACCCAACATGGCGCTGAAGCGGGGACAGACCCTGAGGGTCTGTCCCCTGGCCTCGCAGCGGCAGCAGCCGCCAGGTGAAATCCGGGCATGACAGCGCGGTCAAGACATCCACTGTCAGCGCTTGCCCGTACCCTTGGCTGATGAACAAGCACTCTGCCCTTTACGCATGGATGAAGAAATGTCGCCCACTGTTTGCCCTGTCGATGCTCGGGCCGCTGCTGGCCGCCTGCTCGCCGTGGGCGCTGGTCGAGCGCGGCATACCGACCGACACCTACCGGCTCGCCTCCGACATCGCCTATGGCGACCACCCGCGTCAGCGGCTGGATGTCTACTCGCCGATGAATACCGCCGTGCCGGCACCGATACTGGTGTTCATCTACGGCGGTGGCTGGACGTCCGGCGACCGCGGGTTCTATCGCTTCGTCGGCGAAGCCCTGGCCGCCAGGGGGATCGTCACCGTGATCCCGGACTATCGGGTCTACCCCGAGGTGAAGTTTCCCGCCTTCGTCGATGACAGCGCCGAGGCGATCGGCTGGGCGCTGCGCAACGCTGCGAGGTTCGGCGGTGACCCGAAGCGCCTGCATGTGGGCGGGCACTCGGCTGGCGCCTACAACGCCGCGATGGTTGCATTCAACCCTGAGCGCGCGCGCACCGCAGGCTTCGCCCCGGAGCAACTCGCCGGCTTCATCGGGCTGGCCGGACCCTACGACTTCCTGCCGCTTACCGGGCGCACTACCCGGGCGATCTTCGGCTTTCCGGATACCTCACCGGACACCCAGCCGATCAATTTCGTATCGGCCAGGTCGCCGCGCAGTCTGCTTCTGTACGCAACGCATGACACCGTGGTGGGGCCGCACAACAGCGAGAACCTGGCAGCAAGACTGCGCGCCGCAGGTGTCGAAGTGCGTGTCGTGCCGTACGAGCAGCTCGGCCACAGAACCCTGATCGCCTCGTTCGCAAGACCGCTCTCATGGCTGGGGGCGACGACCGACGAAGTCGTCCGCTTCGTGCACGGGGACGGACGCGGGGACGGACGCGGGGACAAGGACGGACAGACTGCCCGGGCGCGCGCCAGTCAGTGACCGACCGGCTGGCTGCGGGTTAGTGGCGAGCCTCCACCCCTTTCGTGCATGCGCCATGCGAGGCCACATGCAACCGCGATCATCGCGGCACCTTCACCTTCGCCTTCACAGGGCGGTTGCGCCTGGAGGCATGCACCTTGGGCAGCGCGCGCTGCTCGGCCGCGAACTCGGCGATCGCCTCCTTCGCCACCGTGAACGAGGACAGCGAGGCATAGACCCCGGCGTACACATAGGCATGCAGCAGGATCTCGCCGATCTCCTTGGGGGTCCAGCCCTGGCGCAGGCAGGTCTTCACATGCATCTTCACTGCCCCGGTCTGCGACTGAGCCGCAGTCATGCCGAGCGACAGCGCCGCCCGTATTCTGTTACCCAGGGCAGGACGCGCCCACACCGTGCCCCAGCAGAACTCGTCGGTGACGTCCTGGAACATCATCATGAACGCGTCGGCATCCCGGTAACTGCGATCGACATGCGCATCGCCATGAACCTTGCGGCGCACGGCTTCGCCCTTTTCTGCAAGCGGACTGCGTTTTCGGGTTGCCACGGTGTCGTCCTGGGTCGGATGAGTCATTGAAGTCGGCGGCGCCGGCGACTGTCGGTAAAGGAGTCAGCAGCGGGCATCGCGAGCGCGCGCAGCGAGGTGCTTAGCGCGCTTGCAGTCTGGAACTATAGTTGGCGCCGGGCGCCGGGCGGGAGTACGATGGAAAAAAATGCGTTCTCCCGGGTGGCAACATCCACACGGGATCCGGGGGAGTCACATGCGGCGCGAAACCCGCGATGTCAGGGGTCTGTCGGTCATTTGGTCCGAGCGTGACGGTGCGCCTTTACTGATGCTGGTACGCATGGCGTCGCGCGGTGCCTGCCTGTGGGATCCGATCTGGGACCGGCTTGGTCAACACTTCAGTGTGGTGCAGTTCGACCTGCGCATGCCGTCGACTGCCGACCTCGACGACCCGCGCCGCGTTTTCAGAGGCCTTGCGGCGCAGTGCGTCGAGGTCGCTGCCGGGCTCGGGCATAAGCGCTTCCACCTGTTCGGCTGGACGGGCGGCACCCACGTGGCACTGCGCTGCATGGCCGACTTCCCGGAGCAGGTCGCGTCCTCGCTGCTGCTCGGTCCGTTCTGGACGCTCGAAGACATGCGCTCGCCCGAGAAGGGTTTCGAGTTCGCGCGAGCGCTGGTCGAGTCGGGCAACCTGGCCCTTTATTCGTACTACTGGTACATGGGCGGCCTGTCGCCCGGGTTCGTCGAGCGCAACTTCGATCAGGTCGAGCGCTGGGCCGAACAGCGAAACAGCGGAGATGCATTCCTGAAGCGCGACCCGGCGCAGATACTGAAGTGGATGCGCGCGCTGCGCGGCTGCTGGGTCGAGCCGCCAGAGCTCGCCGGCAACGCGACCCCGACACTGATCATCGCCCATGCGCTCGACCCCTGGCATGCCGGTCCTTCTGCCGCGATGGCACGGGCGCTCCATCGGCACCTGCCGCATGCGCGCTTCGAGCTGCTGGAGGAGCTCGGCAGCATGGCACCGATCGAGGACCCGGATCGGGTCTACCGGGCGGCGCTTCCGTTCTATTCGGCTGTGCTCGATAAACCAGTGCCCGAGGCCCTGGCACGAGGAGGGAACTGATGGCCGACAAGTTGACGATCGGGTTCATCGGGCTGGGCGTGATGGGCGAGCCCATCTGCCGCAACCTTGCGCAGAAGAGCGGTGCAACGGTGCTCGCGTTCGATCTGCAGCCTGCACCGCTGGAGCGTCTGCGCGCACAGGGGGTCGTTGCCGCAGCCTCGGTGCCGGAAGTTGCGCAGCAGGCTGGCGTCGTGTTCGTCTGCCTGCCGAGCGGCCGGCATGTCGAAGCGGTGTGCGACGGGCCTGGCGGATTGCTCGTGCTCGCCCGCCCGGCACAGCTCATCGTCGATCTGGGCACGTCACCGGTCGCGCTTGCCCGCCGGCTCTGGGCCGCGTTCGCGCAGAAGGACGCGGCGTTTGCCGATGCGCCGATCGCGCGCACCCGGGAGGCGGCCCGGCAGGGGACGCTAAGCGTGATGGTGGGTGGCGATGCCGCGGTGTTCGCGCGCCTGGAACCGCTGATCCGCTGCTTCGCGTCGGACATCACCCATTGCGGTGGCCCCGGTGCGGGACAGGTGGTGAAGATCCTCAACAACATGGTGCTGATGCAGACGGTCAATGCACTGGCCGAGGCGATGGCGCTTGGCCGAAGGTCGGGCGTCGATCCATCGATGCTGTTCTCGACGCTGGCCAAGGGCTCGGCGGACAGCTTCGCGCTGCGCAATCACGGCATGAAGGCGATACTGCCCGGCGAGTTTCCTGAACAGGCGTTCTCTACCGAATACGCGCAGAAGGACATGATGTACGCGCTGGATCTGGCGAGGGAATGCGGCGTCGAAGCAAGCGGTGCGGCGCTGGTCGGGAAGGTACTCCAGGAGACGATCGATGCGGGTTTCGGCAGCCAGTACTGGCCGGTGCTCGCGCGCGTCGTCGACCGCCGATGATCAGGCTGCTGCCCCTGCGCCGGGCGTCGCGCCGTTTCGGTATGCTGCCGGTAGCATTTCCGGCCGTGCTGACGGCCATACTGACCGCCGCCCTGTCCGCCGGTCTGCCGGTCGCGACCGGCAGCGCTTTCGCGCAGGGCTATCCCAACCGGCCGATCCGACTGATCGTTCCGTTTCCGCCGGGCGGGCCGAACGACATCTTCGCCCGGCTCACCGGGCAGATGCTGCTCGACGCCCTCGGGCAACCCGTGGTGGTCGAGAACCGCGGGGGAGCAGGCGGTGCGATCGGCGCCGAGGTCGCGGCCAAGGCGGTGCCCGACGGCTACACCCTGTTCCTGGGTGGTGCCGCGACGTTGGCGATAAACCCGGGGATGAACCCGCGGCTGTCGTACGACCCGATCAAGGACTTCGCGCCGATCAGCCTGCTCGCGACCGCGCCGAGCGTGCTGCTTGCGCATCCGTCGCTGCCGGTGAAGTCGTTAGCCAACCTGATCGCCCTGGCAAAGGCCCGACCCGGCGAGATCAACTATGCGTCTGCGGGCATCGGTACCAACCCGCACCTGGCCGGCGAGCTGTTCAAGTTCATGTCCGGCGTGAACATCGTGCATGTGCCGTACAAGGGCGGCGGGCCGGCGACCGCCGACCTGCTGGCGGGCCATGTCCAGTTGTACTTTTCCGGGATCTCGACCGCGGTGCCGTTGATCAACGACCGCCGTGTTCGTGCGCTCGCCGTCACCGGCACCAGTCGATCGCCCCAGTTGCCCGATACCCCGACCTTTGCCGAAGCGGGCTTGTCCGGCTACGAGGTCAACAACTGGTATGCACTGCTCGGACCGCGCGCGCTGGACGCGGAACTGGTCAATACGCTCAATGGCGCCGTACTCAAGGGGCTTGCCAGCGCTGATGTCCGCAAGCGGATCGCCGAAATAGCGGCCCAGCCGGCCGGCGGTACGCCGAAGCAGCTCGCGGCGTACATCGCATCCGAGCTGGAAAAGTGGACAAAGGTGATCAAGGCCGCGAACATCAAGCCCGAATGAGTAGCACAGCCGAAAGCTACGAGGTGTACGCCGTCCGCTATGCGTCGATGCAGCGCCAGCGTAGGGACAACTTCTTCCCGGCGGATGCCCATGACGGCCCGATGCCGATGGACTTCTTCGTGTGGCTGTTGCGCTCGCGCAATCGTGCTGTCCTCGTCGACACCGGCTTCGCCGCCGCCGCCGCCGCCGAGCGCAAGCGCCAGTTGCTGCGCTGCCCGATCGAGGCGCTGCGGGTTCTCGGTGTCGACCCGGCCGGCATCACCGACGTGATACTCACCCACCTGCACTACGACCACGCGGGCAACCTGGGCAAGCTGCCGAATGCGCGCTTCCATCTGCAGGATGCCGAGCTCGACTATGCGACCGGGCGCTGCATGTGCCATGGCGTGCTGCGGCATGCCTACTCGGTGGAGGATATCGTCGCGATGGTGCGCAACGTGTATGCCGACCGGGTCGTGTTCCACGCCGGCGACCAGCCCGGCGTATTCCCGGGTATCGACCTGCTGCTGATTGGCGGGCATACCCGCGGGCTGCAGTCGGTGCGGGTGTCCACCGCGCGCGGCCGGGTGGTGCTCGCCTCGGATGCGGCCCACTATTACGAGAACCTCGAGCGCGAGCTGCCGTTCCCTATCGTCTGCAACGTCGCCGACATGATCGCCGGCCATCGCCGCGTAATGGCCGCGGCAGATTCTCCCGACCATGTCGTGCCCGGCCACGATCCGGAAGTGTTGAAGCGATATCCGCGGCTGGCGGGGGACGACGTGGGTATCGCGTGTCTCCACCAGCGGCCGGTCGTGTCGCAAGGGTCGGCCGCTCTTTAGCGTCCCCGGCGCCGCGCAGGTCGCCGGCCACCTGATCGAAGGACAGTACCAGGTTCATGTTCGCGTCCAGGTGCATCGGCAGGTTGGCGCGACGACGCTTGCACCTCGTTGGAATCAAATATTCCCCGGCAGCCTGACACCTCTTTGAAAAGACTGAACATAGCCGCAGTGCGCGCCGGATGCTAGAGTCCGGCCATGGATTCGACTGCCACCCTTGCCCGATTCATAGCCAGCGGTGGGTCGCCCGCGGACCCGCTTGGGGTTCCACCGAGCTTGCCACTGACCGTACCACCGGCAGTGCGGCACGAAACAAAGCGCGGCTTCCTCAACGCGCTAGGTTGCGCAATCGGCGGCGCCAACGATGCGGCAACCGAGCTGCTGTGGACGACCTTGCAGCCATTCGCCGGTGCGCCCGGCGCCAGCCTGCTCGGTCGCGGCGAGCGCACCGATGTGCTGACCGCGGCCCTGGTCAATGGCTATGCGACCAACATCCTGGACTTCGACGACACCCATCTTGCGACCGTGATCCATCCCGGTCCGCCGATGCTCGGACCCTTGCTCGCACTCGTCGAGTCGCATCCGTCGTCGCTGCCACCCGTCTCCGGCGCCGACCTGCTGGACGCCTTCCTGATCGGCATGGAGGTCGCCTGCCGGCTGGGGGTGGCAATCGGTCCGGGCCACTATGCCCGCGGCTGGCATATCACCGGCACCTGCGGGGTGGTCGGTGCCGCCGCTGCATCGGCGCGTCTGCTGCGACTGGACGCGGAGCGCACGGCAGCAGCGATCGGCATTGCAGCCACCCAGGCAAGCGGCCTGTCCGAGATGCTTGGCGGCATGGGCAAGACCTTCAACATCGCGCGTGCCGGCAGCAATGGCCTGCAGTCCGCGTTGCTCGCCGCACGCGGCTTCACCAGTTCGGCGCGGGCACTTGAAGCCCCGCGCGGCTTCGGCGCCGTGCTTGCCGACGGCCTCGATGGGCCAAGGCTGGTCGACCGGCTGGGCAGCCACTGGGAAGCAGCAGCCAACACCTACAAGCCGTTTCCCTGCGGCATCGTGCTGCATCCGCTGATCGACGCCTGCCTGCAGATCGGACAGGCACACGCGTTCGAGGCAGACGCGATCGACGCGGTCGAGGTGCGCGTGCACCCACTCGTGCTCGTGCTGACCGGCCGCACCGATCCCAAGGACGGTCTGGAGTCGAAGCTGAGCTATACGCACGCCTGCGCAGTGGCACTGGTCGATCGCGCGGGGGCCGTTGCGCAATTCACCGATGCGCGCGCGCTCGACCCGTTGATCGCCCGCACCCGGGCGCGGGTGAGTTCGATCGTCGATCAGACGTTGGCCACCGATCAGACGTTGGTGACGGTACGGCTGACCGATGGCCGTGTACTCAGCCAACGCATCGAGCACGCGATCGGCAGCCGGGACAATCCGATGAGCGATCGGGCGGTGCAGGCGAAGTTTCTCGCGCTGGCCACGCTGACACTTTCCGCAGCGCGAGCCCAGGCCCTGCTCGATGCCTGTTGGGGTATCGACGACCTGCCCCAGGCCAGCGCACTGATTGCGCTGGCCCGCGTGCAGTGAGCTGCGCGCAGCGCTGAACCGACCAGGCGGCAGGCCTCATGCACAGTGGCGCAGTGACAGTGGCGCAGTGCCGATGATCCCCTTGATCATGCTCGCCGCCGGCTGGGCCGTGTACTTCGTGCTGCATTCGCTTCTGGCGAGCCTGCGTACGAAACACTGGATCGAGCGCCGATGGCCGGCACTGCACAGGTACTACCGGCTGGTCTACAACGTCATCGCGATCGCTGCGCTGGTGCCGGTGCTGGTCCTGCTGGCGCGATCGAGCGATGGTGTCTTGCTGCTGCCGCGACCACCGTACGTCGCCATCCTTGCCAATGTGCTGGCGCTGGCAGCGGTGGCCGGCTTCGTCTGGACGCTGCGCTACTACGACGGTCGTGCCTTCCTCGGCCTGCGCAGCGAAGGCACTGGACAGTTCACGCTGTCACCGCTGCATCGCCATGTGCGCCACCCGTGGTACTTCCTCGCACTGATCGTGATCTGGACCCGGCCGCTGGATGCGGCCTGGCTGGTGAGCGCGCTGGCAATCACCGTCTATCTGATCATCGGATCCAGGCTGGAAGACACCAAGCTGCTTGCCGAGTTCGGCGAGCCGTACCGGCGCTACCGGCAGCAGGTGCCGGGACTGATCCCGTGGCCGGGGCGCACACTGCCCCTCACAGAAACGCCGCGTACAGGTTCAGACCGATGATCGCGATGACCAGCAGGACGCAAAGATAGGGCAGGTTCCAGCGGATATAGGTCGACACCGGAATGCCGTAGCGCGCCTGCATCGACAGTACCGTGCCCGAGGTGGCGCACGCCGGCAGTCCGATCGCCCAGGCGCACAGGAACGCGCACGCGAGCAGGTTCGGGTCGGGTGCTAGCGGGGCCAGCCACACCGCCACCAGCGGGAGGGTCACCACGGTGTGCACGCCGAGCCAGGCGACCAGCGTGCAGATCACCAGCACGATGCTCGCCTCCAGGCCACCGAAGCGCGAGAATGGCGCACCGATGTCGAAGGCGGTGAGCAGTGCAGACAGGCCGGCCGCGAGCACGCCGGCCGCGATGAACACCCAAACCTCTCCAGCCAGCCCGGGCAGACGCGCAGAGGTATGCTGGGCCATGCGCGAGGCTGCCCTCGCCGGTCCCCGCCTGATCAAAAGCGTGACCGCCGTGATTCCGATGGCCAGTGTGGCGATCACCGGCTGCATCGACCATTGCGGCTGCCATTCATGGACCGCGAACACCCCGATCGCCAGCGCCAACGGCACCCAGAGTGCGCTGACATTGACCGGGTAGCCTTCGAACGAGCGCGCATGGTCGAAGCGCGCCGTGGACAGGAACAGCCACAGCACGAGGAGTCCGACCGCTGCCAGCGGCAGCCCCATCAGCACCAGGGTGAGCAGACTGGATCCGGGTGCCAGGGTCAGCGCCACCGCCATCGCGCTCAGGAAAGGCGACCAGAACGCGCAGATCGAGAACGCGGTGCCCAATGCCATCGCCTGCTGGCGGGTCAGCGTACCGCTGGCCGGCACCGCATAGCCCGGGTCAGCGGCGCCCGGGGCGAGCGGCCGGCGCAGGCGGTCGGCCGCGATCAGCGCCGCGGTCAGGTTGATCACCGCGCCGAACAGATGCACGCCGAGCATGGTGCGCAACAGTGCGCCACGGCCGCGCCTGAGCGGCGCCTCACCCCCCTGCTCACTGCCACTGACCAGCGGCAGGAAGGCCACCCCGACCAGCATGGCGATGATCATCGTGTTCATGGTCAGTGCCTTGACGATCAAGCCGCTCTGGCCAAGCGCCATGCCCCAGACGATACCGGTCGCACCGAGTGCGCACATCGCGATCACCAGCACCCGTTGGCGGCGCCCGAGTCTCGGCCACAGCGGCAACGCCGCCACCCAGGCAATCACCCCGGCGATCCACTCGGGGAAGCGTGGAAACAGTTCGGCCACGACACCGAAGGCCACCAGTGACAGCAGCAGCCAGCCGCTCGCGCCACTCCAGCGCGCGGCCACCGGCAGGTCAGTCGCGGCCTCGACCGGAACGCCCGACCCGGCAGCGCCGACGGCGGACGTCGCTGCGGAAGGCGGCACCTGGCGATCGATCATCGGCTCGACTATAGCGCCGGCCGGGTTGCCCTGCCCCTGCCCCGGCCCCAGCCCCTGCCCCGGCCCCAGCCCATGCCCGTGGCCGTGCCCGTGCCCATGCCCGTGGCCGTGCCCATGCCCGTGCCCCAGCCGCCCGCGCGCGAGCC
>JBBRCD010000023.1:0-40266 GCA_038205245.1 Burkholderiales bacterium
CGGACCCTCAGCGTCTGTCCCCCACTCCCTCACCCAGCCAGGGGACGGAGCCTCAGGGTCTGTCCCCCACTCCCTCACCCAGCCAAGGGATGGACCCTCAGGGTCTGTCCCCGATTCCGCGGGAGAATGCTGCACCTGTGCGGTGCTTTTGCTGCACAACAGTGCAACGCAGCAAGCGAACTCGGGCCAGACGCGCCGAATGTCCGCTAAAGGCCGGTCAAGGTTGGTTGTGCGCCGCCGCAGATTGGACTAGAGTACTGCCGTTCCGAGCCCGGTTCATTACCCTGCGCACGACTGAACCGAGCTGTTTCAGGACCTCCGGCGACGCTGCGTTGCTGTGCAACACCGTGATCTGCAACCGCATCGTGGCGGCGATCTCAACTCTGGGAGATTTGGGTGCGACTGAAAGGCAAAGTGGCAGTGATCACCGGATCGGCGCGTGGCATCGGCCAGGCGACCGCGTTGAAGTTCGCGCGCGAGGGTGCCAAGGTGGTGGTGTGCGATCTGACCCCGGAACTGATCGAGGAAACGGTCAAGATGATCCGTGCCGAGGGCGGCGACGCGATCGGGGCGAATGTCGATGTGCGCGACATGCAGTCGATCCGCCGCATGGTCGACCAGACGTTGTCGACCTTCGGCCGGATCGACGTGCTGGTGAACAATGCCGGCATCGTGAAGGACGCGCAGTTGAAGAACATGACCGACGAGCAGTTCGACCTGGTCATCGACATCAACCTCAAGGGCGTCTACAACTGCACCCGCGCGGTGGTCGACACCATGCTCCAGCAGCAGTCCGGCGTGATTCTCAGCACCTCCTCGGTGGTCGGAATCTATGGCAACTTCGGCCAGACCAACTATGCCGCGACCAAGGGTGCCGTGATCAGCATGACCAAGACCTGGGCGAAGGAACTCGGCCGCAAGGGCATCCGCGCCAATGCCGTCTGCCCGGGGTTCATCGGCACCACGATACTGAACTCGATGCCGGAGCGGGTGTTGCATGCCATGGAGGAGAAGGTTCCCCTGGGCCGCCTGGGCAAGCCTGAGGAGATTGCCGACGCGTTCGCCTTCCTCGCCTCGGACGAGGCGAGCTACATCAATGGTGCGATCCTGGAAGTCGGCGGCGGCGTCAGCCTCTGATCTGCTGGACGGCGCCCCGGCAACTCAGCGCCCAGGTGCAGCCGGCCAGAACTTCGCGCTGCCGCGTTCATACTGCGGCGGACTGGAGACTTCAGCGCCCAGTTCCGCAGCGGCGGTCCACGGCCAGCGCGGATTGAACAGCAGGCCGCGGGCGAGGGCGACCTGATCGGCCCGGCCCGCGGCGATGATGCCTTCTGCCTGTCTTGGCTCGGTGATCATGCCGACCGCGCAGGTCGTGATGCCAGTCTCGCGCCGGACGGTTTCGGCCAATGGCACCTGGTATCCGGGTTCGACCGGAATCTTCGCGGTCGCTGAGACCCCGCCGCTGGATACCGTGACATAGTCGCAGCCCAGCGTCTTGAGCGCCGCCGCGTAGGCGACCGCGTCTTGCACCGTCCAGCCGCCGTCGATCCAGTCCGAGCCATGGATGCGCACCCCCATGGGCTTGCGTGACGGCCAGACCGCCCGCATCGCCGCGAAGGTTTCCAGGGCGAAGCGCATCCGGTTGTCGCGGCTGCCGCCGTACTCGTCGGTGCGCTGGTTCGACAGTGGCGACAGGAAGGTGGACAGCAGGTAGCCGTGCGCCGAATGCAGTTCGATCAGGTCGATGCCGAGCTGGTCGGCGCGCACGGTCGCCTGGACGAACGCCTCACGGATCGCTCGCAGATCGTCGCGCGAGGCTGCGCGCGGGATGTGCCAGCCCTCGGCCATGGGCACGGCCGACGGTGCGACCGTCGGCCACGGATCGGCCGCGGCCGCGAGTGCGCTGCGGCCCTGCCATGGACGGTCGGTGGAGGCCTTGCGCCCGGCATGCGCGAGCTGGATGCCGATCGCGATACCCGAATGCTCACGGCAGAAACGCAGTACCCGCGCCAGCGCATACTCATTGTCGTCGCTGTACAGGCCGCTGCAGCCGTGAGTGATGCGGCCGTCGCGCGTGACATGGGTCGCCTCGATCACCAGCAGGCCGGCGCCCGACAGCGCCAGCGTGCCCAGGTGCATCAGATGCCAGTCGGTCATCGAGCCATCCTGCGCACTGTACTGGCACATCGGAGACACCTGTATCCGGTTGGCCAGCGTGAGCTCGCGCAGGGCGAGTGAAGAGAACAGTGCACTCATCGCATTCCTCATTGGAGTGTCGAGGGTTCGAAGTAGCCGAGCAGCGACCACCACAGGTAGTTGAGCGGCCAGAGCAGCACCACGGTCAGTGCCGCCTGAATGATGAACACCCGGGCGGCATGCCGGGGCGCCACGCCGGCGACATACAGACCGACGATGACCGGGGGCACCTGGTAGGGCAGCACGATGGTGGAGAAGCCGATGCCGAACAGCATGAGCACTGTCTTCACGTCCCACCCGCAGGCGGCTGCGAGATCTGCGGCGAGCGGACCGAGCAGGGCTGGCTGGCCGGGGCTGGTCGCGATCATCGTAGTCACCGTGGACAGCAGCGACAGGCGCATGAAGTTCCAGAAGTCAGAGCCACCGGTCAGGGCCAGCCAGTCGGTGAGGCCGGCGCCGAAGGTGGTGGAAAGTTTCGCCGCGTCGATCATGGCGGCGACGCCGAGCACCGCGCCGATATAGAAGAACGGCGCGAGTTTGACCCGTTCATTGAACGCGTGGATGTCGATCAGACCGACCCGAGGCAGCAGGCAAAGCAGTCCGGCGCCCAGGCCGATCCAGCCCGGCCGGATGTGGTGGATGAAGTCGGTGGCCCAGAGGGCGAGTGCGCCGCCGAGGATCACCGCCATCCGCCATTCGTCGAACGACATCGGCGGCAGCGCGGCCTCGGCCTTCGCTGGCTGGGGTGTCTGGTGGAACATGAGATTGATCAGCCAGATCGTCAGCACCGCCTTGGCGAATCCCTGCGCCGGGAAATGCAGCTTCAGGTACTCGAGATAGAGGATCTGCACGCCATAGAGCGTCTCGGCCGAACCGGCGAGCACCAGGTTCGGGATGTTGGCCGGCAGGATCGCCGCGCCGACCTGGAAACTGCCGATCAGCATCACCAGCATGATGCCGTTGAAGCCGCGGCCGCCGCGTTCAAGGCCGAGCCGGTCGCAGAAGGCCACCAGGATCGGCACCATCAGCAGGATGCGGGCAACGGTGGCCGGCATCACGAAGCAGAGCACGGTGGTGACCAGCATCGTGCCCACCAGGGCACGCGGATAACTCGTGCTGAACGGTCCGAGCAGCCGCGAAGCCAGACGCACGCCCAGGCCGGAGACCCGCACTGCCTCGGCCACGATCAGGCCGCCGAACACCAGCCACAGGGTGCTGGTGGTGAAGCCGGCGAACACCACCTCCGGCGGTACCACCGCCGTGACTGCGGCGAGGAACAGGAACGCCAGGGCGACCAGGTACTCCGGCACTGCTGCGCTTGCCCACAGCCCGACGGCGAACACCACCAGTGCGGTCGCCCGCAGCGTGGTCGCCTGAGCGGCATCCTGCGCCGGCCACAGGAACAGGGTCAATGCGCACACCACTACAAGCGCACCCAACGCCTGGGAAACTCGATGCATGCTGAACCGATCCGGCTGAGCCTTTGAAGGTACCGGCAAGGGCACCTGAGACGGTATCTGAGCCTGTGTCGCACGGCGGGTCGATTCAGCTTCGCCGGTAGCGCAGGCTACCGCAGTGCGCGCCTGCCCGGCAACCCGGCGCAGACACCGGGCGCAGACACCGGGTTCAGGCGCCGGGCGCTGGCAGTCATCGGCCGGCGGCCGGTCCGGGGATTCATCGGGATCGCGACGCGCGGCTATAATCCGGCTCCCGGTCGGTTGCCGACTGTCCCTGCCGAGGTGTGTCGATGAGCCAAGCCACTCTGTTGTCCGGGGTACTCGCCCCGGTGATCACCCCGTTCAAGGCCGATCTGTCACCCGACGTCGAGCGCTATGTGAAGCATTGCAAGTGGCTGCTGGCCAATGGGTGCAGCGGGCTCGCGATCTTCGGCACCAACAGCGAGGCCAATTCGCTGTCCATGGACGAGCGCAGGATGCTGCTCGATGCGCTGCTCGCTGCCGGCGTACCGGCGTCAAAACTGATGCCGGGCACCGGCTGCTGCGCGCTGACCGACTCAGTGGCGCTGACCCGATACGCGGTGGAACAGGGTGTGGCCGGCGCGCTGATGCTGCCGCCATTCTTCTACAAGGGCGTGAGCGACGAGGGGCTCTACCGCAACTTCGCCGAAATCGCCCAGCGCGTCGGCGACAGCCGGTTGAAGGTCTACCTGTATCACATCCCGCCGATGACGGCGGTGCCGTTCTCGCTCGCGCTGGTCGAGCGGTTGTTGAAGGATTACCCCGGCACGATCGTGGGCATGAAAGACAGCGGCGGGGACTGGAAGAACATGGAGGCGATGCTGAAGGCCTTCCCGGGCTTCCAGTTCTTTCCGGGCAGCGAAGAGTTCCTGCTGCCGGCGATGCGCCTGGGCGCGGTGGGCACCATCACCGCCACTGCCAACATCGGTCCGGCTGCGATCGACCGGCTGTTTCGCAACTGGCAGTCAGCCGAGGCCGACGCGATGCAGGAGGCGATCACCGACTTCCGCCGTGCGATCACCAGGTTCCCGCAGATCCCGGCGCTCAAGCACACGACGGCGATCTACACGGATCATCCGCAGTGGGCGGTAACCCGGCCGCCGCTGGTGTCACTGAGCGCCGAACAGGGCCAGGCGCTGGCCGCCGAACTCAAGGGCCGCGGCTTCGACATGCCGGGCATCCGCGGTTAAGCCGAGACCTTTTCCTCTCAGACCCACGAAGGAATGCCAATGACTACACTGACACTCAAGCAGGCCTCGATCATCGTCGACAAGGCGTTCGAGAAGGCACGCGAGATGAAGATTCCAGCGCTCGGGATCGTGGTGCTCGACGCCGCAGGATACACCGTGGTCTACAAGCGCGAGGACAGTGCCAGCATGTTCCGGGAAGACATTGCCCGCGGCAAGGCGTGGGGCGCAGTGGCCATGGGCTGCTCCAGCCGCTCGCTCGCCAAGCGTGCCCAGAGCAACCCGAACTTCATGATCACGCTTGCGGCCACTGCCCAGGGCAAGTTCCTGCCGCAGATGGGTGGCGTGTTGATCCGCGATGCCGCCGGCAACATCATCGGCGCCGCCGGCGCCAGCGGCGCTACCGGAGACCAGGACGAGGCGGTCTGCGTGTTCGGTATCGAGCAGGCCGGGCTGGTGGCAGACGCGGCGGAGTAACGACCAGGGGACAGACCCTGAGTGTCTGTCCCCGCTTCCGCCGGAGACCAGGACGAGGCGGTCTGCGTGTTCGGTATCGAGCAGACTTTGTAGCCGACGCAGCGGAGTAACTGCCAGGGGACAGACCCTAAGGGTCTGTCCCCGCTTCCGGCCCTGGCTTGCCGCGCGTGTCGCCAGCTGGGCGTCGTTTGCGCAGCTTCAGTCGATCTTGATCCCCGCCTCACGGATCAACAGCGCGTAGCGCACAATCTCTTCCTTGATGAACGCGCGGAACTGTTCCGGAGTGTTGCCGACGATCTCCGCACCTTCGGCCTGGAGTCGGTCACGCAGTTCCGGGAATTTCAGCGCCTTGATCGTCTCGGCATGCACCCGGTTCACTGTCTCGCGCGGCGTCTTCGACGACATCAGCAGGCCGAACCAGGAGCCGATCGCGTACTTCGGCAGCCCTGACTCGGCGATCGTCGGCAGGTCGGGGACGGCCGCCGCACGCTTCGGTGTGGTGACCGCCAGTGCGCGAAGCCGACCCGCCTTCACATGCGGCATCGCTGCGACCAGCGGCGCGAACATGATCTGCACTTCGCCGCTGATCAGGGCAGTCAGGGCCGGGCCGGCACCCTTGTAGGGCACATGCAGAAGCGTGACCCCGGCCTGCCGGGCGAACATCTCGCCGGCGAGATGGCTCGGCGCGCCGGCCCCGGCCGACGGAAACGCGACTTCGTTCGGCTTCGCCCGGGCCAGTGCGATCAGCTCCTTCACGCTGTTGGCAGGGACCTTCATATTGACCACCAGGATGTTCGGCACCTCGGCCACCAGCGACACCGGTGCCAGGTCGCGCAGCGTGTCGTAGGGCAGATTCTTGTAGAGCGCCGGGGCGATCGCCACGCTGGTCGATTGCGCCATCAACAAGGTATGACCATCGGGGGCAGACCTGGCGGTGAGATCGGCTGCGATGGTGCCGGCCGCACCGGCCCGATTGTCGATCACCACCGGTTGTCCGATCTGTTCGCTCAGACGCTGCGCCAGAAAGCGGCCGATGGTATCGGCCCCGCCGCCGGGTGCGGCGGGGATGATCATGCGTAACGGCCGTGTTGGCCACGGCGTGTCGGCTGCCACCGAGACAGTCGGCACGCTGCCTGACGCTGCAGCGATCAGCAGGGCGCAAGTTGCCACGGCCCGGGCATGACCGGGTGCCGGGCGGGATGTGCGGCGGGCGAAAACAGGCGTGGCGTTCATGTGTCGGGTCCAGGCAATTGGGAAGCTGAGAAACGAAAGGTGCGTGGGCATCGCTTACTCCACCTTGATGCCCGCCTCGCGCGCGATTCGCGCGAAGCGTTCCAGGTCGCTGCGGATCCGGGCGCGAAACTCGTCCGGCGTATTGCCCACCGGCACCGCGCCATCGGCGAGCAGACGTTCCTGGATATCGGGCAATTTCAGTACGCCGACGAACACTGCATGCAGCCGGTTCACCTGCTCGCGCGTGCTTTTCGCAGTGATCATCACCCCGAACCAGGTGCCGATGTCGAACCCGGGAAATCCACTCTCGGCGATGGTCGGCACATCGGGCACGACCGGCGAGCGGCGGATGGTCGTCATGGCGATTGCGCGCACCTTGCCGCCCTTGATCTGTCCGAGCGCGGCGTTGATCGGCGTCGAGGACATCTGCGCCTCTCCTGCAATCACCGCGGCGAGGGCGGGTCCGGCGCCCTTGTACGGCAGGTGCGTGGTGATGATGCCCGCTGCGCGGTCCAGCATCTCACCGGAGAAGTGGCTGGCCGCGCCGATGCCCGATGAGGCGTAGTTTAGCGGCCGCTGCCTGGCCAGGACGATCAGCTCCTTCAGGCTGGTCACCGGCAGCGCGGGGTTGACCAGCAGCACATGCGGCACCTCGGCAACCAGGGTCACCGGTGCCAGGTCGCGCAGCGTGTCATAGGGCAGCTTGTCGTTGATCGCCGGGGCGATCACCGCACTGGTCGACTGGGTGAGAATCATCGTGTAGCCATCCGGCGCCGCGCGTGCAGTGAGCTCCATCGCGATCGCCCCGGACGCGCCAGCACGGTTGTCGATCACCACCGGCTGGCCGAATCGCTCGGTCAGGCGGGCCGCCATTACCCGTGCCAGGGTGTCGGCGCCACCACCGGGTGAGGCCGGAATCAGCAGCCGAAGGGGGCGCGAGGGCCAGGCATCGTTCGTCTTCTGCGCGTTTGCGGCAGTCATCCACGTGCCTTGCACGGCAAGCATGAGGGCAGAGGCGAGCGCGATCGAGCGCCCGGTCTGGACGAGGGCAGGCATCCGGATACTCCTTGGTCGGGTCGGGCGACGGTGCATGCCCTCGCCTCATCGAGCCGCGGATTCTACCCGGGCATACTCATCAGTGACAGGCGAAATTCACGCGGCCGGAGGCGCACGGCGCCGGAGCAGTTCGATCACCCGCCGGTCCGGTACGACGCGCACCCAGTCCCCGGTCTGCAGCACCGCGATCGGATCCGGCGACCAGCCTTCAGTGATTGCGATATCCGCATAGATCGCGCCCTGCACCATCACCGGGTTGGTCACCCCGAAGATGAACGCCTTGGGCGCGATACCCTTGCCCTGGATGTCATAGAACGCCCAGCCGGCGGCGATGCCGCCCTTGGCGGTAGGAAAGAACAGGATCTTGTCCTTGATGCTGATGCCTTCGAGTTTGTGTCCGGGCTTGGAGATGACGCCGGTCCAGCGGTCCAGGTCGTAGCGCGGACTGAAGCCTTCGGTGGAGATCACCGCCTCGCCCTCGACCACCGGTCCGGCCGCACGGTCGACGGCGAACGTCATCAGCGGTGCGGTCATTTCACGTCTCCGGTCAGTGCGGTCTGAATGCAGTCCTCGGTGCGGCGCAGGATGGTGTTGAAACGGTGCGCAGTGATCGTGTTCACCAGCTTGGCCGAATTGGTGACCAGACTGGTCCAGCCCATCTTCTGCTTCATCGGCGTGAGATTCTGCAGGATGTAGAAGCACACCCCTTCCAACACGGTGCCACCGGCGGCCTCGATCCTGCCGATGTAGCCAAGCTCAGACGCGGCACGCTTCATCGCATTGCTGGTGGTGACGAACAGTCTGGATCCGGACGCCACCGTTCGGCCGTCCAGCAGCTCAGAGATGCGTTTGAGTTCGAACAACGACAGCTGCGGGGCGGAGAACACGACCAGATTGCAGCGACCGTCCTTCAGGTCGTAGCCCCGATACACCTTGTCGATGTCGGCGCGGGTGATCTTCATCATGTCGGTGGGCGTGTTGCCGCCAAGCGCGGCCTCGACCGTGGGCGCCTCAGGCGTCACCCCGACCATGTGGAACATCGCATGCGAGCCGTAGCTGGCGAGCGAAGCGCCCAGGTGCTTCAACTCGTCCGAGGTGGGTGAACGCCGGATCGGTGTGCGCCCGGGTCCGGTGAACACCGGCACCGCGTAATAGCTCTGGTGCGGCTCACCGACCAGTCGGCCGATCGCGCCCCAGTCGGCATAATCGGACGGGTCGACATCGAGTTCGACCACGAAATTGCCCCGGCGCACCGCATCCAGGTGAAAGCCGTACTCCGGCGTGCGTCCGGTGATCGCACTGGCCAGTGCCGACGGGCCACCCTCGAAGTTGGTGCGCGCGCCGAACACCGAGTTGGCATAGATTACCGTGCCGGTATCGCCCCAGGCCACATGCTCACCCAGATGCGGTTGATACAGCGTCTGGTAGTTGATGCAGGTGTCGGCGGTGATCACGTTCATCTTGCGCAGGCTGGCGATGATGCGGCGTTCCTTCTCGACCTCTTCGTCGACCTGCTCGAGCGCCTTGGCGTGGGCGAAATCGATGCAGCGCGCGTTGGTGGTGATGCCCACTGCACAGTGCGTACCTTCGCGCGCCATCTTCTCCAGCCGCGCCAGGCCGACATCACCCATCACCTCGATGTCGCCCATCATGTGGGCATTGCTGATCGGCACGAAGCGCTGGGCGCCGAAGAAGGTGCCGACCTGGATCTGGAACTCGATCGCCTCCTTGACCGCCGCACCGCGTTCGCCACTGAGCATCGCCTGCTCGTCACTGGACAGTTGCATCCTCATCACTCCCTGGTTCGGGCGGGTGCGCCCGGGTCATTCCGGTTTCACGTTGGCGGCGCGCACCACCTTCGCGAGCTTGACGATATCCGCCTTGATCAGGGCTGCGAACTCGGCAGGCGTGCTGGAGGCGACTTCGCCACCGGCCTGGGCGAAACGTTCTCGCACCTCGGCGGTCTGCGCGGCGCGGCTCATGTCCTGGTTAACTCGCGCCACCAGCCAGGTCGGCGTGCGTCCCGGCGCGAGCAGCCCGACCCAGTTCGAGGCCTCGATCGCAAAGCCGGATTCGGTAAAGGTCGGCACCTCGGGGGCCAGCGAAGAGCGTTTGGCGCTCGCCAGTGCGAGTCCGCGGATCCTCCCGGAACGCAGATGGGGCAGGGCCGGTGCCAGGGCGACGGCGGCCAGCGGAGTCTCCCCGCCCACTACGGCGGCAGCAGCGGGGCCGCCGCCCTTGTACGGTACATGCACCAGCAACGGTCCGCCAAGCAGGCGAAATTGCTCGACGGTCAGGTGATGAAGGCTGCCGCTTCCGGGCGTACCGAAGGCCAGGGTGTCGGGTCTGGCCTTGCCCTGGGCGACAAGATCCGCCAGGGTGCGGATCGTGGTCGTGGCGTTGGTCACCAGCACCACCGGGTTGTTCGAGGCGAGCGAGATTGGCGCGAAGTCGCGCACCGGCTCGTATCCAAGCTTCGGATAGAAGGTCGGGTTGATCGTAATTTCGCTCGCGGTGGCCATCAGCAGCGTGTAGCCATCCGGCGCCGAGCGCGCCGCCAGTTCCGCGCCGATCGCCCCGTTGGCACCCGGCCGATTGTCGATCAGCACGCTCTGCGACCAGGCCTCGACCAGCCTTGGGCTGTAGATGCGCGCAGTGATGTCGGCCACACCTCCCGGAGGATACGGAACGATCATGCGCACCGGCTTGGCCGGCCAGGTCTGGGCTGCAGCCGCCATCGCCGCCGAACACAGCCAGAGCGTTGCGCACAGGGTAGGCCCACGATGGGTTCGCATGGCGATCAGTCCTCCGCCTTGATCTTGCGCTCGCGCGCGATCGTCGAGTAGCGCTGTGATTCGGCGTCGAGGAAGCGCTCGAACTCCACGATGCTCAAGCCTGCGGGTTCAACGCCCTGGGCCAGAAGCGCATCGCGAACCGCCGGTTCGCGCACGATCCGGCTGATCTCGCTGTTCAGTCGCTCGACGATCGCCATCGGCGTCTTCGCTGGCAGGAACACACCCATCCAGTTGGTGAATCGATAACCGGCGAACCCGGGCAGTTCTGCCACCGTGGGCGCGTCTGGCAGTGCGGGCGAGCGCCGGTCGCCGGTAACCGCAAGCACACGCAGCTTGCCCGCCTTGGCCTGTTGCACTACGGGGGGGATGCCTACGATGAGCACAGGCACCTGACCGCCCAGCGTTTCGGCCATGGCGGGCGCAGCACCCTTGTACGGCACATGCACCAGGTCGACCTTGCCCAGGATCTCCAGCATCGCACCGGCGAACTGCATCGAGCTGCCAGCGCCGGGCGTGGCAAAGCCGATCTTGCCCGGCTGGCTGCGCGCCAGGGCGATCAGCTCGGTCAGCGTCTGCGCAGGTACCGACGGATGTACGGCGATCACCAGCGGCGCCTCGCCGGCCAGCGTGACCGGCTGCAGGTCGCGCCGCGCGTCATAGGCAAGCTTTTGCCCAAGTGCAGGCAGCACGACTACCTCGGCGGGCGATGCGAGCAGCAGGGTGTAACCGTCGGGTGTGCTGCGCGCAACCGCCTCGGCCCCGATACGTCCGCTCGCACCTGGACGATTCTCCACCAGCACTTGCTGCTTGAGCGTCTCGGCCAACCGCTGCGCGATCGTGCGTGCGACGAAATCGACACCGCCCCCTGGCGGAAACGGCACGATGATCCGAAGCGCCTTGCTCGGGAACGCGGCTGGTTGGCCCAGCGCCAGTCCGGCAAAGACAACTGCGAACGTGGTGATCAGAATCTTCACCAAGTCTCGCGTACGGCGCATCAAAGCTCTCAACGACATCGCACTCCTCCTTGCTGGTTGATCTGACACACGCCGCTTCTGATGAGCGGTCGAAGTTCGCCTCAGGTGAACTCGATGGCAGCACCAGGCGCCGGTGTGAAGCCCAGGTCGCCACGCTGGATCACCGCGTCACGACCGCCGTTCAGTGCCAGCAACTCGGCCTGTCGGCGCTTGGCGCGGGCATCCACCTCGGCAGGATCGCACAACTGGTACAACTTTCGCCGGCAGGTCTCGAGGGCCGCCGCATGTGCGGGATCTTCAGCCAGATCGTCAAGCTCTTCCGGGTCGAGTGCGAGGTTGAACAGCTGCGGCCGATACTTTGCATAGTGAACATACTTGTAGTCACCCACCCATACCGCAAACGCCCCGGTGGTGGACCCCATGCCGTGGTACTCGGAAAGCACGGTGCGATCGGGTGTCGCGCCGGCGGCCATATCGAACAGCGACACACCGGGGTGCCCGTCTCGCACGCTGGCAAAGGAATGGCCAGCCGCCTCGATCAGCGTCGGGAAGAAATCGACATGGCTGACCGGCGCATCGATCGTGCGGTTGGCCGGGAAATCAGGTCCTGCAGCGAGCAGCGGCACACCTGCGATCTCCTCGTACATGGTCGACTTTCCCCAGAGTCCCCGCGCGCCGAGATTGTCGCCATGGTCGCTGGTGTAGAGCACATTGGTCGTGTCCAGCAGGCCGATATCCTCCAGTGCATGCAGCACGCGGCCGATGTTTTCGTCCACATAGCTGACCAGGCCAAGGTAGCCAGCCAGGGCGCGACGCACCTGCTCTTCGTTCTCGAAGTAGTCGTCATAGCAGAAGCTTGCCCGATAGTCGTCGAGATACGGATGACGGGTGCGATGCTCCCGCTGGTAGAGCTTGGGTAGCGGCAGGTCCTTGGACCAGTAGCGATAGAAGTGCTCAGGTGGTGCAGTCAGCGGAAAGTGCGGCGCCACGAACGACACGAACAGCACCCACGGCCGGTCATGCTTGCGGGTGGCCTCTTCGCGCAGCCAGATCTGGGCACGCGAGGCGATCTCTCGATCGTAGAAGGTGTAGGCGGTCTCGCCGGGTCCGGCGAGCTTGGCCATCTTGCCCGCACTGCCTCGGCGTGGAAGGTCGTCACGCACAAGTCCCATCAGATCACCCTTGCCGCCGAGAATATGCATCGGGATGATCTCGCGGCTGAAGCCGTGGTCCTCGCCAGTCTGGTGAAAATGCAGCTTGCCGATCGACACCACCTCGTGCCCGCGCTCGCGCAGCAAGTGATGCCAGCTCGGCACCGAGCCGTCATAGGCATCCGCGTTGTCCCAAAAACCGATCTGGTGGATGTACTTGCCGGCGGCGAAGGCCGCACGCGCCGGCACGCACACCGGGCTGGTCGTGTAGGCGTGGCGGAAGCTGGTGCCACGGCTGGCCAGTGCATCCAGGTTGGGCGTGCTGACCAGGGGATGACCAGCGTAACCGGAGATCTTCGGGTTGTGTTCGTCGGACATGATCACAAGCGTGTTGCGTGGCGCCATGGCTGTTGGCTCTCGATGGTTGCGAGGGTGTCTGGACTGGAGCGTGCGGCGGGCAGCGCACGCAGTTCAGTAGTATGCAGTACCGCGATCTGCGTTCCGCGCTGGCGCTACCCGCGCCGGCGTTACCTGTGCCGGATTTGCCTGTCCCGGAGTTGACCGTGAGTCAGGCAAACCGCTGACTCTTCGCCGCCTCGGCCAGTGCAAACGCCTGGGTGCCGGCGCTTACCGTACCGCTGTAGCGCGAGAAGAAGAGGTGGCCATCGAACGGCGCGATGATCTCCTCCAGTACGGCATAGCTGTAGAGATCGATCACCCGGCCGAGCAGTGTGCCGGTGGTGATCAATCGACCGATATCGTCCGGGTGCTCGAAGCAGGACTCGAGGTAACCGCTGTTGCGCGGCCTCAACTCGCGCCGACCGTCCAGACCGAAATGGATCTGCGGCACCGGGGGTACGGGGGCATCGATCAGACCGAGGTGGGCGATCAGCCGGTTCAGCCCGTCCAGGGACTGCGCGGTGTAGATCGCCGTGCTGTCCGGGCCGAGGAAGGTGCCGCCGATTTCGGGATTGCAACTTGGCACGCCGCGCCGAGTGGTGACATAGTGTGCTGAGGTGCCGGTCAGGTCGTTCTCGTGCACGAACTGTTGTCCGAACGCGCGTGCCATCGCCAGACATCGTTCGCGCACCTCGGGCGGCGCCTTGCTGTTGTAGTCGACACGGCCCTGCAGGCGTCCGCCGGTGCCACCGGCATGGAAGTCGCAGTGAAAATCGATATGGTCCAGCACCTCTGCGGTGATCACTGCAGCCATCATCTGCGTGGTGTTGCCGCGTGCGTTGCCCGGGAAAGCTTCATGCAGGTCGGTGCGCCCGTGCGGCTCCGGCGTCAGTCGCTGAGAGGCGGCTGTCGACAGCGGATTGGCCACCGAGATCACCGCGATGCGTCCGGCCAGCGTCGAGGTATCGAGCGTGGCCAGCCACTGCCGGATCACCATGGTCGGCAGGAACTCGTCGCCATGCTGGTTGGTGATGATGCCCAGGGTGGGTCCGGGTTTGCCTCCGGTGATGACATGCAGGGGCAGGGTGAGGTCAGCGCCATTGAGCATGGTGGTGACCGGCAGCCGGCGAAAAGTACGGCCTTCCGGATCGTCTGACCAGAGCGGTGCAGTCGGTTCGCTCATCGCTCGGCCTTTTCCGGTTGTCCGGAGTCGATCGACCTGAGGATTGCCTCCAGCCCGGATACGCCGGCGATGATGTCCTCGACCGGCATGACGTATGGCTGGCTCGCCTCGATCGCGCGGGCAAACGCCTCGAGCTCCAGCTTCTCGGTGCGCTCGCTGGTGTAGCGCTTCACTTCGCGCGGCTTGTCGATGAGCTGCACGGTCAGGTCCCAGGTCGGCAGATGCTCGATGGCACCCACCTCGGCCATGCCGCCGGTGCCGAAGAACTGCATGCGCCAGCACTCGGCGCTGGCGAGGACCATGCCGAGATAGCCGGTGGCGCCACTCTGGAAGCGGTACAGCACCGACGTGGTGTCATCGACGCCCCGGTCCAGCACCTGCCGGAAGCTCTGCGCATAGACCTGGTCGACCGGGCCGGTGAGGAAGATCATCGCGTCCATGTTGTGCACGCCGCGCCCGGTCATGCCGCCGCCCGGACTTTCGCTACGGTCCGGCCGCCAGTGATCCGGGGCATAGCGGAACACGCTCGGGCCGTTGAAGTTGCCTTCGACGTGCAGCAGCTTTCCCAGCGTGCCATCGGTGAACATGCGTTTGACTTCCAGAAGTGCGGGCTGGAAACGCCAGTTGAAACCCAGCGCCAGGGTCACCTTCGCCTGCCTGCAGGCGTCGATCGCCAACCGTGCATCCGGCAGATTCAGGGTGAATGGCTTCTCCACGAACACATGCTTGCCTGCCCTGGCTGCCCGGGTGATCAGGTCGAGGTGGCTCTTGTGCGGTGTGGTGATCACCACCGCGTCGATGTTCTTGTCCTGCAGAACGGCATCGACGTCTGCGTAAAGCGGGAAGCCGTGCTCTGCGGCGAACGCCGCAGCCTTCTCAGGGGTCCGGGTGGCGCCCGCAGCAAAGCGGATCTGGGTGCTGCCGCGGGCGCAGGTGACCATGTTCTGGCCCCAGCGTCCGAGGCCGATGATCGCAGCTCGAATCATTCTGGATGTCCTTCAGTGGGGGGCGGATCAGCGCGTCGCCGGGAACCGGAACACGTTGGCTGGCGCCTCGGCGAAGCCATGATCGCCCTTGAGACGGCCAACCATCTCCAGCGCAAACGGTGCCGCGCGATAGAGCAGGATGCGCTGCGACTCGTCGAGGTTCAGACCGGCCCGGGCGGCCATCGTGTCGCACAGCGCCCGCGTCCTGGCATCGGTGTCCGGTGCATCGGTCGGGACCGGGATCGGTGCGAGGGCGGGTTGTGCCGCACCCGGCACCAGCACCGGCGCCTGCCGATGCCAGTCGGTGGCCTGTTGAAACGCATGGCCGACCCGCAGCACAGTCGCGTCATCGAACGGTTTGCCGATGATCTGCATCCCCAGCGGCAGGTCGCCGCTGGAAAAGCCGCTGCAGACGACAGCCGCCGGGCCGCCCGCTACATTGGATGGGGTGAACAGGTTCGGCTTCTTCCAGAAGCTGAGCGGATCATGCTGATCGATGCGGGGGGCCGCGCCCTGACCGATGGTGATCAGCACGTCGTAGCGTTCGAACACTTCGGCCATCTGCATCACGGTGCGCCGGTGCTCGCGGGTGGCGCGGAAGTAGTCGCTGGCCGAGAACAGGCAGGCGGGCAGCGCGCGCTGCAGGAAGTCCCAGCCGAAATCGCCCGGCCGCTGTTGCAGCGCCTGCAGGTGAATGGTGAAGATCTCGGTCTCGGCGATGATCACCTTGATGTCGAACGACTCCTTCAGCGGACGCACCCGGGCGGTCTCGACCTTGGCGCCAAGGCCTCGCAGCACCTCGAGGGCGGTATCCAGCGCGCTGCACACCTCGGGCGAGGCGGGCTGATCCTCTTCCCAGTAGTGTCGAAGCACGCCGATGCGCAGTCCCTTCAGGTCGGTGGTCAGCGCTGCCCGGTAATCCGGAATCGCGCAGCTGATCGAGCCCGAATCTGCCGGGTCGAAGCCGGCTAGTACCTGCAGCGCGATGGCGCAATCCTCCATCGTGCGCGCCATCGGTCCGCAGTGATCGAAGGAGAACGAGTTGGGGATCACCCCGGCGCGCGACACCAGTCCGAAGGTGGGCATCAGACCGGACACGCCGCACCAGGATGCCGGGCCACGGATCGAGCCGCCGGTGTCCGATCCCAGCGCGAGCGGGACGAAACCGGCGGCCAGCGCCGCGCCGGAGCCGCTGCTCGAGCCACCGGTGAAGCAGGCGGTGTTCCACGGGTTGCGCGCTGGCGGCCACGGCAGATCGAACGACGGACCACCATGCGCGAACTCGTGGGTGGCCAGCTTGCCCATCAGCACTGCGCCGGCGTCATACAACCTGCGGGTGGTCGTGGCATCCGCAGCGGGGATACGGTCGATGCATACCTTCGAGTGACCCGAGGTGAGGATGCCGGCGGTATCGTAGATATCCTTCAGCGCGAAGGGCACGCCATGCAGCGGGCCTTTCCAGTCGCCTCGACCCAGGGCCTGATCCGCAGTCTTCGCTTGTGCCAGGGCCAGCGCGCCGGTCTGCGTGATGAACGCGTTGATCTGCGGCTCGAACACCTTGACCTGGTCCAGCAGGGCCTGGGTGTATTCGACGGATGACAGCCGCTTCGACTGGATAAGTTCAGAGACCTCGGCGATCGACAGCCGGTGCAGGGCAGAGGAGGCAACAGACTCGGTGGACATGGGCAGCTCTCGCGACAGGAAGAGCTCCGATTATCACGCGTCCGGGCGCGGACTGCCTTGGCTCGTCATCCGCAGCGCCATTTGCGGCCGGGCGCCGCGGGCTCTGATGCAGGGTCAGCAGCCGCGCGCGGGTTTGGTCTCGTCCACCCGGTCGACCACGAACGCCTTGCCGGACCAGCGATAGACCGCGGTGCGCCGACCCTGGGGGGCGGCTTCACCGGAGGGACACCGCCCGGCGTCCAGTGCCGACCAGCGCACCACCCGTCCGTCGATCATCTCCAGCCTGATCGGGCCGGTGCCACCGGCGAACAGCGTTCGATCGGACTCGGCGGAAGCTTCGATCGGCAGCTCGCGAACGCTGTCTGGCGGCTGGTAGGAGAACACGCCCTTTACATCGGCTGTGCCATCGCGCGACTTGCAGGTGACCGCCTCGAACACGGCCTCCTCGGCATTGTCCCCGTCCAGATCGGCATAGCGGATGTTCATCGACAGCACCCGCCTGGGCGGCGAACAGATCGGCGCCAGTCCCTCGGTGCGAATGACATAGGCCGAGAGGTTGATCTTGCGGATCGAGCGGTCCAGCCCGGACTTGCGCGGCGCTGCCTCCAGACCCAACGAGGCGGCCTCGACCGCGGGCAGTGGACCGGCCAGGGCAGCACACACCCAAAGCGCCAGCGGCAGCCGCCGACCCAGAGCCCGGCCCGGCACCCAGCGACCCGGTTGCACCGCCCCTACACCGTCGATGGTCCGCCCAGGATGCAGGTGATCTGGCTGGACAGTACGCCACCGTTGCCGTGCACCAGCGCAGTCTCGGCGTCCTTCACCTGCCGGGTACCACACTCCCCGCGCAGCTGGCGGACCGCTTCGATCAGGATGAACAGGCCGTACATGCCGGGATGGCAATAGGACAAGCCGCCGCCGTTGGTGTCGACCGGCAGGGCGCCGCCCGGGGCGATGCGACCGCCGGAGACGAAGCGGCCGCCTTCTCCCTTGGGGCAGAAGCCAAGATCTTCGAGGAACAGGATCGGGGTGATGGTGAATGCGTCATACAGCTCCACCACATCGATGTCGGCCGCTTTCAGGCCAGCCATCGCATACGCGCGCGGACCGGACACCGCGGCGCCGGTGACCGTCAGATCGGCCATGCTGGCGATGCTGTTGTGGGACAGCCCTTCGCCATAGCCGATCGGATACACCGGCTTCTTCTTGAGCGTCTTCGCCCGCTCGCCCGAAGTCATCACGATCGCGCCGCCGCCGTCGGTCACCAGGCAGCAATCGCGAACCGACAACGGGTTGCTGACCATGCGCGAGGCCAGCACCTGTTCGACGGTCAGCGGTTCCTTCTCCCAGGCGACCGGATTCATCAGTGCCCACTGGCGTGCGGCCACCGCGACTTCAGCGAGTTGCTCGCGCGTCGTGCCGTACTGGTGCATGTGCCGCGCCGCGGCCATCGCATAGGCGGTGGTCGGCATGAACGGCTTGAACGGTGCTTCGTAGTAGTTGTATTCGCGCGGGCTGGCGGCCGCACGCGACACCGAGCGCTGGGTGCTGCCGTAGGTGATGACGGCCACCTCGCACTGGCCGAGCTGGATCGCCGCCCAGGCATGCGCGACATGGGCCTCGAACGAGGAACCGCCGATCTGCGTGTTGTCGTTCCAGCGCGGATTGAGGCCGAGATACTCCTTGAGGTGAAGCGTCGAGAAGCGCGCCTGGGAGGTTGCAGCGAACAGCGCGTCGACATCGGACAGTTGGAGCCCGCAATCGTCCAGTGCACGCATCACGCCCTGGGCCATCAGATCGATAGGGCTGGTCTGCGGCGCGACCAGCCCGAGGTCGGACTCGGCGACGCCGACGATTGCGGCGCTTCCCCTCTTCAGCAGGTTTTCCATTACACGCCCTCCGCGGCAGTGAACACAGGGTAGGGCGGGTCGTCCGGCTTGTCGCCCGCACGGGCGCGGAAGTTCACCCGCATGCCGATCTTCACCAGCTTGGCGTCGATGTCCTCGACCCGGCTCATCAGACGGAAGCCCTCATCCATGTCGATCAGCGCCACGTTGTACGGCTGCCCGTCCTTCACCGGAATCCAGGTCGTCGAATACACGGTGCCCAGACCTTTCGAGATGCGCCACTCGAGCGCGCCGTCGCCGCTCACCGGCGCGACCACACGCGGGTAGAACACCGCCTTGTCGTCCGCCTTCGAGTACTGAAAGGCGAACTCGCCTGCCTTGAGGTGCTCGATGAACTTGCCGAGCGGGGATTGCTGCTTCAGATCCATCATCGGAATCGTCCTCTCTGTTCAGCCTGCAGGCTTCAATGCGATGAGCGCGTCGGCCGCAATGATGCCGCGTTCGCGCAGAAACAACGGGTTCAGGTCGATCTCGGCGATCCGATTCGAATGATCCGCGATCAGCCAGGACACCCGGGACAGCGCTTGCGCCAGCGCATCGACATCCAGCGCCGGCTTGCCACGGTAACCGGTGAGCAGCGGCGCGGCGCGGATCCGCCCGATCATCCGGCGCGCGGTGTCGACGTCGAACGGCGCGAACTCGTGGGTCACGTCCTGCAGCAGTTCGGCGAACACGCCACCCAGCCCGAACATCACCACCGGCCCGAACACGACATCATCGACCGCGCCCACGATCACCTCGGTGCCGGCTGCCATTTGCTGCACCAGAATGCCGTCGATGCGCGCCTCCGGCGCATGGCGGCGCGCATTCTCCTCGACCTCGCGTGCGACCGATTTGAGTTCCAGCAGCCCGGAGACATTCAGCCGCACACAACCGGCCTCGGTCTTGTGCGGGATGTCCGGTGACTCGATCTTCACCGCGTAAGGCGGCTCGAACGGCAGCCTGTCCAGTCGGCCGATCTCGGCAGGCGAGAGCAGCACTTCGCGGGTGATCGGAATGCCATAGCTTTCTACGATCAACTTGGATCGGTGTTCGCCCAGCGTGCCGCCGCCTGCCGGCAGCGTATGGCCCGGGGTGTCCAGTTCGAGCCTCGCCACTGGCCGCGCCTGCATCGGTCGCCGGTCACGCCAGGCGCGAACCTTTGCCGCAAACGCCGAAAGTGCACCGGCAGCCACTGCACAGCGCGCCGGCGTGGTGATGATCGGTATGCCCGCCTCGCGCAGCATCGTGATGGTCTTCAGGATCCGCTCCGGCGGCTCGTTCTGGCTGACGATCACCGGCTTGTCGGTGGTCTTCAGTATCTCCAGCAGTTCGGCACACCAGGCCTCGGAGTTCGCGCCGCCGATCGATCGCGGGATCAACTGGTCCACGGTCGGGTCAGCGATCAGCGTGCGGATGATCTGGTTGTACTCCTTCCAGGCGGCGGAGAAATGTGCGGTCACATCGACCGGATTGCCGATCGAGGCGAAGTCCGGAGCGATCGGCTTGATCATGGCGACCGATTCGGCGCTGGGCAGCGGCAGCGTCAGCCCGACCTCCTCGCAGCGATCGGCCATCAGCACGCCTGCGCCCCCCGAGGTGGTCAGGATGGTCACGCCGGTCCCCTTGGGGAGCTTGCGACCCAGGAAGGCGTGCAGGGTGTCGATCAGGTCGTCGATATCGCGGATCGGCACGAAGCCGCCGCGGTCGAACGCCGCGCGATACAGCTCTGCGCTGGCGGTGAGGTTGGCGGTATGCGAGGCCACCGCGCGCTGCCCGGCGCGGGTATTGCCGACCTTCCAGACCAGCACCGGTTTGCCCAGCGCCAGCGCGCGCTCGCCCAGGGCGAGCAGCGCCCGGCCATCGGTCACGCCTTCCATGTAGGTGACCAGCATCTCGACTTCCGGACGCTCGATCAGATAGGCCATCATCTCCAGCGAGCTGATGTTGGCTTCGTTGCCGGTGGAAAACACGTAACTGAAGCCGATGCCTTCACGCTGCGCGTTGGACACCACCGAATAACCGAAGCCGCCGCTCTGGGTCACCATCGACACCGGGCCGACCTTCAGGTTCGGATTGGAAAACGAGTGGCCGAAGCCGAGATAGGCGCGGGCATGCAGGTTCATCACGCCCTGACAGTTCGGCCCTACGATGCGCATGCCAGTCTCGGCCAGCGCGGCGTCCAGATCGGCCTGCAACGGCAGTCCGCGCTCGCCCAGTTCACGGAACCCGGCCGACAGCACGATCGCATGGGGCACTCCGGCCTTGCCGCAGTCGCGGATCGCCTGCGGCACGGCCGCACCCGGGACCGCGATCAGGGCGACATCGCAAGGCTGGGGAAGATCGGCGGCGCTGGCGTAGCACTTCAGCCCGCGGATCGACGGATAGCGTGGATTGACCGGGTAGACCCCGCCCTTGTAACCGTACTCGGTGAGGAACTTGATCGGCTGACCGCCGATCTTGCGTACGTCTTCGCTGGCACCGATCACCGCCACGCCGCGCGGATCGAGCAATCTCGAGAAATCGTTCGGTTTCATCTCAGTCGGCCTTGATTCCGGCCGTCTTCACGATCTCGGCCCAGCGCACGATCTCGGCCTTGATCATCGTGGTGAATTGTTCAGCGGTGCCGGTCGCGATCTCGATGCCCTGGGCCGCGAAACGCTCCTTGAGTTCCGGTGTGGCGAGCGCAGCACGGATGTCTGCGTTGATGCGCGAGACCAGCGGCCGCGGCATGTTGCCCGGACCGGCGATGCCCCACCACGGCGTTGCGTCATAGCCCTTGAACCCCTCTTCCGAGATGGTTGGCAGGTCCGGGGTGACCGGGCTGCGTCTGGCGCTGGTCACCGCCAGTGCACGCAGCTTGCCTGCCTTCACGAACGGCCCGACGGTCGACCAGCTGCCGAAGCTGAACTGGATCTGCCCCCCCATCACGTCGGTCAGCGCCGGGGCCAGCCCCTTGTACGGGACATGGATCACATCGATTCCGGCCTTGCCCCTGAGCAGTTCACCCATCAGGTGTGAGGTGCCGCCTGAGCCAGTCGATCCATAAGCGAGCGTGCCTGGCTTGGCGCGAGCCATTGCCACCAGCTCTTTCACGCTCTTTGCAGCGAGGGCCGGATTCACTACCAGTACGAAGGGCGACTCGCCGGTCTGCGCGATCGCGGTGAAGTCGCGCACCGAATCGTAGGGCAGTTTGGCGATCACGCTCGGGTTGAGCGCATGCGCGAGGCCGATCTGCAGCAGCGTATGGCCATCAGCGGGCGCGCGCGCGACCAGCTCGCTGCCAATGACGGTTCCGCCGCCGGGTCGATTGTCGACCAGCACGTTCTGATTCCATACCTCGGCCAGTTTGGCGCCGACCGCGCGCGCGATCAGGTCATTGGCCGCTCCGGGCGCGAACGGCACGATGAAGCGCACCGGGCGATTCGGAAACTGGTCCGCGGGCTTGGCCGGCTGGGCGTGGGCGCTGGCGGCCAGGGTGGCAACGAAGGCAAGGGAGGCGGCGTGCACCATGGCCATGCCGAGGCGCTGGCGGCCCGTCGGCGCTGAGCACGGCCCCTGATTCTGCAAAGAGGTTACTTGACCGTTCACTTGGAATACATTCATGCCGAGTGGCGGCACCCCTGAGGATGAAAGAAATCTGTGCTCCGGAGGGCTGTGGTCAGGAGGGGCCAGGCTCCTTTTCCCACGCACGCATGCGCCAGGGCGCCTTCCCGCGCGGGAAAAGGAACCTGGCCCCTCGCTCACGCGCAGGTGCCATGCCGCCTTCGATCCAGATTTTTTCACGTTAAAAACGCTCTGTGGATTGATGTCTGGGAAACGCGCGCATCTCACGATGCGCCTCGTGGGCGAGCTGCATCGCCTCGGCGAAACTCACGTCCAGCGTGCGATAGAACAGCCGCTTGGTTGCCTGCAGCGACGCCGGGGGCAGGGCAGCGAGTGTGGTCGCCAGCGCGATCGCAGTGTCGACCTGCTCGCCGTCCTCGACGATCCGGTTGACCAGACCCAGTTCACGGGCACGCGCCGGATCGATCGAGTCGCCGGTGGCCAGCAGTTCGAATGCCGCCTTGGTGCCGATCTGGCGCGCGAGGTTCGGTGTCACTACGGCCCCGAGGATGCCCCGCTTGACCTCCGGGTAGCCAAAGCGCGAGCTGTGCGCGGCGACGATCATGTCGCAGGCCATCGCCAGGCCGCAACCGCCGCCAAGCACATGGCCCTGGGTGGCGGCGATCACCGGTTTGCCGAGCCCGGGCAACAGCAGCTGCAGCGCGGTGGTGAGATCGGCCCGGCGCTCGATCAGATGCCGCTTCTCGGGCACCAGGTCCTTGAACTCGGCGATGTCGGCGCCAGCGCAGAACGCGCGCCCGGCGCCAGCGATCACCATCGCACCGATCGCCGGGTCGGCCTCGGCCGCCTCGAGCGCCTCGATCAGCGCTTCGGTGAGCGCCATGCTCATCGCGTTGAGTTTGTCCGGGCGATTGAGCGTGAGCAACCGCACCGCACCCCGGGTCTCGATCAGAAGAAAGTTGTCGGTCATCTCGATCAGCGTCCCTTGAACACCGGTGGACGTTTCTCCTTGAATGCGGCGACCCCTTCCTTGTGATCGTCCGACAGCCGGACATGGGTCTGCATCAGGGCCTCGTAGTCGAGCAGCTGTTCCAGAGTGGGCGTGTACATGAACTGGAACATCTTCTTGGTGAGACCGAGCATCCAGGTGGCCGAGGTCGCCATATCGGCGGCCAGTGCTGTTGCCTCGGACAGCAGTGCGTCGTCCGGGACGACCTTCATCGCGATGCCCAGCGCAGCCATCTCCTCGGCGCCGACCTTGCGTCCGGTATAGATCAGCTCCTTCGCCTTGGCAATGCCCAGGTACTGCGAAAGAAAGAAGATCGACCCGCCATCGGGCACCACCGCAACCCGTTTGAAGGACAGCGCAAGGGTGGTGCTCTTTGCAGCGAGGATCAGGTCGCAGGCGAACATCAGGCTGCTGCCGATGCCGTAGACCGGCCCGTGCACCGCGGCGATCACCGGCTTCTCGATCGCGGCCAATGCGAGAAAAGTCCGATGGCGCGATTTCGACCGTGCGCGGGAGCCAGTGAGGTCGGTTTTCCCCATGTTGCCGATGTCGCCCCCGGAGCAGAAGCCCTTGCCAGCGCCAGTGAGAATGATCGCGCGCACCTCCGGGTCGGCCGAGAGCGTGTTCGAGTGCTCATAAAGCAGGTCGTACATCTCGGTGGACAGGGCGTTCACCTTGTCCGGGCGGTCCAGGGTCAGGGTGGCAATGCCTTGGGATATCTCAAGCCTGACTGTCATTTTTGGGGCTCCACTATTCCGAAATCGCGCAGGGCGTGCTCGCGCAGCCGGTTCTTCTGCACTTTCACGCTGCCGGTCATGCCGATGGCCTCGAAGCCATCGACCACTCTTGCATGCCGTGGCACCTTGAAGCCGGCGATACGGGCACGCGTCCATTCGATCAGCGCCTGCGGTTCGAGGTGCTCACCGGTCTTGAGCACCACATAGGCGGCACCGACCTCGCCCAGGCGTGCGTCGGGCACGCCGACCACCTGAGCCTGGGCTATCGCCGGGTGGCGCAGCAGCAGGTCTTCGACCTCGGCCGGGGCGACGTTCTCGCCGCCTACCCTGAACACCTCCTTGATGCGCCCGATGAAGTGCATCCGTCCTTCGTCATCGAAGGTGCCAAGGTCGCCGGTCTTCAGCCAGCCATCCGCGGTGAACGTGCTGGCGGTCTGTTCCGGCATGCCGTAATAGCCCTTCATCAGGCTCCAGCCCTTGACCTGGATCTCGCCGGTGGCGCCCGGCCCTACCGCCAGCCCGGTCAGCGGATCGACCATGCGCACCGACAGCCCGGGCAGGGGCAGGGCATAGCTGTGCCAGCGCTTCTGCGGCGGATCGCGCCAGTCGGACATGCACACGTTGGGCGAGGCTTCGGACAGGCCGTAGGCATGGCAGATCGTCTTCATGCCGAGCTTTGCCTCTGCCTGTTCCATCATCTGCGGCGTACATGATCCCCAGCCACCGCGCAGCGCCAGCTTTCTTCCGGGGAAGCTCGGGTGGCTCAACATCATCTGGAACATCGGGTCGTTGCCGGAGAGAAAGGTGCAGCGTTCGCGCTCGATCATGTCCAGCGAGGTGCCGGCGTCATAGGTCGCGGTCGATACCAGACAGGCGCCGCGGGTGAGCGCGGCCAGAATCGACAGCGTGGTGCCGGCGACATGGAAGAACGGCCGCGCGCTGAAGTAGCGGTCGCCAGGCCCGAGCCCGATCCGCTGTCCGATCGCGTCCGCGTTGTGCAGCATGCTGTCGTGGCTCAGCTGCACGCCCTTCGGAAACGAGGTGCTGCCCGAGGTGTACTGGATCAGCACCACGTCGTCCGGCGTCGCCAGTCCGCCCGGCAGAGGCTGATCGCCGCCGGCCGCGATCAGCGCGGACCAGTCGATCGTGCCCTCGGGCACCTCATCGCCCAGCACAACGACATGCCGCAGCAGTGGCAGCTCGGCACATGGCAGGGCGTGATCGATACCGGACACGATCTCGCGCAGCATCGCGATGAAGTCCACCTTGAGCAGCCGGTCGGCAACCAGCAACAGCCGCACATCGGCCTGGGTCAGGCAGTAGCGCAACTCGTCGGTCTTGAAGCGGGTGTTGACCGGCACGGTCACCGCGCCGATCAACGCGGCGCCGAAGTAGAACGCCACCCACTCGATCCGGTTTCCAGTGCAGACCGCGACATGGTCGCCATGCCCGATACCGAGCGCGCGCAGTCCGCGGGCGACAGTCTGTGCCTGGGCGCGCAGGCCAGTCCAGTCGATACGGCTGCCTTCGATCACCAGCGCCTCGGCCGCGGGCCAGCGAGCCACGGCCTGGTCGAGCGCCTGCTCGAAGGTCAACGGCGTCCATGGTGTCGCCGGCACATGTATTACATGGTCGCGGATCACGGCGGAATCGAGCGCGGGTTTCACTGAACAGTCCGGCGGTCAGGCGGTCATCATTGGGGAAGCGACAGCACGGCTTTGGACAGGATGTTGCGCTGAATCTCGTTCGAGCCGCCATAGATCGTGCCAGGCCGCGAACTGTAGAACGGCGCGAGCACATTCATTTGAACCCCCTCGACATCGACATCGCCGCCCAGCGCACCATACTCGTCACCGGCTTCCAGCATCAGCTCGGCGATCCGCTGCATGGTCTCGGTCGCCCAGATCTTGAGAATGGACACATCGGCGCCGAGCGGCTCGCCGCGCTTGACCTGCTCGACGAAACCTTCATAGGTGGCCGACAGATCAGCCAGGTCGAGGCGAAGCGCGGTGAACCGGTCCATGAACGCAGGGTCGTCCAGAAGACCCCGGGCGCGGGCAAGTTTCTCCAGCCGGGCGAAGCCTTGCTGCGGGCGGCGCGGGCTGCCGATGCCGAGGCGTTCGAAGCCAAGCAGCGACTTGGCGATGGTCCAGCCCTGATTGAGCTTGCCCACCAGGCTGGTCTTCGGGGTGCGAACATCGTCGAAGAACACCTGGCAGAATTCTTCGTCGCCGGCGATGTTGCGGATCGGCCGCACCGTGAGCCCGGGCGTCTTCATATCCAGCAGCAGGAAGCTGATGCCTTCCTGCTTCTTCACCGTCTTGTCGGTACGCACCAGCACGTACATGTGGGTGCAGTCCATGCCGAGTGTCGTCCAGATCTTGCTGCCATTGATCACATAGTCGTCGCCGTCGGGAACAGCGCTGGTCTGCAGACTCGCCAGATCGGAGCCCGAGTTCGGTTCCGAATAGCCCTGGCACCAGATCGCCTCGCCAGACAGCGTCTTGGGCAGCAGATGCGCTTTCTGTTCTGCAGTGCCGTAGCGGATGATGATCGGCCCCACCTGGGTGATCCCCTGGTCCGGCATGCGCCCGCAGCCATGGCGCTCGAGTTCTTCGAGCATCACGATCTGCTTGATCGGCGACAGTCCCATGCCGCCGAGTTCCTTTGGCCAGGCCGGGGCGATCCAGCCCTTGAGGTAGAGCGTCTGCCACCAGTCGCGACACTCATGCCAGTGCATGCGTCCGGGCGGATGGCGCACATGCTCTGGGCAGTTCGCCTGCAGCCAGGTGCGCACCTCGCTGCGGAAGGTCTCGTCGGGCAGTGCATCCCAGTCGGTCATGATCGCGTCCTTCATCGGTTCGTTGCCACTTGATGCTGGCGGAATCAGTCCGCCTTGATGCCGGACTGGCGCACGATCGGACCCCAGCGATCGAGCTCGGTCTGGACATAGTCCCGGAAAGCACGCAGGCCGATCGCCACCGGGTCGGCGCCCTGAGTGAGCACGCGTTCCCGCATGTCCGCGCTGTCCATCACTTTCGCGATTTCGGCATGCAGGCGTTGCACGATTGCCTGCGGCGTCTTGGCGGGCGCGAGAATACCCATCCAGGAGGCGACGTCATACCCCTTCAACCCCTGCTCGTCGAGCGTCGGCAGGTCGGGCAGGGCGCTCGAGCGCTTGAGTACCCCCATGCCCAGGGCACGCAGCTTGCCCTGTTTGATCAACGGCAGCAGCGCGGGCAAGCCGGCGAAGTACACCTGGACCTGGCCGCCGAGCAGGTCGGCGGTGGCCGCAGCCCCGCCCTTGTACGGCACATGAACCACCTGGATGCCAGCCATCGAGTTGAACAGCACGCCTGCCAGATGCGGGGTGGTGCCGCTGCCAGCCGAGGCAAAGTTGAGCGCGCCCGGTCTGGCCTTGGCCAGGGCGATGAACTCGCGTGCGTCCTTGGCCGCGACTGATGGATGTGCCGCCATCACATAGGGCACCAGCGCGAACAGCGTCACATGTTCGTAGCTCTTGATCGGATCGTAGCCGAGCTTGGCGTAGGTGAACGGTCCGATGGCCATCGGGCCGTTGGTGGCCAGCGTCAACGTGTAGCCATCGGCCAGCGCGCGCGCGCCCAATTCCTGGCCGAGCGTGCCGCCGGCGCCGGGCCGGTTGTCGACGATGAACTGATGTCCGAACGATTCGCTCAGCTTCTGCGCAAGCACCCGCGCCAGGATGTCGTTGGTGCTGGCCCCGGGGGGATAGGGCACGATCACCCGTACCGAGCGTGCCGGATAGACTGGCGCTGGCTGTGCCTGTGCCTGGGTCGAGTCAGGGGTGGCGGCCAGCGCGACCAGCGCGACCAGGGCGAACCCGCTGGCGGAATGGCTGACCGTGCCTGCAGCGAGCTTTGGCGTACCGCCGGTTCTACGCGTGCCCGACATCGCGGCCTACTCGACTTCCAGAGGCGTCAGCGCGGCGTAGCGCCTGCGATGCAGGCTTGCATTGCCCAGCCATGCCGACAGCACCAGGGCGCGCTTCACATACAGGCCGACGTCGCAATCATCGGTGAAGCCGATCGCGCCATGCATCTGGATCGCCTCCCGGGTGATCCGGCGTGCGGTTTCGGCGCTGCGCGCCTTCGCCCGGCTCGCCGATGCACTCCTCAACTGTGGATCGTCGCTCGCCTCGGACATGCGCAGCGCATGGTCGAAGGTCGCCTCACCGATGCGCTGGTGGATGTAAAGATCGACGGCACGATGCTGCAGCGACTGGAACGCACCGATCGGCTTGGAGAACTGGGTGCGGGTGCGCAGGTAGTCCAGGGTCATGTCCAGCGCGCGTTGCGACAGGCCAAGCAGTTCTGCACTGATCGCGAAGTTGCCATGATCGACCGCAACCGACACGGCGCGCAGCGCAGATTCGCCCGAGGCGAGCCGCTGCGCACCGGACACTGGCGCAGCATCGAGCACCAGATCGATCACCGGACGGCCATCGGCCAACCGCTGCGGCGTCAGGCGCAGGCCCGCGCTGGTCGCCGGCACCCAGTAAAGTGCCGGGCCGTCGGCATCGCGCGCCGACACGACATAGCCGTCTGCGCCCGCGCCACCGATCACGAAACGTTTTCTACCGCTCAAGGCGGCGCGTGCACCGTCGACCGCAATCGTCGCAGCCATCTGCGCCGAATCGATATCGCCGATCGTCTCCTGCCAGGCCAGGGCCGGGATCAACTCGCCGCTTACGATCCTCGGAAGCAGGTCTGCCTTCAGTGTCTCGTTACCGGACTCCGCGATCGCCGCAGTCGCTACCATGGCGGCGGTGAGCGGTTCTGGAACCAGCGCGGCGGCGGCGCCGCGCGCAACGATGGCGTAGTCGCCGATCGACAGTCCAAGGCCGCCATGTGCTTCTGGCACGACCACGCCCATCCAGCCCAGCTCAGCCATTTCGGTCCACGCCGTGCGGTCGAAACCCGTGGCGGAATCACGCAGCGCCCGCAACCGTGCGACCGGATCCGATCTGCGGCAGTAGTCGGCGACACTGTCGGCAAGCATCGTGCGCTGTTCCGTGGCGGCGTGGTCGGCCATGATCAGGTCCTTGCTTTCAATGCGCTGTGGAAATTTCAGCCCAGCCGTTGTTCAGTACCACCGCATCCCGCGCCGGCACCAAGCAGCGGAACCACGCCTGCGTCCCCTCGGTCCAGATCTCGGTTCTGATGGTGTCGCCTGGATACACCGGCGCTGAAAAACGGGCTTCCATCGCAGTGAGTCGTGCCGGATTCCAGTCGCACAACTGGCGCAGCAACGCGATGCCGGCGATACCGAATGTGGCGCGCCCGTGAAGGATCGGTTGCTTGAAGCCAGCCTTCGCTGCGAACGCCGGATCGGCATGCAGCGGGTTGTAGTCGCCGGAGAGGCGGTAGATCAGGGCGAGCTGCGCAATCACCGGCCAATCGTCGACCCGGTCGGGCGGGCGCACCGGCAGCGTGCGCGGCGCCTTCGGCGACGCTGAAGGTCCCCCGAAGCCGCCGTTGGCGCGGGCGAAACTGGTGGAGTCGGTCGAGGCGATCAGATCGCCGCTGCCGGCGTCGAAGATGCGGGTCTCGGTCAGGATCAACGCCCCCTTGCCGTCGCCCTTGTCGACCACCTCGACCACACGCGTGTCGCCACGCAGCTCGGCGGCTACCGGCAGCGCACGGTGCAGGCGAAAGCCCTGCTCGCCATGCACCACCTTGGTCCGGTCGACACCGGTTTTCGGATCTGCGGTCCAGCCCATGGGCTGGCAGAGCACGACCGCCATGGTCGGCAGCGCCTGCAGGTGCTCCTCGTAGACGAAGCGCAACTGGTGCGCATCCATCGGGTCGGCGCCGATACCCAGGCCAAGCGCATAGAGCATGGTGTCCCTGCGGGTGAGGGTGACCCGTTGTTCCGGGATCGGCCAGCGCTTCAGGGTTTCATAGTCGATCGGCATCATCCGGCTCCGGCAGGTCTGCGCTGATCAGATCGCGTCATAGGGGAACACGGTCACCGTGCGATCGAGTGGCGTGAAGTTCGGCTTGAAGCTGGGCAGCGCATGCTCGGCGATGGTCGCCGGCGTCCAGCCGTCGCTTCGATGCACGCCGCGGATCGGCCGGTGCTGGTTGAACAGGAACAGCTCGTTCTTGCGTACATAGAACACCTGCCCGGAGACGCCCGCGGCCGCGTCGCTGCAAAGGAATACGGTGAGTGGTGCGTTCATCTCGGCCTTGACCGTCATGCGCTGCGCGACGCGCTTCTGCTGCGCCGGGGTGTCGGTCGGTATCGAGGCGATCATCCGTGTCCAGCCCGAGGGTGCCAGGCAGTTCGAGCGGATGCGGTACTTCTCCATGTCGCGCGCGATGGTGTTGGACAGTCCGACGATACCGAGCTTGGCGGCGGCGTAGTTCGCCTGTCCGATCGCACCGATCAGCCCGGCAGTGGACGTCATGTGCACGAAGGCGCCGCTTTCCTGACGGCGGAAGTGATCGGCTGCATGGCGGGAGACGTTGAACGTGCCCTTGAGCATCACGTTCACCACCGCATCCCAGTCGCCTTCGGTCATCTTGTGGAAGATCACGTCGCGCAGGATGCCGGCGTTGTTGACCACGGCGTCGATCCGCCCGTAGGTGTCCACGGCGCACTGGACGATCTTCGCGGCACTGGCCCACTCGGACACGCTGTCGTAATTGGCCACCGCCTCACCACCTGCCGCCTCGATCTCGCTCACCACTTCCTGTGCCGGCGTCTGCTCGCCCCCCGAGCCGTCGAGTGCTGCGCCGATGTCGTTGACCACCACCTGCGCGCCCTCGGCCGCCATCAACAGGGCGACGCCGCGCCCGACGCCCCGGCCGGCGCCAGTGACCACCACGACCTTGCCGTCCATCATGCCCATCGTCATCTCCTTGTCGATCTATTCCGGCTTCGCACCGGAGGCCTTGACCACCTTGGCCCACTTGGCGAGTTCACTGCGCAGGAACTCGACGGTCTGCTCAGGGCTTGTCCCCATCACCTCAGCGCCCATCTGGTTGAAGCTGTCCAGCGTGTCCTGCGCCTTGAGACCCTTGACCACCACCGTGTTGAGCCGGGTGACGATCTCGCGCGGAGTGCCCGCAGGCGCAGACAGCACATACCAGGTGCTCACGCTGTAGCCGGTCAGCCCGGACTCGATCATCGTCGGCACGTCCGGCGCGAGCGCGGAACGCCGCTCTGTGGTGTTGGCCAGCGCGCGCACGCGACCGGCCTTTACATGTGGCAGCAGCGCCGGTATGCCGCTCAGGAAGAAGTCCACCTCGCCGCCGAGCAGCGCCGCAGTCGCCGGTGCCGCCCCCTTGTACGGCACATGCACAGTGCGGATGTCTGCCATGCTGTTTACCATCTCCGCCATCAGGTGCGAGGCGCCGCCGACGCCTACCGACCCGAAGTTGAGCTTGCCCGGGTTTTTCTTCGCCAGGGCGATCAGGTCTTTCAGGTTCTTCGCCGGCACGCTCGGGTGGACCACCAGAAAGTTGTCGACCAGCGCCAGCAGCGTGATGTGAGCGAAATCCTTGAGCACGTCATAGCCGAGCTTAGGGTACAGCGACTGGCTGATGCCATGGGTCGACAACGAGCCCACCAGCAGGGTGTAGCCATCCGGCGCAGACCGGGCAACGAACTCCGCACCGATCGTGCCCCCGGCGCCGCCCCGGTTCTCGATCACTACCGATTGTCCGAGCGCTTCCTCGATCTTGCGCCCGGCGGCACGCCCGATGATGTCGGTGGGTCCGCCTGGCGGAAAAGGAATCACCACCCGGATCGGCTTGGCAGGCCAGGCTGGCTGAGCCTGCACGGCAGACGGGGTGGCTAACAGCACGGCAAGCGCCGTCGTGGCCGCCATCAACGGGTAGTTCATCACTTCTCCTCCTGGGCGTGCCGGATCTTCTCTCCAGCACTGGCAAGGACTCCGTGAGCAACCGCCTGGCGACCTGTGCCGCTGCCTGCTGCCGGAGCTTTCTGGTTGTTTCCCGGCTGGATTGTAGCCTACGCCGCCGACCCGATCCGGACTATCGCCCTGGCGCCATCCGCTCTGCGCCAACTGCGCCAGTGAAGTCTTTCGAGCGGAGACAGACCCCATGCGGGGTATGTCCCCTGGCCGTGTCCCCTGGCCGTTAAGCGTCCGGCTTGGCGCCAGACACCCGGACGATCCTGGCCCATTTCTCGGTCTCGTCGCGAAGAAAGCGCGCGAACTGCTCCGGCGTGCTGCCGACCGGATCGCCGCCCTCGTTACGGAAGCGTTCGCGCATCTCGGCGCTGTTGACGATGCGGGCTATCTCCTGGGCGAGCCGGTTGACGATGTCTTTTGGCAAACCCGCGGGCCCGGTGAGTCCGTTCCAGGCAGTCGCCTCGAAGCCGGGCAGGCCGGCCTCGGTGGCAGTGGGCAGCTCCGGCAGGGCCGAGGCACGCGCGGCGCTGGTTACCGCCAACGCGCGCAGTTTTCCGGCGCGGATCAGCGGAATCGCCGAGGTCAGCCCGTTGAACACCACATCGATATGGCCACCGATGAGATCGGTCAGTGCCGGCGCATTGCCCTTGTAGGGGACATGCACCAGCTTCGTTCCGGCGAGGACATTGAACAGTTCACCTGCCAGGTGATTGCTGCCGCCGGTGCCGGACGAGCCGAAGTTCAACGTGCCGGGTCGGGCACGCGCAAGCCGGATGAACTCCTGCAGGGTCTTCGCCGGCACGCCCGGATGCACCACGATCACCAGCGGCGTGGTGTTGATCAGGGTGATAGGGGTGAAGTCACGCTGCGAGTCATAGGGCAGCTTCGCCTGCAGGGTCGGGTTGATGGTGAACGGCGCCGGGGTCACCAGCAGCGTGTAACCGTCGGGCGGCGCGCGCGCGACCAGCTCGGTGCCGATGATGGTGCTGCCGCCGGGACGATTGTCGACCACCACCGATTGACCGAGCACCGGCGCCAGTCTCGCCGCAACATCCCGGGCGACGATGTCGGTGCTGCCACCCGGGGCGAACGGGACCACCAGACGCAGGGGCTTCGACGGCCACGACTGTCCCAGGGCCGGCAGCGCGGCGAGCGGCGAGGTGGCAAGCAGCGAGGCGGCAAGCATCCGGGCGACGAGGGTCCGGGCGACGAGCAGGGGCGGCCGCTGCAACGACAGGTGTGGCGACTGCGTTGACCCGGGCGATGGGCGCGCAACCGCGCCGCGTTTGGTCTGCGATGGCATGGCTCCTCCTCCTGAAGCTGCGCGGCTGCGCGCTCCGTTTATGATCCGACGATGATGACACGCGGGTTCAAAGTTCGCTTGGCGGACTGGGTCGATGACGGCGACGCGCTTCAGTCGATCCGGCTGCAGGTGTTCGTGCACGAGCAGCAGGTGCCGGTCGAGCTCGAGTGGGATGGTCTGGACGCGGGCTGCACCCACCTGATCGCAGAGGATGCGGCCGGGCGCGGCATAGGCTGTGCGCGCCTGCTGCCCGATGGTCATATCGGTCGCATGGCGGTGCTGCGCGACTGGCGAGGGCAGGGGGTTGGCCGGGCGCTGCTGCGCGCGATATTGATCGAGGCGGCCGGGGCCGGATTTGCCGAGGTGCTGCTCAATGCGCAGATCCAGGCGCTCGGGTTCTATGCGCGCGAGGGGTTCGAGCCGTTCGGTGCCGAGTTCATGGACGCAGGTATTCCACACCGCGCAATGCGCAGGTCGATCACTCCCTGAGGCGCGCACCGGCTTCGACCCGGCGAGGGGATGCGGCGAGGGGATGCGGCGAGGGGACAGACCCTGAGGGTCCGTCCCCGGCTCTGTCCCCGTTTCGGCCAGTGTCCGGACCGCGCCACCGCAGCGCGAGCGGCCAGGGGACAGACCCTTGGGGTCTGTCCCCGCTCGGGCGCTACACCAGGGCGAAGTGATGACGCACCGTACCAGTTGCCTGTGCGCTTCGATCCCAGGTGCGTTCGACGAACGTCACCGCTCCGTCGTGGCCGATGGTGACCAGGGTGGAGCAGCGGGTACCGTAGTCGCGCTCCGGCGCATGTATGAACGGCGCGGCCAATGCCCGCTCAAACGCGAGCGGCGCACGCGCCGGGGGCGACGCATCGTCTGGCGCGAGCGATGCGCTCCCCGGGGGCAACGCCTCGTCCGGCGGTGGCACCCGATCGCGCAGTGCCTGCAGCAGCGCCTGCTCGCGTGCTTCCGCTGGCTGGGCGAGCGAGGCGGCGAGCGCCTGCCGGCCACGCTCGACCTTCGGCCAGGGCGTGTTCAGCAGATGGTTGCTCAGTCCGTGGATGCCGGGGTCAAGGCTGCGTCCGGCAGGCGCGGCAGCATCATGGTTGGAGTAGTAGCGCAGTCCGGTCCGATCCCCGGCCAGCAGGCTGAAGCCCGCATAGTGAACGGCGTCCGCCGCCAGCGTGGCGATGAACTCTGCCGGCGGCACATCGGCCCGCAGAAAGTCGGTGACGATCGCCCCTCGTGAGCGGCCACCTGGCGGCGGGGGCGCGCCCCGGTAGTTGGTCAGCGCGGCGAAGCGACCGCTAATGGTGATGCCCAGCCAGGTGCCGCCCTTGTCGAGGTCACGGCCACCGAGCAGCGCCGGGGCATCCTCCCAAAACTGCGCCGGGGCTGCCGGCCGGCTGAAATGCTCGTCCCGATTGGCAGCCAGGATCAGCCGGTACTCGGGGTGCGCCTGATGCGCGAACAGGATCAGACACATGTGGGCTGAGGGCGCCTGGCCTGCAGTTCAGTCACGGGTGAATCGACCTGCAGCGCCGTCACTCAGGCGCTCGCCGGCGCGACACGTGCCGCATCCGGCAGGCAAAGACGCTCGAGCATGGCACCCTGGGCATGCCGCCAGTGCACCGGATGATTGGCTGCGCTTTCAGTGCGCAGGACCGCGAGCAGGTCGAAGCCCCCCCCGGGCGCGGGCGCGGCATCGACGATCATGCCGGTCGACTGGCCGTCGAAGTCGGCAGTAAACAGCAGGTCGCCGGGTCGCGGCGAGTCCGCGGTGGTACTGGCGGCGGTCGGTTGCGCAAGGTGTGCCGAGAACAGGCGCTGCTTCAGCTTGCCCAGATACTGGGTACGGGCGACGATTTCCTGCCCGGTGTAGCAGCCCTTGTCGAAGCCGATACCCCCGACCAGGTCGAGGTTGAGCATCTGCGGCACGAACTGGTCCTGGGTGGATAGGCCAAGCATCGCTTCGCCCGCGGCGACCGCTGACCACTGCCACGCGGGCGTGCCGGCGGGCGTGAACCGGCCGGCGAGCGTTTGCCACAGCCCGCGGGCTTCATCGGGGGGGATGATGAGTTCGAACCGACCGCCGTCCAAAGCGAGCAGCTGGATGCGCCCGTGCTCGAAGACGCCTGGCGCGTCCGGCAGGCCACCCGCTCCGGCCAGTTCGAGTGCCTGGATCAGACCGGCTGCCGCATTCGGGCCGGCGACACCTAAGCGTATCGAATCCGCGCTCCGGTCGCTGACCTTGACCTTTGCGCGAAGTATGTACATCGACAACCGCTTGCGCACCGGCTGCAGCAGATCGGCCGGCAACTGCATCAGGTAACCCTGCGCATCCTGCCAGAGTCGGAAGGTGGCCAAGGCGCGGCCCTTGGGGGTGCACAACGCTCCCGGTCGGCTGGCGGTGCGGGTCGCCTCGCGCACGTCGCAGGTGAGCTGTCCCTGCAGGAAAGTCTGCGCATCTTCGCCAGCGAAGCCGAGTAGTCCCAGATGCGACAGGTCGCACAGCACCGCCGCATTCGCCGCCGCGACAAGTTCGCCCGAGGCGTCACCGTAGTGCTCGAGGCGCGCCGGGTCGGCGGCGAACGCTGCGTGCTGCCCGGACAGGAAGGATTGCCAGTCATCATTCATCGGTACTCTTTCACCGGTCCATACCGGTCCATGCCGGTCCGTGTACGAGGGCCGGGGCACCTGCGCGGGGAGAGTCGGGCGCACGCCGTGACGCATTATAGTGCCCGGGCGCACGCAGTCAGCACAGTCGTCCGGCCGATCTGAAGTGCGCCTGAAGGCCCTGATCCCGGCGGCATCCAGGCACGCCTGGCGTCTCGCACTCCAGCCGGCCGGGTTGGCGATCGGTGCTGGCGTCACACTTGCCCTCGGCTTCACGCTGTACGCCGTCAGCGCATTGTCGGCTTTGCACCCCTGGCACACCGATCGGCTGTCCCAGGAGTTCTCCGCGTTCACCCATCGCGACCTCGACTTCGTGGGCTACCTGAAACTCGAAACGCGCCGGTTCGGGGAAATCGGGAGAACGATCGCCGGGTGGGATGCGTCGGATGAGGCCTTCGCATTCAGCCAGTTCAACTCGGCGAGGCCGCTCAGCCGGCGGGCCGACGGCGCACCCCACAACCGGTCGTTCCGCCTGAGCCCGCCCCGCCCGATCAGCGGCGCATTGCTGATCCATGGTCGGATCGACTCGCCCTATTCGGTGCTGGCGCTCGCCCGCACATTGCATGCGGCAGGCTTCGAAGTGACTGTGCTGCGGTTGCCCGGCCATGGCACGCTGTTCTCGATGATGGTGGAGATGTCGATGCGCGGCTGGACCACTGTGGTCGGCATCGCGACGCGCGATGTCGCCACGCGCACGCCAGTTGGCGCCCGGTCCTACATTTGCGGCTATTCAACCGGCGGCACGATGGCGCTGCTGCATACCCTGGACACCCTGAATGACCCGGCGCTGCGCCGGCCGGACCGGGTGTTGATGATCTCGCCGGCGATCTCGCTCACCCGGGTCGCGATGCTCGCCGAGGTGATCGACCTGTTCAGTGTGGTGCCGGTGCCGGTGCTGGAGAAGGTAGGCTGGCAGGAAGTCGGCGCCGAGTTCGACCCCTACAAGTTCAACTCGTTTCCAGTGAACGGCGCCCGGCAGGTCAATCGCGCAACCCGCGCGCTGCAGCGGGCCCTCGCGCGCGCAGACGAGTCGGGCCGGTTGGCGCGGTTGCCTCCGGTGGTGACCTGGCAGTCGGTGGTCGACTCGACCGTAGGTTCGGCCGGCGTGGTGGACGGCTTGTATGCGCGGCTGCAGGGGGCGGAGCACCGGCTGGTGCTGTTCGATGTCAATCGCGAGCCGGCGCTGAGGAGCGTGCAGCGTCCAGCAGCCGCGGCATTGATCGAACGGGTCGAGCGACGCGCCTTTCGGCACACGGTGGATGTGGTCACCAGCGAGGGCGGCCAGACGAACGAGGTGAAGGTGCTCAGGGTCGCCCCGGGCGGGGCACGCAGCACCCAGGATACCGGTCTGACCTGGCCGGCCAACCTGGTCTCGCTCGGTCATGTCGCCTTGCCGTTTCCGCCGGATGATCCGGTCTACGGCTTCATGGTTGGCAGCGGCCGGGACGGCATTCCGAGCATCGGGTCCTGGACGCTGCGCGGCGAGAGCGGCGCGACGACGATATCGCTTGGCTCGCTCACCCGCCTGCGCAGCAATCCTTTCTGGTCGCTGATCGCGGACGATGTGGCCGGAATGGCTGCAGCCGATGTCGGTCGATCGAAGCCCTGAGCCGTAGGGGGGCGCAGCAGAGACTGCTGGTCGGAACTACCTGGACATCGGCAAGGACGAGTAGACGCGGCGCCTGGCGGAACGCAAGCGAGATCCGCTCAAGCAATGGAAGAGCAGCCCGATAGACACGGTTGCCGTCAAGCACTGGAAGGCGTACTCCAGCGCGCGCGATTCGATGCTGCTGCGAACGCACACTGTGATCGCGCCATGGCACATCGTGCGTGCCGACAACAAGCGCTCGGCGCGGGTGAACCTGATCCGCGACATCCTGTCGCGGCTGCACTACGCCGGCAAGAAAGACAAGGTCGTCCGACCGGACCCTGCGATCGTCTTCGAGTTCACGCCCGATTGCATCGAGTCGCAGCGCCTGGCGCGCTGACCCCCATTCAGTAAGGACCACCATGAAAACCAGCGCCATTGAAGTGCATGACATGCTTTCGGTATTCAGCGTCGACGAAGTCGAAAGTCGAATCGGCGAGGTGCCCGGCGTCCAGAGCGTTACCGTGAACTGTGCTGCCGGCGGCGCCACCGTGCGCTATGACGAGACATAGCTCGAAGCGAGTGATATCAAGTCGGCGGTGCGCCAACGCGGGCTCAACGCGGCCACGCCCAGTAGTACCGCACCCGACGATGGACACGCTGGACATCCACTACCCGCCGCGCCGCCCGAATCCCCCAAGTCGGCAGCCCCGTCGAGTGCTGCGGGCGCGCCTGCAACCGAGGGTCCTGCGGTTGCGGCACCGCCGGACAAAGCAGCGCCATCGACCACGCTGGATGCGCCGCCAGCCGCGCCGGCTGCTGCGCCTGTGGGCGACGCCCAACCGGACAAAGTCGCCGCCGGGAAAAGTTAAGGCCGCAGCCCACGCCTTGAAGCCAGGCTTATGTGGCACTTGACCCAGCCACTTTGAATGGACCAGCAACTGCTCTGCAGGAGATCGCCATGACGACGACGACCGCTTCACAACGCAACGCGCTTGGTTTGCCACCCGCGTCGAGAATTGCCCAGGCAGCCATGCAATCGGCTGAAGTGCAGGAGATGCTGCGTAAATTGTCCGCACGCGGGCTGGGCATCTGCATGCCGCACATGCACGACGAGAACACCGGCGAGCTCCAGCCGCTTCCAGATCAGCTCATGCAGGTCGAGGCTGGCCTGAAGGTGAGCTTCCAGGCCACAGCAGAAGTCACCGGGCAGGCCGGCCGCTTTCTGCCCGTGGCCTGGGTTTGGCGTGATGGCAGGCCAATGCCGTCGTCCGTCTGCGAGATGGTGCGGGGCGGGGACACACCGGACCATGGCGCGCCATTCGTAAAACACAAGATGCCCAAGAGGAATTGATCCTCTTCACGCGCTCGTTCGGCTTCATGTGCACCGGCGAGGACCCCTGGACATGAATCCGACAAAGGAAACAGGATGAAGACCAGCGTTATCGACGTCCACGCCATGCTGTCGGTGTTGAGCGTGGACGAAGTGGAGAAGCGGATCGGCGACGTGCCGGGCGTCGAAAGCGTGACTGTGAATTTCGCGGCCGAGAACGCAACCGTGCGGTATGACGAAACCCGGTTGGAAGTCGCGGATATCAAGTCTGCGGTGCGCCAGCGTGCGCATGAGCCCATCCCGCCTGATGGGCCTGTGTCCGGCGGCGGGCCAGCAGGCCATGGCGCCGAGCATGCACCCCTTGCGCCTGCCGTGACCAAAGCCCCCCAAGTTGACACGCCGGCCGCTGCAGCGCCGCCGGCGGTGCCGAGGGCCCCGGCAGCCGCCCGACCGGCACCGACCACACCGACCACACCAGCCACATCAGCCGCGACGGCGAAGCCCGACACCGGCGCCATGCCTGCCGGGATGAAGATGCCGGACACTGCGGCAACCGGTTCCGACGCAGCGGCTGCACCCAAGGCAGCCGACTCGTCCCCGCCGGACGCACTGGCCGAGCCAGCTTCACTGTGGCAACGGCTGCGATCGTGGGTGTCCCCGCCGCCAGCGGCACCTGAGAACCAGAAGTCTGCGGCGACCGCCCCAGCAGACGCCGATCACAAAGGGCACGCAGCACCCGGCGGCAAACCGCCGCCGATGTCGTCGGACATGGCCCAGGAGATGGGCCATGGCGGCAACATGGACCTGCCCGCCATGGTGCGCGACATGCGCAACCGCTTCTGGATCTGCTTCGTGTTCACGGTGCCGATCTTCATCTACTCGCCAATGGGTGGCATGTTCACGCCGCCTGAACCACCCTTCGGCTTGCCTCTCAACCAATGGTTGTTCGGCCTGGCCAGCGCCGCCGTTCTCTACCCGAGCTGGCCGTTCTTCGTTGCGGCCTGGCGCGCGCTGTTGATCGGCAAGCTGAACATGGCGACGCTGGTCGTGCTCAGCGTCGGCACCGGTTACCTGTTCAGTGTCGGTGCCACCTTCTTCTTCGACAGCGAACAGTTCTTCGAAGCGATCGCCGTGCTGCTGGTATTCATCCTGCTCGGCCACTGGCTGGAGATGCGTGCCCGTGCCGGCGCGTCCTCAGCCATCAAGGCGCTGATGGACCTGACGCCGGCCAAGGCCTTCGTGATTCGCAAGGGCGCCGAGGTCGAAGTGGCGACCGCTGAGGTGGTGGTGGGCGAAATCGTCGTGATCCGGCCCGGCAACAAGATCCCGGTGGACGGCACGGTCGAGTCGGGCGATTCGCTGGTCGATGAATCGATGCTCACCGGCGAGTCGATGCCGGTGCAGAAGGGCCCGGGAGCGAAAGTGGCCGGCGCCACCATCAACACCAGCGGCAC
>JBBRCD010000024.1:0-40051 GCA_038205245.1 Burkholderiales bacterium
GCCAGGCATCGCAAACGCGGGCCGCGGCCCGGCTTGCAGCCCGAGCAGCTGGCAATAGAACGCTTCGCTGCGGTTCAGGTCGGCAGAGCGAACGGTGACATGGTGGAGCGACAGCAGCAGGCGCGATACCATGGTGTCGACGTGCGGATTCAAGGCCGCGCTACCTGGGTGACCGGGGTCAGCTCAACCCATCTCGCGCGAGCGCGCGTTTGCCCTGAGCCCGCGCGAGCCGCTGCGTGCAGTGTGGCACCACTTCAACGCCGTGGCTTCGCTGGCCCTGGGCGACAGCCAGGCAGCGCTGGAACACGTGCAGCGCGGCATTGCCGCCAACCCCGCCTATGCCCAGCACTACATGACTGGCGCCGCGGCGGCCCAGAGCCTGGGTGACAATGCCCAGGCGCGCGGCTGGGTGGCGGTGCTGCGCGAGCGCATCGTGTTCAGCAACCTCGCGTCCATCCGCCTGCGCTTCGGCCGAACCTATGCGCCCGCCGCAATGGGGCAGTTCGAACAGCTCATTGGCCTGTTGCGCGACGCGGGCATGCCGGAGCATTGAATCCTGGCAGGGCAGGCAACTTGGCGCTTGAGGTCACGCAGCTGCGAAAATCCACGAACAGGTCATCGCGTGAAGCGCCGACGAAGCGCCGAACGCGCGGGTCCCTGAGCGGGTTGCCGCGCGAGGTCGTCGACAGGCGGGATGCAAAACTCAAGACCTGACCCCAGGGGAGCACGAGGTCGTCGACAGGCGGGATGCAGAACTCAAGACTTGGCCCAAGTATCGTTACTCCAGTGTCGCCAGTGCACGCCGCCTGCCGCTATGCGGGTGCGAGCAGCGTGAACTGACTGCGCGCAAGCAGTTTCCTGCCGTCCCGATCGAAACTGACGAGGTGCTCGCCCAGGTACACCACCGCTGCCGATAACCATGCATCCGGCACATCGTTGCCGCGCAATCGCTTGTCAAGGCAAAGTCGCCGCAGTGTCGACCACTCTGGTCCCAAGGGCGCCAATTGCACCCCGGGCGATGCCAGCAGCGCATCGACGAACCCGACGGCGTCCTCTATCGGCGTTGCCGACCGAAAGATCTTCGGGCTGGTGACCAGCCGCAAGAAGCTGGCCAAAACCATCGGCATCAGCGTGAATGACGCGCCAGCCCCGGATGCATTGACCGCCTCTTCAAGCCACGCGCGAGCCACCGCATGATGCGGGTGATCGGCGCGCGAAGCGGCGACCAGCACATTGACATCAGGCGTCATCGCCCACGGCTTCCAGCAAAGCCTTGCTGCTCAGCGGGTTCACACCTGCCACCAGACCACCGCGCCCCTTGAATACCGGAAGGCGGGCGCGCCCCAGCTTTGCGGAAGCAGCCTTCGCGCGAAGTCGCAGCTGCAGCCCTTCCTCAATCAAGCGCGTCAGGGTGGTTCGCTGCTGCGCCGCAAGTGCCTTGGCATCGGCGAGAAGCTGATCGTTGAGGTCCAGAGTGGTCTTCATGGATCGATGATACAGATTTCTGTATTGACGATGCAACGCGAAGGGCTCCAATCAATCCTGATCGAATGCCTCTGCCGCGCTGCGCGAGGCCGGGCTCCCGGAAGCAGACCGTAACGACCCGGCCAACCCCGGGGCCGTAGGGTCGAGTTGAATGCTCGAGCCCTGATCTCGATGCCCAGTTCGCGCAGCGCCCCTGGGTGAATCGGCACGAGCGTGATGTTGAAGGCATTCGCCGCGCTGGCGATGGCGAGATCACTCCGCCCGGATGCCGGCGGTCTTCACCAGCTGCACCATGTCGGCGACTTCGCGCTCGAGGAAGCGGCGAAAGCCGTCGGGCGCGAGGTCGGCGGTGATCACGCCGAGTTCGGCGAGGCGCTCCCTGGCCTCGGCGGCCGAGCGCGCGCGCGTGAATTCCGCGTGCACGCGGGCGGTGATCGCCGGCGCGAGCCCGGCCGGACCGAGCACACCCCACCACTGCTCGATTCGAATCTTGTAGCCCTGCTCGGTGAAGGTCGGCAGCGGCTCGAATCCGGGCGCCCGCTGCGCGCCGGTAATCGCCAGCGCGCGCAGCCTGCCGGCGCGGATCTGCGGCGCCGCCGCGGCGAGCGACAGGAACGAGGCCTGCACATGCCCGGCGACCAGGTCGGCGAGCACCGGGCCGCCGCCCTTGTAGGGCACATGGGTGACCTTCACGCCGCCGACCAGTTGCAGCAGCTCGATCGACAGATGCCCGATGCTGCCCATGCCACCGGAGCCGATCGCGATCCGGCCGGCCTCGCGCCTGGCCAGCGCCACGAACTCGGGCGCGTCCTTCGCCGCCACCTGCGGATGTACGACAAGCGCCAGGGGCGAGGTGCCGATCAGCGTGATCGCGGTGAAGTCGCGCACCGGATCGAAGCTGTTGCGGCCCTGCATCGCCAGCGCGAACGCGTGCGTCGAGGCAACCAGGATCAGTGTGTAGCCGTCGGGCGCGGCGCGCGCCACCAGCTCGCTCGCCAGGGTGCCGCCGGCCCCCGCACGGTTGTCGATGACGAGCGGCTGGCCGAGTGCTTCGCCCGCGCGCGGCGCGAGCAGTCGCGCCAGAACGTCGTTGCTGCCGCCCGGGGCGAACGGAATGACCAGCCGGATCGGCTTGCCCGGCCAGCCGCCAACGGCAAAGGCCTCACCCGGCGCGCCACTCGCCGCGATCAACGCCGTCGCGATCGCCAGCGTCAGCAGCCGGCCGGCGGGTTGCGCGGGCAGCGCCGACTGCGACACCCCGGTCTGCATGCGAACGCCCGCAGCGGTGCGCTCCCCCTTGCCTGCAATCGACCTGGATGCCGGCTTCCATGCGCAGCTGGTGAGAAGGTGGCCTGCGGAAAACATAATCTTCTCCATGCCTTCATGAACTCAGGAATGTCATTGTGTACCGCCCCAGAGTTTTTGAGGAGCCACCATCTGCTCAACGTCTGGATTCTCCCCAACACCCGGGGCGGTTTACTTCCCCCCGGAAACTCAGCCCCCGCTCCAGCCTCACAACTCGCTGGAAGAGGCTTCGGGTTGGCAAGGACAACGGCAACTGGCGGCACGAGTCGCACGTGCATCTGTATGGGCGCACCCTTGGCGCGAAGCGCCAGCCGTGGGGGCATGCCCTGAGGTTTCCGCCGACCAAGGAAGCCTTCATGAATGCGATGGGCGACCTGGTGCCGCTGCGCGCGGACGATATCGCCGACCTGCGAACGGAGATCGTCCGCCTGCTGGCGACGGACAAGTACCGGAACTTCTGAGCGGGGGAGGCCGGCGTGCACGGGCCGTTTGGTTACTCCGCTTTCGCGCCCGAGCTTTTGACGACAGCGCCCCACTTCTTGATTTCGAGCGGCATCAGCCGTGTCAGTTCGTCCGGCGAGCCCGCGACCACATCGACGCCCATCTCCGACAGGCGCTTGTTGATCTCCGGGGTGCGCAGGGCCCTGGCGAAACCGTCGTTGATCTTCAGTACGACGTCGCGTGGCATGCCGGCGGGCCCCATCAGCGCGTACCAGCCACTCGATTCGAAGCCCTTGATGGTTTCCGCCACGGTTTGCACATTGGGCAGTGCACTGGCGCGCCTTGCGCCAGACACGCCGATCGCGCGCAGGCGGCCGTTCTGAATGAAGGGCAGCGCGGCGAGCAGGGTGTTGAACTGGAACTGCACATGGCCGGCCACGGTATCGTTCAGCGCCTGGCCCGCGCCCTTGTAGGGGATATTGACGACGTCGATCTTCGCCATCGACTTGAGCATCTCCACCGCGAGATAGCCCGAGGTTCCGCCCGAGGTGCCGGCAGTCAGCGCGCCGGGCCTGGCTTTGGCCAGCGCGATGAACTCCTTGACGTTGGTGACCGGCAGCGACGGGTGCACTACCAGCGCGTTCTGCGTCAGGGCCAGCTGGCTGATCATGGTGAAGTCGTTGATCGGATCGAAGGGCAGTTTGGCCAGCAGGGTGGGATTGATCGCGTGCGGGGTGCTGGCGATGAGCACGGTATAGCCGTCGGGCGCGGATCTGGCGACGATTTCCGTGCCGATGTTGGTGAAGGCACCGCCCCGGTTGTCGATGACGACGGTCTGCCCGAAGATCTCGGTGAGTCTGGGGCTCAACAGGCGCGCCAGGATGTCGGTGCCGCCGCCGGGACCGGCCGGCACAACGATGCGGATCGTTTTCGAGGGGTAGGGCGCTTGCGCGAAGGCGGTCCCCGCAGGGGCGAACAGCAGCGGCGCCGGCCATAGCAGCAGACCAGCCAGCGCCAAGCGGGTGCGGCGGCGCTGCAGGGATGCTCGGGCGGCAGCGGCGTGCAAGGGTGTTTTCATGAAGGAATCCTGGTCGAATCGTGGTCGGCGAACTGACGGATAAGCGATGCCGCATGCGGGATGCTATAGCAGGGCGCTCGCATTTGCGATGTCGGCGAGGCACCGTGGCCGCCCCGGGTGCGTGTGGTACGCGGCGACGCGTTTGAAATGTCGGTCTTTTTCTGGAAGAATTCTGTCGTCGTTTTTCGGCAGCAAAAGACTTACGTGGAGAACGGATCGATGCGACAAGCGGATCTTCCTGAATCGAAGTCGATCGCCGATCGGTTGTGCCGCGATCGTTCCGGTGCGATCTCGCGCGGACGAACTGGTGCACGGTTGGTCGTGCTCGGCATCGCTCTTTGCCTGCTCATGCCGTTGCCGAGTCTGGCCGAAGGCGTCTCCTTGTTCAGCGTGGGTGTTCGCGCCCGCATAGCGGAGGGCAACGTGCTTGGCCAGGCGCAGCCCGAGCAGTTTCGGGCGTACGACGCTGCAGCCACCTTCAAGCTGCCATGGCAAAGATACTCAGACGCGGGCTGGGGCTTGGGCACGAGGCTGATGACCAGCGCTGGCTTGCTTCGCGGGGTCGGGAAGAACGCCCTCGTGGTCTCCGCAATCCCCTTGCTCGCCTTCGGCAGCCGGGACGGGCGCTTCACGTTCGACATGGGGGCCGGAGGGGCTTTGCTCAGCAGGGCCCGCTTCGGCAGCCAGGACTACGGCGGCCTCTTCCAATTTGCGTTGACGCTCGGCTTCAACGTTCCCGTGCGCAAGGGAGTGGGCGCGGGCTATCGATTCATGCATTACTCCGATGCCAACATCTACGGGCCTGACTCCATCGGGGCGGACTTTCACATGATCGAGCTCACCTACCGGTTCTGAAACTTCGCAACGCGACTGCGCACGCTCGCTGACTCGCGCAACTGCGCCCCTCCCATTCGTCACACCAGCGCGATCCGCTCGGGCAGCCACTTGACCCGCAAACCTCACGTCCTGCTCAGCCCACTGCGCGGTCGCGGCATGCACCGTCCGCACGCTTGAAGTAAGCTTGCTTCAGTACGCGGCGGCGAGGCCGGCGCGCGGTACCCCGTCCGGCACGCAGGTTACCGGACAGCCCGGTCGACTCGCACGTGACGATTTCCAGCGCACCTGCAGCGACCCTCGGAGGAAAATCGACATGATCACCATCAAGCCTACTGGCGCCGCACTCGGCGCAGAAATCCTCGGGGTGAACCTGGCCGAGCCGGTCGATACGCAGACGTTCAGGCAGATCGAGGACGCGCTGCATCGATACGCAGTCGTCGTGTTCCCGGGCCAGACCGTCAGCCCCGAGCAGCATATCGCCTTCAGCCGGCTGTTCGGCGAACTCGAACACCATGTGCGGCTCGATCGCTGTCGCCCCGGGTACCCCGAGCTGTTCATCGTGTCGAACATCATCGAGAACGGCAAGCCCATTGGCAGCCAGGATGCCGGCTTCTTCTGGCATTCGGACCTGTGCTATGCGAAAGAGCCGAGCCGTGGATCGCTGTTCTATGCGCACGAGATCCCGATGCAGGACGGCGCGCCGAAAGGCGACACGCTTTTTTCGAGCATGACCGCGTCCTATGACGCCCTGCCCGCGGCGATCAAGCAGCAGCTTGCGGGGCGCCAGGCGATCAACTCGTACATCGCCGGCTACGCGCGCGACCGCAAGAGCGGCCCGCGGATGGAACTCACCGCCGAGCAGCGGGCGAAGACGCCGGACATGCCGCACCCGGCAGTGCGCACGCATCCGGCGACCGGCAAGAAGTGCCTGTTCGTGAACGAAGGCTACACGACCGAGATCGTCGGCATGGCGCCGGCCGAGAGCCGGGCGCTGCTCGACCACCTGTTCGAGCACATGAAGGAAGATCGTTTCGTCTATCGCCATAAATGGCGCAAGGGCGATTTCCTGATCTGGGACAACTGTGCGACCCAGCACCGTGCGGTGATCGACTACGAACTGCCGCTGCGCCGGCGAATGGAGCGCACGACGCTGGCGGGGTCGGTGCCGTTCTAGGGTATGGCCGACGACCCCGAGTTCACCGCGCTGTAGTCGCCGCTCACCCAGGTGCTGGAGCATCGGCGCGGCGTCTGCAAGATGTTCACCTATCTCGCTATCGGCTGCATCCGCGCGCAGGCACCGGCCGCCTGCCATGGGCGGCGGGCGGGGTTCGTTACTTCAGTATCCGGAACAGATTATGGTGCGAATCGGTGAACGTCGGCAGATCCTTGCGGTCGGGGATCTGCTGGATCACATCCCTCAGCGCAGGATGGGCGAGCAGCGCCTTGTTCCGGGTGACGATCACCTGGTCGGTGGACGAGTTCCAGAAGCTGGCGCCGCCGGTATTGGTCGGATCATCCGAGACCAGCACCGCTTCCATGCCGACCTCCATCGCCAGGCGTTTGATCACCGGCACCAGGTTGATGTATCGGTTGGTCGCCTGGAACATGATGACGCCATCCGGGGCCAGGTGCCGGACATACAGCGCCATCGCCTCGCGGGTGATCAGGTGCATCGGGATCGAGTCGCCGGAGAAGGCGTCGATGCCCAGCACCTTGTACCCGCGCGCGGCTTCACGCTCGAGCGACAGCCGACCATCGCCGATGATTACCGAGGTCTTCGCCTTGGTGTCGGAGAGGAAGGTGAATTCGCGCTTCTCGATCTCGATCACCTTCGGACTGATCTCGTAGAAGACGATCTCATCGCCCTGGCGCCCGTAGGCGGCGACCACTCCGGCGCCCAGACCGATGATGCCCAGCCGGCGCGGCCCGGGCGCGATCTCGTTCAGCGCCGCGAACATGCGCCCATAGCCCGAGGTCGGGCTGAAGTAATCGCTCGGCGTATTCTTGAACTTGTCGCCCAGCAGTTGACCGCCGTGGATGATGCTGCCGTGGAGCATCGCCCGGTAATCGGTGCCGTCGTACTCCCGGTCACGGATACGCACCACGCCATAGAAGTCGCGCTCCATCACCCGCATCTCGCGCTTGTACTCGAGCATGCCCTGGGTCGCATACCACGAGGTGGCGAACACCACCGCTACCCCGATCAACAGCTGCTTGCCGTTGAGCTGCATCATCACCAGCAGCGCCATCGCCACCAGCGAGATATTGAGTTCGAAGTAGCCACTGAGGGTGAGCGGGGCGACGATCGCGATCAGCACTGCGCCAAGCGCGCCACCGACCGACATCATCAGGTAGAACCGGGTCAGGTGGCGGGGATCGGGCTTCAGCCGCGCGAGTTCGCCATGACAGAACATGCAGGCGACGAACAGCCCGACGAGGTACAGGGGGGCGGCCACCGACAGCGAGAGTGACGAGATCTTCCACGCCATCAGGGGCAGGCCGGGCACCAGCAGCCCGATGTACAGCCAGCGCACATACCAGCGCGGATGATCGAAGCACAGGATGAAGGTGATCAGGTAGAGCGACAGCGGCACCACCCACATGAAAGGCACGCTGGCGATGTTCTGGGTGATGTGGTTGGAGATCGCCAGCAGCATCACCGAGCCCATCCCCGACAAGGCAAGCCACTGCGCCTGGGTCGAGAGCGAGGGTCGTGTCGAGGCAGCGTCGGCGCTTGATTGCGCGGCCGCCGCGGGCATCGGGTTGTCGCGCAGCGCCTTGAGCGAGAGCCAGCCTGTGCCTGCGCATAACACTACAAAGCAGGCATAGATCGCCGACCAGCCCCAGCCGAGGGCGTTCAGATCGAGCCAGGGTTCGAACAGCACCGGGAAGCCGAGCAGGGCCAGCAGCGAGGCAAAGTTCGATAGCGCGAACAGCCGGTACGGCACGCCGGACCGGAAGCGCTGCCAGTACCAGGTCTGCAGCAGCGGCGTGGTGGTCGACAGGAGGAAGTAGGGCAGGCCGATGGTCAGGGTCAGCAGCAGCAGGATGCGCCCGATCGGCTCCTCATCGCCCATTGGCTTCCAGGCCTCGGAGGCGAGGATCGGCAGCGATACCAGCGACACCACCATGAGCGCGACATGCAGCCAGGTCTGGCGCTTCTGTCCGAGCCGCTTGGTCAGGTCGGCATAGGCGTAGCCGGCGAGCAGCGTGCTCTGGAAGAACACCAGGCAGGTGGTCCAGACCGCCGAGGAGCCGCCGAACCAGGGCAGTATCTGCTTGGCGATGATCGGCTGCACCAGGAACAGCAGGAAGGCGGACAGGAAGATGGTGCCCGCGTAGGGCAGCATGGCGGACGTCGTCATCGACGGTGCGGCGCTGGAAGTGCTGGATGCAGGGGCGGTGGCGGACATCGACGGCTCGGTTGGGTGCTTGGTTGGGTACTCGGTTCGGTGCTCGGTTCGGTGCTCAGTTCGGTGCTCGGTTCGGTGCTCAGTTCGGTGCTCAGTTCGGTGCGATCGCCAACGTGACGACGCTGCAAGGCGTGCGGAGGGCCCGGCAGGCAAAGCCGCGGCTTATCCGCGAAACGCAGCCGTGCTGGATGCGTTGACCAGCGCGGGTCGATGCGAAACCGGCGGTGGCGTGAGCGGGGACAGACCCTTGGGGTCTGTCCCCTTGTCGCGCGCCCTTTTCGTGGTATCGGCCATTGCCAGGTCGAGCCGACGGGGTACCCTGCTCCGCTCATGTCCCCCGGAACGGGCCCGCTGCGCCGCGGGCCCGTCCCTCCGCCTTTACTTCGCTGCGCAGGGTACCCCGCCCGCTCGACCCCGCGATGGTGCTATGTCCAGAGCAGAAGGCGCAGTGCGCTCGCCGCAAGGCGCGCTGGTGCAGGGACGAGCGGAGTCGGCAACCCGCCGCGCTCGGACCCCGCACGATCTGCGATAAAGACCCCGCTAATGCTGCAAGATCTTCGACAGGAACATCTGCGCGCGTTCCGATCTCGGGCTGCCGAAGAAGTCTTCCTTTTTCGCGTCCTCGACGATCTCTCCCCGGTCCATGAAGATCACCCGATCCGCAACCTTGCGGGCGAAGCCCATTTCATGGGTCACCACCATCATCGTCATGCCTTCATGGGCGAGTTCGACCATCACGTCGAGCACCTCGTTGACCATCTCCGGGTCCAGGGCTGACGTCGGCTCGTCGAACAGCATGGCGATCGGGTCCATCGACAGGGCGCGCGCGATAGCGACCCGCTGCTGCTGACCGCCGGAGAGCTGCCCGGGGTACTTGTCCTTCTGCGCGATCAGACCGACCCGGTCGAGCAGCTTCAAACCGCGCGTCCTCGCCTCTTCGGTCGGGCGGCCAAGCACCTTGATCTGTCCCAGGGTCAGGTTCTCGGTGATCGACAGATGCGGGAACAGCTCGAAATTCTGGAACACCATGCCCACGCGCGACCGGAGCCTCGGCAGATTGGTCTTCGGATCGCCGATCGAGATTCCATCGACCACCACATCGCCCTTCTGGAATGGTTCGAGTGCGTTCACGCACTTGATCAGCGTGGACTTGCCCGAGCCGGACGGGCCGCAGACCACCACCACCTCGCCCTTTTCCACTTGGGTCTTGCAGTCGGTCAGCACCTGGAAGGTGCCGTACCACTTGGAGATTCCCTGAATGTCGATCATCGGCACGCTGCTCTCCTCATCGAATCACCGCGATTCTTCTCTGCAACTGCTTGACCGCGAGCGATAGTGTGAAGCAGATGACGAAATAGACGACAGCGACGAACAGATACATCTCGATCAGCCGGCCGTCGCGCTGGGCGATCTTGGCGGCCGCGCCGACGAAGTCGGTGGCCGAGATCACGTATACGAGTGAAGTGTCCTGGAACAGGATGATGGTCTGGGTAAGCAGCACCGGGATCATGTTGCGGAACGCCTGCGGCAGCACCACCAGTTGCATGCACTGCCGGTAGTTCAGGCCGAGTGCGTAGGCCGAGTGGACCTGCCCACGCGGTATCGACTGAATCCCGGCGCGCATGATCTCGCAGAAGTAGGCCGCCTCGAACATGATGAAGGTGATGATCGCGGTGCGTTCCGCGCCGATTTGGGGCGGGCGCTCGTAGCCCATCACCGTCTGCAGGATCACCGGCACCAGGAAGAAGAACCAGAAGATCACCAGCACCAGTGGGATCGAGCGCATCAGATTGACATAGCCTGCAGCGATCATCGACAGCGGCTTGATCGACGACAGCCGGGCCAGCGCCAGCAGGGTGCCGAAGAACAGGCCGCCGAGTGCTGCGATCGCGGTGAGCTGGATCGTGTACTGCATGCCCTTCCACAGGTAGGGCAGGGAACCGGTGATGACCGAGGTGTCGAAATCCATCGTCGCTGTCCCCTATTTCCCGCCGGCGATGAAGCCGGGCACCGCGGTACGCCGCTCGATGACGGCCATCACCCGGTTTGCGGTCATCGCGATCGCGATGTAGATCAGCGTCGCGGCAGTGAACGCTTCGAAGAAGCGGAAGGTGTACTCGCCCATCTCCCGGGTGCGGAAGGTGAGTTCGGCAAGACCTATGGTGAGCGCGATCGAGGTGTTCTTGATCAGGTTCATCGTTTCGCTGGTCAACGGCGGGATGATGATCCGGTAGGCCATCGGCAGCAGTACGAAGCGGTACATCTGGGTCACGTTGAGACCGATTGCCTGCGCCGCATAGCGCTGCCCGCGCGGCAGCGACTGGATGCCGGCACGCACCTGCTCGGCGATGCGGGCCGAGGTGAACAGGCCCAGGCAGAGTGTGGCCGACAGAAACTGTGCCTCGGCCGGATCGGCGGCGACCACCCAGCTTTTCAGCGGCGGGATGAACTCGGGCAGCACGAAGTACCAGAGGAACATCTGCACCAGCAGCGGGATATTGCGGAACAGTTCGACCCAGGCGTTGCCGAAGAACACCAGCGCGCGACTGTTGGTGGTGCGGATGGTGCCGATCACCGAGCCGAAGAACATGGCGATCAGCCAGGAGCAGGCAGCTACGCCAAGGGTCCACCACAACCCGGACAGCAACATCTCCCAGTAGTAAACGCCACCTTCGGGCAACTCCTGCAGGAAAACCGACCAGTCAAGACTCAAGCCCATCAGACCCCCCGCTGCCGTACTTGACATGTTGTTGTGCAAGAAGCTTGCCACAAAAAGAAAACAGGCCGGAAACCTTTCGGCTGCCGGCCTGTCGCACGCGGTGCTGCAAGGCTGCGCTGCAGGGACTGGCCGTCGTCTATTCGACCGACGACGGCAGTGGGCGCAGCTCTGCCGCTACTACACGCCGATGTCGTTCGGGTTCTTGAACGCTTCGCGCAGCGCGGGCGTGATCGGGAAGTTGAGATTGACGTTGCGCGGCGGGATCGGGCTCAGGAACCAGCGTGCATAGATCTTCTCGATCTCGCCCGACTTCATCATCCCGCCCATGGTGCGATCGACCAACGCCTTGAACTGCGGGTCTTCGCGCCTGAGCATGACGCTGTACGGCTCGGTGCGCAGCGACTCATTGAGGATCACGAAGTCACCGGGCGAGCGCGCATTGGCGATCTGGCCGGCGAGCAGCACGTCGTCCATCACGAACGCCGAGACCCGGTCATCGACCAGCAGCAGGAACGACTCGGAGTGGTCCTTGCCGTAGATTTCCTTCACGTCGATGCCGCCGGTTTTCTCGTACTTCTTCAGCAGCGGTACGGCAGTGGTGCCTGCCGTGGTCGAGATCGTGCGCCCGTTCAGGTCGGCCAGCGTCTTGATCGGCGAGCCCTTCTTGACCGCCGCGGTGACGTTGATCACGAAGTAGGTCGGACCGAAGGCCACCTGTTTCTGCCGGTCGACCGAGTTGGTGGTGGATCCGCACTCGATGTCGATCGAGCCGTTCTGCAGCAGCGGAATGCGGTTGGCCGAGGTCACCGGCTGCAGGACGACCTTGATCTTCGGGTTCTTCAGCTCGGCGCGTACCGCCTCGACGATACGCATGCAGATATCCATCGAGTAGCCAACGGCCTGCTGCTTGTCGTCCAGATACGAGAACGGAATCGAGGCTTCGCGATGGCCGATGGTGATGGTGCCGGTGTCGCGGACCTTGGCCAGCGTGCCGGTGAGGGCCTGGGCCCATGCTGGCGCGGTCGAGACGAGTAGTGCGGCGGCCGCGGTCACCACCGAAAGCGCTGGCGAGAATCGGGTAGGTCGTTTCAAAGGGTTCTCCTCGGGTTGGGCGCCATGCGCCCGGGGTAATGGCACACGCTGGCACGAGTTGGCACACGCGCGAAAAACCGCACGTGCGCAATCGGCTTAGGTGAAGCAGGCTCCATGCCAGCCGCAGATATAGCCACAAGGCAGGTTGGTTTGTCTACAGGTGAGAACCTGACGGGCGCGCGGATCCCGGGTAGCGCATACCCTGAGGGACCGGATCATCATCGGCTTCATCGTCTGCTGCGCGGCCGGGTAAGCACCTCGGGGCGCAAGATGTCCTGCAGGGTGGTCGCATCGAGCAGCCCCATTTCCAGCACCAGATCCGCCACCGGACGCCCGGTGGCGAGCGCCGCGAGTGCCACCCGGGTGGCGTTCTCGTAGCCGACATACGGGTTAAGCGCGGTAGCAAGTCCGGCCGAGGCCGCGGCCCGCGCAGCCAGCAACTCGCGATTGGCGGTGATGCCGCGCACGCAGTGTTCGGTGAGGGTGCGGCAGCCCGCCTCCAGATGCCGCACGCTCTTGAAGATCGAATGGCCGATGATCGGCTCGAACGCATTGAGCTGCAGTTGTCCGGCCTCGGCGGCCATGGTGACCGTCATGTCGTTGCCGATCACCTCGAAGGCGATCTGGTTCACCACCTCCGGGATGATCGGGTTCACTTTGCCTGGCATGATCGAGCTGCCTGCTGCACGCTCCGGCAGTCGGATCTCGTTGAATCCGCCCTGCGGCCCGCTCGACAGCAGGCGCAGGTCGTTGCAGGTCTTGGACAGCTTGACCGCGACCCGCTTCAACACCCCGGACAGCTGCACGAAGGCGCCGGTGTCCTGCGTGGCTTCGATCAGATTCGGCGACTGGGTCAAGGCCAGTCCGGTCATGGCGCACAGGTGGCTGATCGCCAGTCGCGAATAGCCGACGTCGGTATTGATGCCGGTGCCGATCGCGGTGGCGCCCAGGTTGATTTCGCGGATCAGGCCGACGGCTTCGCGCACCCGGGCTTCGTCCTCGTGCAGCATCACCGCATAGGTGGAAAACTCCTGCCCCAGGGTCATCGGCACCGCATCCTGCAGCTGGGTGCGACCGATCTTCAGCACATCGACGAACTCGAGGCTCTTCTGCTCGAAGGCCAGGCGCAGTCCGGCCATCGCGGTCACCAGGCGTTCCAGTGCGAAGCAGGCGGCGACGCGCAGCGCGGTCGGGTAGACGTCATTCGTGCTCTGCGACATGTTCACATGGTTGATCGGGTGGATGAAGGCATAGTCACCCCTGGGTCGCCCGCACAGCTCGAGCGCGCGGTTGGCAATCACCTCGTTCGCGTTCATGTTGGTCGAGGTTCCGGCCCCGCCCTGGATCACGTCGACGATGAACTGGTCATGCAGGGCACCTTCGGCGATCTCGCGTGCGGCGCGCAGGATCGGCTCGCCGATGCCGGGGTCAAGGTCGCCCAGATCCATGTTGGTCTGGGCCGCTGCCGCCTTGACCAGTGCCAGCGCGCGCATCAGGTCGGCGTAGCCACCGATGACTATGCCGGAGATTTGGAAGTTCTCCACCGCACGCAGGGTGTGGATGCCCCAGTAGGCTTCCGCGGGCAGGTCGCGTTCGCCCAGCAGATCATGTTCACGGCGGACTGCGGGCGATGCGGCAACTGGCCCCGGTGTTGTGGTCATTGCGGACTCCTTCATGTGGCGACGCAGCCGGCATGGTGCAGCAAGGGCGGCCGCTGCGCCTGCGGGGCCGCCAATTTGTTCCTGGCGGACCCGGGATGATCGGCGCAGGCTGTCCGGGAGCGGTTGGACGGCAGCGGTTGGACGATTCCCCCCATGCCGCAGTCGGAGTAGCATCGCTGCCAAACAATGATCAGGACACCGTCCCGGTCGCCCGCCAGGCGATCCCGGCTGCGGTGCCCGCCCTGAGGTGCTGCGCGATCGCCAGTGCGACGACACAGTGCCCTGTGCCACGTGCAGGAGGAGCGGTTTGAAACCCACGGATACCCGCGACCCGGAGTATTTCCACAAGGTCGTCGATTGCCAGCATGCGTGCCCGGCGCATACACCGGTGCCAGAGTACATTCGGCTGATTGCCGCCGGACGCTACACCGAGGCCTACAAGGTCAACTGGGACTCCAACGTGTTCCCGGGCATCCTGGGCCGCACCTGCGACCGACCATGCGAACCGGCCTGCCGGCGCGGACGGGTCGAGGAAGACAATCAGGCGAAGCCCGAGCCGGTGGCGATCTGCCGACTCAAGCGGGTGGCTGCCGATCACAAGGACCAGGCTGCGATTCGCGCCCTGCTGCCCACACCGGCGGCGGTGAAGAACGGCCGGCGCATCGCCTGTGTCGGTGCCGGCCCGGCCTCGCTCACCGTGGCGCGCGATCTGGCCCCGCTGGGTTATGCGGTCACCGTGTTCGATCGCGATCCGCGTGCCGGCGGCATGATCTGGTCGCAGATTCCGCGCTTTCGTCTGCCCGAGTCGGTGATCGATGAGGAGGTCGGTTACGTGCTCGATCTGGGCGTGGAGTTCCGCGGCGGCGTGGCGGTGGACTCGATGCGTGCCCTGCTGGCGCAGGACTTCGATGCAGTGTTCGTCGGCTCGGGTGCGCCGCGCGGGCGTGACCTCGATCTGCCGGGCCGGCGCGAAGCGGCGGCCAACATCCATATCGGCATCGACTGGCTCGCCTCGGTGTCCTTCGGGCACACGACCCGGGTCGGCCGGCGTGTGATCGTGCTCGGTGGCGGCAACACTGCGATGGACTGCTGCCGCAGCGCGCGAAGGCTGGGCGGCGAAGAAGTGAAGGTGATCGTGCGCTCAGGCTTCGAGGAGATGAAGGCGAGTCCCTGGGAGAAGGAAGACGCGCAGCACGAAGGCATTCCCATTCTCGACTATCGCGTGCCCAAGAGTTTCGACCATCGCGACGGCCGTCTTACCGGCATGAGCTTCGAGCGGGTGCGTGCCGAGCGCGATGCTCAGGGCCGGCGCCGGCTGGTGCCCACCGGTGAACCCGACGAGTTCTTCGAGTGCGACGACGTGCTGGTGGCGGTGGGTCAGGAGAATGCGTTTCCCTGGATCGAGCGCGACTGCGACATCGGGTTCGATGAGCACGGCATGCCGGTGGTCGACAAGGTGACCTTCCAGTCGACGCAGCCGCGGGTGTTCTTCGGCGGCGATGCGGCGTTCGGCCCGAAGAACATCATCTGGGCGGTGGCCCATGGCCATGATGCGGCAGTGTCGATCGACAAGCTGCTCAATGGGGAACCACTCACCGAACGCCCGGCCCCGGGCGTGTCGATGATGTCGCAGAAGATGGGGATCCACGAATGGAGCTACGACAACCAGATCGCACTCGAGGCACGCTTCAAGGTGCCGTGGAGCGATGCGGCCAAGGCGCTGGCCAGCATCAGGGTAGAGGTCGAACTGGGCTTCGATGCCGCCACCGCGTTCAAGGAGGCGCAGCGCTGCCTGAACTGCGATATACAGACGGTGTTCGCGCCCAAGCTGTGCATCGAGTGCGATGCCTGTGTCGATATCTGCCCGATGGACAGCATTACCTTCGCCGTCAATGGTGAGGAGGCCGAGCTGCGCCTGCGGCTGACCGCACCGGCGCTGAATCCGGGCCAGGATCTGTATGTGCAGGACGGTCTGAGCACCGGCCGCTCGATGATCAAGGACGAGGACGTCTGCCTGCACTGCGGTCTGTGCGCCGAGCGCTGCCCGACCGGCGCCTGGGACATGCAGAAGTTCCTGTACCAGCCCACCCATGCCGGACCGGGCTGCCGCAGCCCGAGTGAGCCGGCGCGAAAGGCCGCGTGATGGATACGCCAATGCAGAAGCTGCAGTCGCCCGCACCAGTCGCACCGATCGAGGCCGTCAACGACATGGTGGTGAAGTTCGCCAACGTCAACGGCTCGGGCTCGGCCTCGGCCAACGAGCTGTTCGCGCGGGCGATCCTGCGCATGGGCGTGCCGGTCTCGCCGCGCAACATCTTCCCGTCCAACATCCAGGGGCTGCCCACCTGGTACGAGGTGCGGGTGAGCGAGGCCGGTTGGCTGGGCCGGCGCGGTGGCGTCGACATGATGGTGGCGATGAATCCGCAGACCTGGGACGCCGATGTGGCCGAGATCGAGCCCGGTGGTTATCTGTTCCATGACTCGACCAAGTCGCTGCCGCCTGCGAAGTTTCGCGCCGACATCCACGTCATCGGCGTGCCGCTGACCGAGCTTGCCAACGCGCGCTGGAGCAACCCGCGCGAGCGCCAGTTGCTGAAGAACATGGTCTGCCTGGGTGCACTCGCCACGCTGCTCGACCTCGATCTGGCCGAGTGCGAGCGGCTGGTCGGCGAGCAGTACAAGGGCAAGGAGAAGCTGCTTGCCCCAAACATCGAGGCGCTGCGTCTTGGGCAGAGCTGGGTGCGCGAGCACCTGGCCTGTCCGCTCGGCATCCGGCTGCGCCGCGCCGACAATGTCGGCGCGCAGATCTTCATCGATGGCAACTCGGCAGCAGCGCTGGGGGCGGTCTATGGCGGCGCAACCGTCTGCGCCTGGTATCCGATCACTCCGTCGTCATCGCTGGCTGAAGCGTTCATGGCTTACTGCGCGACGTACCGGGTCGACGCGGACAACGGCCGGCATCGCTATGCGATCGTGCAGGCCGAGGACGAACTGGCGTCCATCGGCATCGTGGTCGGGGCCGGGTGGAACGGCGCGCGTGCCTTCACTGCCACCTCGGGGCCGGGCATCTCGCTGATGACCGAGTTCATTGGCCTCGCCTACTTTGCCGAGATTCCGGCCACCATCGTCAACGTGCAGCGCGGCGGGCCGTCCACCGGCATGCCCACCCGCACCCAGCAGGCCGATGTGCTCGCCTGCGCCTATGCCTCGCATGGAGACACCAAGCATCCGCTGTTGTTTCCACAGGACCCGAACGAGTGCTTCGAGATGACGGCCCAGGCCCTCGATCTGGCAGACCGGCTGCAGACGCCGGTGTTCGTGATGACCGATCTGGATATCGGCATGAACCAGCGGCTCACTGCGCCGTTTGCCTGGGACGACAGCCGCGAGTACGACCGTGGCAAGGTGATGACCCGCGAGAGGCTGGAGGCGGGCGAAGACTTCGGGCGCTATCTGGATGTCGACGGCGATGGCATCCCGTACCGGACCTATCCGGGCACGCATCCGAGCAAGGGCGCGTTCTTCACCCGCGGCACGACGCGCGATGCCTATGCCCGTTACTCCGAGGCCGGACCGGACTATCTTGACAATGTGCAGCGGCTGCTCAGGAAGTTCGACACCGCGCGCGCACTGGTGCCCGCACCAGTGATGCGCCCGGCGTCACGGCCGACCCGCGTGGGCGCGATCTACTACGGCTCGACCAGCCCTTCGATGAACGAGGCGATCGTCGCTCTGGAAGCGCAGGATGTGCAGGTCGATCTGCTGCGTATTCGCGCGTTCCCATTCGCCGATGCAGTGGCCGAGTTCGTCGCCACGCATGAGCTGGTGTTCGTGGTCGAGCAGAACCGGGATGCGCAGCTGCGCACGCTGCTCACCACCGAGCTGTCGATCGATCCGGCGCGGCTGATGCCGATCCTGCACTACGACGGCACGCCGATCACGGCGCGCTTCATCACCGCTGCGATCAGCGAACGGGTGAGCCTGCTCGCGCCCGGTCGGCGATCCTGAGGACAGTCCCGAGATGACCTATCTGGCCAAACCCAAACTGCATCACCCCGGCCTCGAGCGCAACCGGGTCGGCTTCACCCGGCGCGACTACGAAGGCAAGATCTCCACCCTGTGTGCCGGCTGCGGGCATGACTCGATCTCGGCGGCGATCATCCAGGCCTGCTGGGAGCTGGACATCGAGCCGCATCGGGTGGCCAAGCTCTCCGGCATCGGTTGCTCGTCGAAGACGCCCGATTACTTCCTGGGCAACTCGCACGGATTCAACACCGTGCACGGACGCATGCCTTCGGTGCTCACCGGCGCCAACCTTGCCAATCGCGACCTGCTTTATCTGGGCGTGTCAGGCGATGGCGATTCGGCGTCGATCGGGCTGGGCCAGTTCGCGCATGTCATGCGCCGCGGCGTGAACATGACCTATATCGTGGAGAACAACGGCGTGTACGGTCTGACCAAGGGACAGTTCTCGGCCACTGCCGACCAGGGTTCGAAGTCCAAGCGCGGGGTGACCAACACCGACTCGCCGATCGACATGGTGAGTCTTGCCCTGCAGCTGGGCGCCACCTTCGTTGCGCGTGGCTTCTCCGGGGACAAGCCGCAGCTGGTGCCGCTGATCAGGGCAGCAATCGCGCACCCGGGTACTGCGTTCATCGACGTGGTCAGCCCGTGCGTGGCATTCAACAATCACGAGGGCAGCACGCGCAGCTACGACTTCGTGCGCGAGCACAACGAGGCGGTGAACCGGCTCGATTTCTGGCCGTCGCGCGAAGCGCTCAACGCCGAGTATCCGCAAGGCGACGCAATCGACCTGCCGATGCATGACGGTTCGGTGATGCGGCTGCGCAAGCTCGCGGCCGACTACGATCCGACCGATCGGGTGCAGGCGATGAACATGATCCAGACGCGCTCGGCGCAGGGTGAGGTGGTGACCGGGCTGCTCTACATCGACCCGCAGCCCGAAGATCTGCACCAGCACCTGAACACGATCGAGGCGCCGCTGTTCACGTTGCGCGCAGCCGAACTGTCCCCAGGCGCGGCGACGCTGGCAAAGATAAACGCAACGTTACGCTGACGGGATACTGAAACGCTGCTGCGGGCTCGATTCGCGCCGGATGCGACAGATGGGGACCGACCCTCAGGGTCTGTCCCCGAACTCGCCGAACCCGCAGGTCTGTCGTCGAACCCGCGTTCCAGATGGGGCCAGACCCTCAGGGTCTGTCCCCGAACTCGCGAATCCCCCGTGCTCAGTCGGGTTTCAGCCCACGCGCCTGCGTGATGATGCGGCCCCACTTCGCAGGTGAGCACATCGGGCTGGCGTAATGCGCACGCCCCTATTTCGACTTGCGCTTTTCCGCAAACACTTTGCGGAACTTCGCCACTTTCGGCGCCACGACGTATTGGCAGTACGGCTCGTGGCCGTGATGCACGAAGTATTCCTGGTGATAGTTCTCGGCCACCCAGAACTTCACCGCGGGCACGACTTCGGTCACGATCGGCTGGCTGAACGTTTTGCCGGCGGTCAGTTCGGCGATGTATGCCTGTGCTTCGCGCTGTTGCTCATCGGAGTGAAAGAAGATGGCCGAGCGGTACTGCGGGCCGGCGTCGTTACCCTGGCGATTCAGGGTGGTCGGATCATGGATGGTGAAGAACACCGCCAGCAGATCGCGGAACGATACCTGTGCGGGATCGAAAGCAATCTGTATCACTTCGGCGTGGCCGCTCTTTGCCGAGCACACCTGGGCATAGGTGGGCTGATCGACATGGCCGCCCATGTAGCCGGACTCGACCGAGGTGACGCCGATCAGATCGTCGAACACTGCCTCCAGGCACCAGAAACAGCCACCGCCGAGGGTGGCGACCTGCATCGCGGAAGCAGTCATCATGGAGTCCGTTCGCGTGAGGGTGAGGTGGAGGGGTGAGGTTGAGGGGTGAGGTTGGGGGGCGAGGGTCAGGGTGACGGTGAGCGCGGGGTCGCTCGGGAAATCGATGCGCCGGGCAGTGGATAGCCCCAGTTGCGCACACAGGCCACGGCGAGCGCCTGAGTCGCATCGATCACCGGCAGCGCACAGTGACCAGCCTGCGCAAGATACGAAGCGTAAGCCAGCGGCAGCTCGGTGCAGCCGAGCAGAACGATGTCCACGTCCAGTGCTCCCAGGTGACCCAGCGCCTCGCCGAGGTGCATGCCGGCCGCCTGCAACCGGTTCGCCTTCACCGCGTCGATTGCCGGGTCTATGCATTCGCGCTGCATTCGCTCGTCGGGTGGGAGCGGCCGGTGCCCCAGCGTGGCCAGTCTGGGCGCATAGAAGCCGGCGACATGCGTGCCACGAGTGGCGAGCAGGGCGACCCTACGCCCGTCCGCCCGCGCCTGGCCAGGCCCTGCTGCGGCCGAGATGGCCTCGCTCGCCGCATCGGCGATATGCAGGATCGGCAGCCCCCCCTGTTCCACCAGCGCGTCGTACCAGTAGGGCGCCGTGTTGCAGGCGATCACCGCCTGTACCGCGCCGCAGCCAGCCAGCGCCTGCAGCGCTTCGACCATCATCGGCAGTGGCGAGGGGCCGCGGCCCTCGATCGCTGCCAGACGGTCAGGGATCTGCGGCACCGACCAGGTCAGCACCGGGATGTGGTCCTCGTCGAACCGGGCCGGGGTGGCCGCGATCAGCTTGGCGAGAAAGTCCACCGTGGCGAGCGGACCCATGCCTCCGAGCACGCCCAGCCGGGCGCCGGGCGGGCGGGGCCGGTTGCGCAGCGGCGGCAGCGGCAGCGCGAGGTTAGACGGTGTGGCAGGTCCAGGCATGGCACGCAAGGATACCGAATCGCCAGTGCATCGCCGGAACGATGTGGCAGGCCGCTGTGGTGAGCCGCTGTGGTAAGCCGCTGTCGTAAGCCCATGTGGCAGGCCCGGGCGCGGACGGACTTGCGTGGCCGGGCGGCAGGGCGGAACCTCGGCCGCGCGGCCGCTCGGTTATCATTCGGCACTCCCGTCGCGGTAGTGCGCGAGCGCGAGCGCGCTGACCCTGGTCGGCGAGCATCGGGCGGACAGACAGCAGTCTCCTTCGCCCCCAGCCTTGCATGGCAGCATGACCCGGTCTTCTCGCCCGGATTCAAACAGGAATGCGCACCACGATGTCATCGAAACCGCCAGTCAACGATCATCTGGTGCAGAACTGGGTGGTGAAGAAGCCGCTGGCGCGATCGCGCGGCGGTATTGTGGCGTCGCAAAACCGGCTGGCTGCGACCGCTGGCGCGCGCGTGCTGGCCGATGGCGGCAACGCGATCGATGCGGCAGTCGCCACCGGGTTTGCGCTCGCCGCCTGCGAACCCTGGAACAGCGGCCTGGGCGGCATCGGCTTCATGATGGTCTATATCGCCGCCGAAGATCGGGTACATGTGATCGACTTCGGCCCCAAGTCGCCGGCCGGCGTCGACCTGGCCGACTACCCGCTCACTGGCGGTACCACGACCGATCTGTTCACCTGGCCCGCGGTCAAGGACGATCGCAACGTGCATGGGCCGTGGTCGTTTGCGATCCCAGGACATGTGGATGGGTTGGGGCTCGCACTGGAGCGCTTCGGCACCCGCAGTTTCGGCGCGATGCTGTCTCCGGCGATCGAGATCGCCGATCAGGGCATCGCGGTCGACTGGTTTCTCACGCTCAAGATCGCCACCGCAGCGCGCGATCTGATGCGCTACGAGTCGACCCGACGCATCTGGCTGCCGGACGGCCTGCCGCCGGTCAGTGCGCCCGGCGCCGAACTGTCACGGTTGAAGCTCACTGGTCTGGCAGACACCCTGCGCACGCTGGCGCGCAATGGCCGGCGTGATTTCTATGAGGGCGAGATCGCCCGTTCGATCGCCGCCGATACCCGGCGGCTGGGCGGCATCCTGAGTGCGGATGACCTCGCTGGTTTCCAGGCACGGTTCCTCGAGCCGCTGGAGATCGATTATCGCGGCGCGCGGCTTGCAATGGCGCCGGGGCTGACCGCCGGTCCGTCGATGGCGCGCGTGCTGCAACAACTGGTCGACCAGAAGTTCGTCAAGGGTCCGCCGACCGCGGACAGTTTCGTCGCCTATGCCACGGCGCTGCGCGAAGCTTATAGCGACCGGCTCGCCACCATGGGCGAGGCGACAGTCGACATCGTGGAGATGGCCGAGGCGCGGTCGCCCTCGTGCACCACGCATCTGAATGTGATCGACCGCGACGGCAACATGGTCGCACTGACCCAGACGCTGCTGTCGGTGTTCGGCAGCCGGGTCGTGCTACCCGAGACCGGTGTGCTGATGAACAATGGCATCAACTGGTTCGACCCGCGGCCGGGCAAGCCGAACTCGCTCGCGCCGGGCAAGCGCGCGCTGACCAACATGTGTCCGGTGATCGCGCGCAAGAACGGCAAGCCGTGGTTTGCGATCGGTGCTTCCGGTGGGCGCAAGATCATGCCGGCGGTGATGCAGCTCACCTCGCTGATGGTCGACCACGGTCTGGATCTGGACAAGGCGTTCCATCAGCCGCGCATCGATGCCAGCGATAGCGACTTCGTCGGCGTCGACCCGCGCCTGCCGGCCGGCGTGCGCAAGGCGCTGGCGGCGAAGTTCCCGGTGAAGGCTACCGAACTGGTGGTGTATCCGACCAACTTCGCCTGCCCGAGCGCGGTGCTCAAGGACCCGGTGACCGGCAACTACTTCGGCGCGACCGATGTGCTGTCGCCCTGGTCGGGGGCAGTGAGCGAGGAAGAGGTTTAGTGCGCAAACGTGAACTGACCCAGGTGCGGGGTCTGTCCCCTGGTCGCTACTTCGCCGACAGCCCGAGCTTCTTGATGAAGATCTTCTCGCTGGCGAAGGTGTGACTGGCATAGGCGGCGTAGTCTTCGCTGGACAAATAGAAGTTGTCCGGGGGCAGGCGGGTGAGGGTCTTGATGCGGTCCTGACCCGGCCTGAACGTGGAGCTCGACGCTGACAATATGGCTACTACCGTTTCGACTGACAGGAATTGCCCGACATGACGCTGCCCTCCACCGCTCTGGATGAACTTGAACGCCGCCGCGAGAAGGCCCGTGCCATGGGCGGACCGGTCAAGCTCGCCAGGCGCAAGGCTGCCGGTCAGCTGAACGCCGAGGAACGGCTCGCGCTGCTGGTCGACGAGGGCAGCTTTCGCGAGTCTGGCCTGCTCGGCGAATCCGGCGTGTTCGAATCGGACCGGGGCAAGACCCCGCGCGACGGCAAGATTGTCGGCTTTGGCCGGATCGACGGGCGCGACTGCGGCGTGGTGATCAACGACTTCACCGTCAAGGGGTCGTCCACCTCGGCGACCAACTCGAAGAAGATGGGCCATGTCCGGCGCACCACTGTCGAGTGCGGCATGCCATTCGTGCATATCGGCGAGTCCACCGGTGCCCGCATGCCGGACACCATGGGCTCGAAGGGCATGGGTAACCTGCTCGGCAACGACCCGGCGCAGTTCCGCCGTACCCGCGACAACCCGTGGGCGGCGGCGGCCCTGGACACCGCCTTCGGTTCGTCCGCCTGGCTCTGTTGCTGCGCTGACTTCGCGGTGATGCGGAAAGGTTCTATCATGGCCGTGTCCAGCCCGAAGCTGGTCTCGATCGCCATCGGCGAGAAGGTCGATCTCGAAGCGCTCGGCGGCTGGCGGTTGCATGCCGAGACAACCGGCCTGATCGACTGCGTGGTCGACACCGATGCGCAGGCGATGGAGGCGATCAGGCGCTTCCTGTCCTATATGCCCAGCCATAACGGTGAACTGCCGCCAGTGGCCGGGGTCGCCCCCGGCTCGGGCGAAGGCCAGGATAGAATCCTGGGGCTGCTGCCCGAGAAACGCACCCAGGTCTACGACATCCGCAAGATCCTCGAGGTGATCGTCGACGCGGGTTCGATGTTCGAACTGAAACCCCGCTTCGGAAAGTCGGCGGTGGTCGCCCTGGCGCGACTTGGCGGCAAGGTAGTCGGGGTGATCGCGAACAACCCGGCCAATGCCGGCGGCGCGCTGACCGTGGATGCGATCCGCAAGATCCTCGATTTCACCGTGATGTGCGATTCGTTCAACATCCCGATGGTGCGCTTCATGGATACCCCTGGCTTCGTCGTCGGGCTCGAGGCCGAGCGCCGCGGTGCGCCCGGCTTCATCATGAACTTCATGAACGCCACCTCGCTGGTGACGGTACCGACGATCACGGTCCTGGTGCGCAAGGCCTACGGCCGTGCCTATGTCGCGATGGGCGGCGGGCGTAACAACGATGAGCTGATCGCCTGGCCGACTGCCGAGATCAGCTTCATGGATCCTGCAGCCTCGACCCAGATCGTGCATGCTGTCTCGCCCGGTCAGCCCGGTTGGGACGAAGCATTCGCGCATATCTCCCAGGACAGCGAGGTGTGGGACATGGCGTCGATGTATACGGTGCAGAACGTGGTGCAGCCGCAGGAGACGCGCGATCACCTCATCGGCATGCTCGACATCTACAAGCGTCGCAGGACCGGCGGCATCGGCCAGCATCTGATGCGCACCTGGCCGACGAGCTTTTGAGCGCGATGACTGCAATGACGATGCAATCAGTGCTGTTGCGCGCCATGCTGGAGGGGCGAGCCAGTCTGTCCGAAGCGGAAGCCAAGCAGGCGTTGGCCGCGATCGGCATTCAGGTGCCGCGCGGATTGGTTGTGCCGACCGCGTCCGAAGCCGAGGCCGCTGCTGCCGGGCTGAACGCACCCTTCGCGGCCAAGGTGGTGTCCCAGGACATTCTGCACAAGAGCGATGCGCGCGCCGTACGGATCGGTCTGGCCGACCCGAAGGCGGTACGCGGCGCGATCGAGTCGATGGCGCGCGAGCCGGCGGTGATCGCGGCCCGGGTCGATGGCTGGCTGATCGAGGAGATGGCTCCGCCCGGAGTCGAGATGGTCATCGGCGCGGTGCGCGACCCGCAGTTCGGCATGATGATCATGGTCGGACTTGGCGGCGTGTTCGTCGAGGTCCTGCGCGACGTCGCCTTCCGGCTGGTGCCGATCACGCGTGACGAGGCGGTGGGGATGCTCGACGCGCTGCAGGGCAGTGCACTGCTCGATGGGGTGCGCGGCCGCGCTGCGGTGTCCCGTGCAGCGCTGATCGACCTGCTGCTTGCGGTCGGTGGCGACGGTGGATTGCTCGAACGTCACGGCGACTCCATCGCCGAGCTGGATCTGAATCCGGTGATCGTGTCCGCACACGGCGCAGTGGTGGCCGATGCGCGGGTGATCCTCGCCTCGCCCGCTGCCGGAGCGCCCGCGGCGTCCGGCGCCGGCGCCGGGTCGGCACAGGGGACACCGCCATCCTCAGCGCAGGCTACCCGGCACCGTACAGATCCTGCGGCGGCGCGGCTAGCCCGCTTTGCGCCGCTGTTCACTCCGCAGACGATCGCGGTTATCGGAGCATCGGCGACCGAGGTGACGATCGCGAACACGTTCATCCGTCGGATGAAGGCGTTCGGGTACGCCGGCAGCCTCTGGCCGATTCATCCGTCCGCAGCCGAGGTCGAGGGATTGGCCGCCTTCCGCAGCCTCGCAGACACCCCTGGCGCGGTCGACTACGCCTATGTCGCGATCGGCGCGACCCGGGTGGCCGAGGCGCTGGCGGCAGGCGCTGGCCGTCTCGCCTACGCGCAGGTGATCTCCAGCGGGTTTGCCGAAGTGGAGGAGGGGCAGGACCTGGAGCGCGCGCTGGTCGACACTGCAGGGCGCTGCGGCTTTCGGGTGATCGGGCCGAACTGTCTCGGTCTTTACTCGCCCCGGGGCGGGGTGACCTTTCCGGACGACGCGCCCCGGGAGACTGGCAGTATCGGTGTCATCGCCCAGTCCGGCGGCCTGTCCACCGACATCATCAAGCGCGGGCAGACCCGGGGTGTGCGCTTCTCCGGTCTGGTGACCATCGGCAACAGCGCCGATCTGGGTGCGGCCGAGCTCACCGGGTTCTACTTCGACGATCCGCAGACGCGTGCCGTCGGGCTTTACCTGGAGTCGGCCAAGGACGGTCATGCGCTGTTCGAACTGCTGCGCTCGCCTGCGGCCAAGCCGGTGGTACTGCTCAAGGGCGGACGCACGCGCCAGGGGCATCTCGCGGCGGCTTCGCACACCGGGTCGCTTGCCGGAGATCTGCGCGCCTGGGAGGCCTTGTGCGCGCAGACCGCCTGCGTGATGGTCGATACCGTGGACCGCTTCGTCGATGCGTTGCTCGCACTGCAGGTGCTGACCCTGCGTCCGCAGCGCCCGACGCGGCGTGTCGTGCTGTTCGGCAATGGCGGTGGCACCAGCGTGCTCGCTGCCGACTGCTTTTCGTCGGTGGGGCTGGACATCCTGCCGATGGATGATCTGGCGTTAGAACGCATGCGTGCGCTCAAGTTGCCCCCCGGTACCGGCATCGTCAATCCGATCGACACCCCGGTGGGCACGCTGCTCAACCGGGGCGGTTCGATCGCCGAAACCATCCTCGACATCGTCTATCAGGCGAGCGGAGCAGACGCGCTGGTCATGCATCTGAATCTAGCCGCCTTCGTCGGGCGCAGCACGGCCGATCCGGTGGATACGCTGATCGGCATCGCCGAGCGGGTGTGTGGCGCCCGGCCGGATCAGCTTCACTTCATGCTGGTGCTGCGCTCGGACGGGTCCAAGGCACTCGATGATGCCCGGCGGGAGTATCGTAAGCGCGCGCTCGCTGCCGGTATTGCGGTGTTCGACGAGATTGCCGATGCCGGCCATGCCCTGGCCGCCGTGTCAGCGCTGGAACACCGGCTGCACCGGCCGGCCGAGCGCGCCAACCAGTTTCCACAGGAGTCACACTGATGCCGATCATCGAAGTCAGAAGCGAGATAACGGGTAACGTCTGGAAGATCGTGGCCGCAGTCGGCGACCGGGTCGAGGAGGAGGCGGCGATCGTCATCCTGGAATCGATGAAGATGGAGATACCGGTGACCGCACCCGAGTCGGGCGTGATCACCGAGATCTGTGTCACCGAAGGCAGCACTTGCAGCGAGGGCGCAGTGGTGGCCCGGCTGCAGGTCTGAGCGGTGCAGGGGGGCGACCGATGATCCGCCGGCTGCTGGTAGCCAACCGGGGCGAGATCGCCTGCAGGGTGATGCGCAGCGCGCGCCTGCTGGGGATGTCGACAGTGGCTGTGCATTCCGAGGTGGATGCGACGGCGTTGCATGTGGCGCTGGCCGATCAGGCGGTGGCGATCGGCGCGGCGCCTGCGACCGAGAGCTATCTGGTGGCCGCGCGGGTGCTGGCGGCGGCAGTGGACAGCGGCGCCGATGCAGTGCATCCGGGCTACGGGTTTCTCGCCGAGAATGCCGCATTCGCGCGGGCAGTCGAGGCGGCCGGACTGCGCTGGGTCGGGCCGACACCGAAGTCGATCGACGACATGGGTGACAAGGCGCGGGCGCGGATCATTGCGCGCGCTGCGGGCGTACCGGTGCTGCCCGGCAGCGATCGCTTCTCGCCGGCGGACCCGGCGGTGACGTCCGCGACGATCGAAGCGGCGGCGGCTGCAACAGGCTTTCCGCTGCTGGTGAAGGCGGCCGCCGGCGGCGGGGGCATCGGCATGCGCCGGGTAGACGATCCGGCCGGGCTGGCAGCGGCGATCGAGAGCACCCAGACGATGGCCGCGCGTGCGTTCGGCGACGGCACGGTGTATCTGGAGCGCTTCGTGCCGAAGGCACGCCATGTCGAGGTACAGGTGTTCGGCTTCGGCGATGGGCGGGCGGTGCATCTGTACGAGCGCGACTGCTCGATTCAACGCCGGTTCCAGAAGGTGATCGAGGAGAGCCCGGCGCCGGGACTCGACCAGGCGACCCGCACTGCGATGTGCGAGGCGGCCACCGCGCTGGCCCGCGAGCAGGCCTACCGGGGGGCGGGCACCGTCGAGTTCGTGGTCGACGCGGACAGCGGTGAGTTCTTCTTCCTCGAAATGAACACCCGCATCCAGGTCGAGCACCCGGTGACCGAGATGCGCACCGGGGTCGATCTGGTGGCCTGGCAGTTGCTGCTCGCAGGTGGTGATCCGTTGCCTGTGGCCGGGCAGGACGATGTGCGGGCACAGGGCCACGCGATCGAGGCGCGGCTTTACGCCGAGCGCCCGGCGAAGGGTTTCCTGCCTTCGACCGGCACCTTGTCGGTGTTCGAGTTGCCGGCCACTGGCGCTGCGCTGCTGGACGGACTACCGGACGGGCTTCGGATCGACGCCGGAGTGCGAGCGGGAGACACGATCAGCCACTGGTATGACCCGATGATCGCCAAGGTGATCGCCCATGGCGCGACCCGCGATGCGGCGATCGACCGGCTGCGCGCTGCGCTGGCGGCGATCCGGATCGAAGGCGTCGAGACCAATCTGGTGTTTCTGCAACGCACGCTGGACCATCCAGCGTTTCGCGGCGGTGATGTCTTCACCGGGTTCATCGACGCGCACAAGGCGGTGCTGCTCGCGCGCTGAGGCTCAGCCGAAACGGAACGGCCCGGGCCAATCGCCGATCGTGGCGGTATGCGTGACCAGCGCGCTGCCGCTCCACCAGTGCAGCTGGTAACCGCCGGGTTCCAGCGTATAGCCATCGCCGCCGTCCGGCCCGATCTCGAGCGCGACAGAATGCGCCGGGCTCGGGCAGGTCGACGCGACGGTGCCTGCGAAGCGCTGCACGATCGAGCGGTGCAGGTGGCCGCAGAGCACCCGCTCGACCTGGGAATGGCGCGCGATCACCTCGGCAAACGACGACGGGTCGGTGAGGCCGAGCTTGTCCATGAAGCCGATGCCGGTGGGGAAGGGCGGATGGTGCATGACCACCACGGTGGGTTTCTCGGGCGCCTCGGCCAGGGTGTGCTCCAGCCAGGCAAGCCGCCCGGCACAGAGTGCGCCACCGCTTTGCATCGGGATCACCGTGTCGATCGCGACCAGCCGCACCGGCCAGTCTTCGATCGCATACTGGACAAACGGGGGCCACTGCCGCAAGTACTCATGCTGGGGAAAGGCGGCACACAATGCCCCGCGCTCGTCGTGGTTGCCGGGCAGCAGGAACAGCGGCGGGCGCAGCGGCGCCAGCAATTCGGCCAGCAGCGCATATTCGTCCGGCTGGCCGTGGTCGACCAGGTCACCTGTGGCGATGACCAGATCGGGCTGCGGGTCCAGACGGTTGACGGTCTGGACGCAGCGTTCCAGACAGGTCGCGGTATCGACCCGCCCGTAAGCCAGGGCGCGCGCGGCGCGGATATGCAGGTCGCTGATCTGGCAGATGATCATTGGCTGGAAGAGGCGCAATGTGGAGGCGCCGAGTAGAGGTGCCGCAGGGGTCCGGCAATCGGACGCACTGGGTAGAGTCTGGGATAGAGTCCGGGGGGTAGAGTCTGCGGGTAGAGCCCGAAGATAGAGTCTGCACCAGATCATCGCTGGCAAGGAAGTCGGAACCGATCGTGAAAATTGCCGAGAACTCGCTGTTTGCGCTACTGCTGCGCTCGCCCTGGTGGATCAGTCTGGCACTCGCCGCGGTGTTCGTCCTGCTGTCGCTGTCCCTGCTGCCGGGTACCTTCCGCCTGATCGGCGTGGTTGCCGGGTTGCCCTTTCTGGCAATCGCCGGCATGGCGCTGCATCGCCAGTGGGGCCGTCCGGGGGCGGCCCAGGTGGCCCGGATCAGCGAGGCGGTCGGTGCGATGTCCTGGCCTGCGTTTGCCGCAATGCTCGAGGCCTCGTTCAAGCGCGACGGCTGCACGGTGCAGCGCTCCAAAGGGGATGCGTTCGACTTCGAGCTCGAACGCCCGGGTAAGGGCACTGCCGGGCGCAAGGTGCTGGTCAGTGCGCGGCGCTGGAAGGCGGCACGCACCGGCATCGAGCCCCTGCGTGCGCTGCAGGCCGCACGCGCGGCGAGCGGGGCCACTGGCGCGATCTATATTTCCATTCATGAGGTCTCGGACAACGCGCTGCCGTTCGCTCAGGCCGAGCAGATCACGATCTGGCGCGCCGCCGAAGTAGCGCATGCGCTGCACCGGCTGCCGCTGCCGGCCAATCCCGGGCGGTAGTCGCAGCGCGCGGCGTGCCGGGCCGGCGCGATGGGTTGGTCACGCCTGAAGTATCCTGCCGGTTGCCTCAACACGCTCGTGCAGGGAACCGCCATGGCTGAACAGCATTCGTCCGGGAACGAGTCCCGAAACAACTCCCCGAGCATCCTCCTCATCCTCGCCGACAATCTGGGTTGGGGCGAACTGGGCTGCTACGGTGGTGGTGTGCTGCGCGGTGCACCGACGCCGCGTATCGATGCGCTCGCCGCGCAGGGACTGCGCCTGACCAACTTCAATGTCGAGAGCGACTGTGTGCCGACCCGCTCGGCGCTGATGACCGGCCGGCATCCGATCCGCACCGGCGCTCTGCAGTCGGTGCCGGCGGGGTTGCCGCAGGGGCTGATTCCGTGGGAGATCACCCTGGCGCAGCTGATCGGCGCTCAGGGCCATGCTACCGCCTGCTTCGGCAAGTGGCACCTCGGCGATCGGCCCGGTCGCTATCCGCATGACCGCGGCTTCGACGAGTGGTACGGCATTCCGCGCACCACCAACGAGAGCATGTTCACCAGCACGCCGGGCTTCGATGACTCGGTCGTGCCGATGCCCTATGTGATGTCCGGCCGTGCCGGCGAGGCCGCGGCCGAACGCCATGTGTACGACCTGGACGCGCGCCGCCGGATCGACAGCGAACTGGCTGCGCATACGATCGACTTCATCACCCGCCAGACCGGAGCCGGCCGGCCGTTCTTCGCCTATGTGCCGCTGACCCATCTGCACTATCCGACGCTGCCGCATCCGGACTTCGCCGGGCGCACGCGTGCAGGCGAGTTCGCCGACGCCATGGTCGAGATGGACTTCCGTGTCGGCCAGATGCTCGATGCGATCGACCGCCTGGGCATCGCTGCCGATACGCTGGTGATCTTCGCCAGCGACAACGGGCCGGAGTTCCGCCGGCCGTGGCGCGGGACGGCCGGACCGTGGAGCGGCACTTACCACACGTCGATGGAAGGCGCGCTGCGGGTGCCGTTCATCATCCGCTGGCCGGGGCGGGTCGCCGCCGGCGGCGTCAGCGACGCGATCGTCCATGTCACCGACCTGTACTCGACGCTGGCCAGGATCGCCGGCGCGCCGCTTCCAGCCGACCGCCCGTTGGATGGCGTCGACCAGACGGCGTTCTTCACCGATCCTTCAGCCGGGTCGAAGCGCGAAGGCTTCGTCTACTACATCAAGAGCGAACTGCGCGCCTCGAAGTGGCGCGACTGGAAGATGCACTATGTCTGGGAGCCGGAACCGAATGGCGGTCCGGTGCACCTGGAGGCGCCCTACCTGTTCAACCTGCTGCGTGACCCGAAGGAGGAGAGCGATCTGAACAGCACCGGCGATGGCTGGGCTCGCGGGCCGATGCGGCGCATGGTGCACGCCTTCCAGCACAGCCTGAAGGCGGACCCGCCGATTCCGCCCGGGGCGCCGGACGACTTCATTCCCAGACCGGCCGGGGAGGCGGTGTGATGCCCGAGCTCTCGCCACTGGCGCTGCCAGCGCGCAGCACCAAGCCGCGCACCCGCGGCCTGACTTCGATGATCGACTTCGGGCCGGACACTTTCGGCTGGACCGGCGCGGTCGGCGGCATCGAGCCGCTGCTGCAGGCCTGCGCCGCCTATATCGATTTCGCCAAGATCTATGCGTTGAACGCCCTGCTGCTGCCGCGTGAAGTGGTGAAGGCGGCCGCCCGCTGCTACCGCGAGCACGATGTCGTGCCGTTCGCCGGAGGCATCCTGTTCGAGTACGCCTGGCAGAAGAACGAGCTGGACGGGCTGGAGCGCCTGCTTGCCGACCTGGATATCGGTGGCCTGGAGATCTCGGAGAACTATGTATCCCTCACTGCGGACGAGCGGAAGCGCATGATCGAACGCTTCCAGAAACAGGGCCTCTACATCAAGTACGAGTTCGGTCGCAAGAATCCAACCGAGCCGCTGTCGCTGGACGAACTGGGCGCCGTGGTCGAGGCGGTGGGCCAGCAGGGCATCGAGCATGTCATCGTCGAGCAGTCCGACTTCGACATGCTGGTCGCTGCACGTGCCGATGCGATCGAGCGGCTCAAGGAGCAGTCATGGTTCGACCGGCTGCTGATCGAGGCGGATCCCTATCGCTTTCCGAAGCAATGTGCCGAGCTGGTGCAGACCTTCGGCCCGGAGGTGAATCTGGCCAACATCACCCCGGGTCAGGTGCTGCGACTGGAGGGTTTTCGGCGCGGCATCGGGCGGGCGGTGGACTACTCGATCATCGCGCGCTGAGTCTGTGCCTGACGCTCATGCACGCCGCTGACGCACGCCACCGACGCGCACCACCGACGCGCACCGCTCACGCCAAGAACGCCTCGATCAGGGCTGCCGACCTCGACGGCTGATCATGGTGCAGCATGTGGCCACACTCGGCGAGCGTCTTCAGCTGCAGGTTCGGCACCGCCTCGCAGCGCTCGCCGAACTGTTCGGGCGTGTCGAGCCGGAAGCCCTGTTTGGCCGGGTCGCTGCCCATCACCCAGAGCACCGGGCAAGTGATCTGCTGCCAGCAGGCGAACACTTCGTCCAGCCGGGTCTGCTGGGCATGCAGCTGCTTGTGTCTGGGGTCGGCGCGCAGCACGAAGCCGCCTGCCGCGTCCGGGCGGGCCCAGTGGGGTGCGAGGAAGGCCGCCTGCGCTTCGGATAGCCGCGGGTTGTTTCGGCGCAGCCTTAGCGCCACCTCGTCGAGCGAGGCATAGGGCCTGAAGGCGGCCGCCTCGCGCTGCTGATCCAGCCAGCGCGCCAGGTGCCTGGGCGCGCGCTGCGCCGGGTAACGGTGACCGCCGAATCCTTCCAGCGAAACGACGCGCGCCACGCGTGCCGGCCGGATGCCGGCATAGCTCATCAGCGCATTGCCACCCATCGAATGGCCGACCACCCGCGCCGGTTCGTCCGGGCACAGGCGGTCGAGCAGGGCGTCCAGGTCGGCGAAGTAGTCCGGGAACTCGTAGCCCGCGGCCGACCAGTCGGACAGCCCGAAACCGCGCCAGTCCGGGGCGATCACATGCCAGCTTGCCTGCAGGGCGTCGACCAGGAACTGGAACGAGGCCGAGACATCCATCCAGCCGTGCAGCAGAAACAGTTTCGGCGCGCCCGGCTCACCCCACTCGCGCACATGAACACCCAGACCGCGCAAGGCGAGAAAGCGCGATCGGCTGGCTTTCATGCGCGAGGAGGCGTCATCGTGAGCCGGTCCCAGCCTTCAATCGCAGCCTTCAACCACACTGGCTCAGGCCGGTGCGCTGCGACCCTGCGCATAGGTGCGCTCGCGCTGGCTCTGGCACTCGATGCAGCGGGTCGCCGCCGGATACGCCGCAAGTCGTGCGAACGGGATGTCGACGCCACAGTCGATGCAGTCGCCATACTCGCCGTCGGCCATGCGCTTGCGTGCCGTCTCGACCGCGGTGAACTCGCCCAATTCGCGTTCGATCATCGCCGCATTGAGGTCGACCATCTGGTCGGCGACCGACTCGTCGCCCGAGTCGTTCACTTCACCGGCGAGGTCGGCGTAACGCTCTGTGCTGGTGGCCTTCAGATCCTCGCGGATGCCGCGCGCAAGCTCTGCGTGGCGCTTGGCGAGGGCTTGGCGAAGCTGTTCCAGCTGTTTACCGGTGAGTTCTGACACGTAGCGATGCTCCGTCTTGCAGGGATTTGGCAGGGATTCGAAGACCCGGGAGAGTATCTCAATACGGGGGGCAGGCTACACCTTTCGTCAAGCCTTTCGTCAGGCCTTTCGTCAGGCCTTTCGTCAGGCCGTCATTCGGTCGCAACGTCCGGCCGCAGCGTCTGGCCGCAGTGTACTGGACAGGCACGATGGCGCTGCTAGACTCGCCCCCCCGGCGCAAGCGCGCGCCGATGGCGTCGGAGTTTCATCGGGTGAGTGCTGCAGGCTGTGCAATCGATTTCGGCACGTCGAACTCGTCGGTAGCCCTTGTAGGTGGCGCGGCACCGTCGAGCGCCCGGCGAGCCGCTGCGGCGACGCAGTCGCCCGCGTTCTGCCTGGTGAGCCTGGAGGACGGGCAGTCGGCGATCCCGACCGCTGTGTTCTTCAACGGCGAGGACGGCTCGCGCGAGTTCGGCCGGGCGGCGGTGCAGGCTTACGTCGACGGCCACGATGGCCGGCTGATGCGCTCGATCAAGAGCATCCTTGGCTCTGATCTGATCGAGCGCACGACCGAAGTCGGTCCGGGCATCGTGGTGCGCTATCTCGACGTGGTGATTGCCTTCCTGCGTCACCTCCGACAGCGGGCCGAAGCGCAGTGCGGGGCGCCGCTCGAGCGCGTGGTGATAGGCCGACCGGTGTTCTTCGTCGACGACGACCCGGAGCGGGATGCCACCGCGCAGCGAACGCTGGAGGCCGCAGCACGCGCTGCCGGGTTTCGCGAGATTGCCTTCCAGTTCGAGCCGATCGCGGCAGCGCTCGACTTCGAACGTACGGTGGCCCGGGAGACCCGGGTGCTGGTGGCCGACATCGGTGGCGGCACATCGGATTTCTCCGTGGTTCGGGTCGGCCCGGGACAGCGCGGGAAGATCGACCGCAGCGGTGACGTGCTGGCCAATCATGGCGTTCATGTGGCAGGCACCGATTTCGACCGTGAGGTCAACCTCGCAGCCATCATGCCGTCGCTCGGCCTGGGCTCGCAGGGGCGCAGCGAATCGGGTGCCGCGGTGCGCGTGCCCAACGCGATCTATCACGCGCTTGCGACCTGGCACCTGATCAACACGGCCTACACGCCCAACCGCCTGATCGAGCTGCGCCAGATGGCGAGCCTGTACGTCGATCAGCGGATGCACCGGCGGTTGCTGACCGTGCTCGGGCACAGGCTCGGCCATGGCCTGGCCGCGCTGGCGGAGGCAGCCAAGATCGATGTCGCGCTCCAGGGCGAGGCGACGATCGATCTCGCCCTGGTCGAGGCCGCGCTCGACGCGTCGTTCGATTCAGCGCGCCAGCAGCGCGCGCTGGCCGGATCGATCGCGCGGATAGCACAGGCGGCAGGTGTCGCGATCAAGCAGGCCGGGCTGCAGCCGGCGCAGATCGATGCGCTTTACTTCACTGGCGGCTCGACCGGGCTGGGCAGCCTGGCCGAAGCGATCGGCGCCGTGGTGCCGGACGCGCGGCGTGTCGCCGGCGACCGGTTCACCAGCGTGACCAGCGGGCTGGCGGTACACGCGGCGGCGTGTTTTTCCGGATAGCGGACTAGTCGGATGAGTTATAGAAGTGGGCGGTGCCAGCGACTGTAGGAAAAGGGGAAGGGTCCCATGGCACTACCTTACTCCGCAGTCGCCACCATAGACGACAGAAGGCGCTTTGAAGAATGAGCGGACAAGGTAAGGCAATCTCTGGAGTGCGGCAAGCTGCTCCTCGATTTTGTCGCGCAGTGTTTCATCCTTTTGCAACGGAGGCCTTGCCGTACCGGGCGCTTGACATGACTCCAACGCACCACCGGTGTGTGTCCGCGAACACCCCAAGTCTTGCCATGCTCTGTGTCAGCGCGAAAGCCGGACTCGTCCCAGAAGAAAGTCTCGGCACCCTCTGCCTTGGCTTGTCCGGCAATGGCCGGGAAGATCTCGCGCTGCCATTTCTCGATGGCTTCCGGGTCACGCTGGTAGGTTCGTTGCAACGGCTTCTGTGCTGTCAGCCCGAGTCTCGCGAGAAGTTTGCCGCCCGCCCGCAAAACGGCACTCTCCGGTACAGTTCGAATGCGACCCATGTGCATCCGCACGACGTCGCCAGAAGCAGGACGGGTAGCCTCGAACGAGGGCCGGCAACGATCCTGAAAAAAACTCCGTACAACGGGTGACCTGGAGGCATGAACATGAATAAGCCAATGTCCTGCGCAGTTGCGCCCTTCGCCGTGTGCGCCACCGCGACCATTCTCGCCTGTGCTGCCCTGCCCTCGGCAGCCGTCGCACAGGCCTGGCCGGTCAAGCCCGTGCGCGTCGTGATTCCCTGGCCCGCGGGGGGGTCGAACGACATCGTCGGACGAATCGTGATGCAGGAAGTCTCGCGATCCCTCGGCCAGCAGTTCGTGATCGACAACCGCGCGGGCGCCGCAGGTTCGATCGGCGCCGACGTGGTGGCGAAAGCCCCGGCCGACGGTTACACGATCATGGTGCATTCCACCACCCATGTCGGCAACGCGCACCTGTACGGCAAGAAGCTGACCTACGACACGCTGAAGGACTTCACCGGCGTCGGCATGCTGTCGTCGCAGCCGGGCGTACTCGTGGTGCATCCTTCGCTGCCGGTGAAATCATTGAAGGATTTCATCGCGCTGGCGAAGTCGAGGCCGGGCCAGATCAACTACTCGTCCTCGGGCAATGGCAGCGCGCCGCACCTTCAGATGGCCCTGCTGATCTCGATGGCAGGCATCGACATCGCGCACGTGCCCTACAAGGGCGGTGCGCCGCAGGTGGCGGCACTGCTCGGCGGCGAGACCCAGGCGTCGTTTGCGACGGTGGGTACTGTGATCACGCAGATCCAGGCGGGACGCCTGCGTGCGATCGGGCTCGGATCGACGGCGCCCAGCAAGATCCTGCCTGGCGTGCCGACGATCTCGGACGCCGGCCTGGCCGGGTACGACATGAACCCGTGGATCGGCGTGTTCGCCCCGGCCGGCACGCCGCGCCCGATCATCGACCGGCTCAACGCCGAGATGAACGTTGCGCTCGCGCTGCCCGAAGTGGTCTCGACATTGAGCAAACAGGCACTGGACCCGGCGCCGACCACGGTCGACGAGTTCAATCGTATCCTGCGGGTCGACTACGACAAGTACGGCAAGCTCATTGCGCTGACCCGCGCCCGCGTTGAATGAACAGCGCGCGCGCCGCCGCAGGAGACACGCCTTGAGTCAGGCACACGATGGCATCGTGGGCGCCCAGGGGGCAACGGTCGCACAGGCCGGGTTCGCATCGGCGCTGACCTTCGACCGGCTGCCTGCCGAGGTGGTCGAACGGACCAAGACCTGCGTGCTCGATACGCTTGGCTGCTTTGAGCGCGTGCTGCCCGGCCTTGCGGTGGCAGCTCCGGGTCATTGCTTCTTTTTCAGATCCTGCGTTTCCGATGTGAGCAGGGGCGACGGTTTGGCAGTCGCCTTCACCACGACCGGGATCAGCGACAGAATTGCCAGGGCCAGCAGCGTTCCCAGCACGGCGGTTGATTCACGCCCCAGGCCCGCCGCGACGCCCACGGCTGCCGTCAGCCACAGCCCGGCTGCGGTAGTCAGCCCCTGCACGTCATCGAGCCGGGCGTGCCCCTTGATGATGGTGCCTGCGCAGAGGAAACCCACGCCTGCAGTGATGCCCTGGATCACCCGGCTCATGTCTTCGGCACCCATGCCGATCTGCTGGGACACCAGCACGAACAGCGCCGCGCCCATGGCGACGAGCATGTGGGTGCGCACGCCTGCCGCCTTACCCTGGCTTTCGCGCTCCCAACCGAGCAGTCCGCCAAGCAGCGCCGCTACCAGCAGCCGCAGGACAACGCGGGTAAATTGCACCGGGTCAGCCAGGTCCGAAAACTCGGCAACGATGGTGTTGCCGACTTGTTGCCACCACGGATTCATCTGCGCGCTCCTGTTAAGAATGAGTTGCCAATGTATCCGGGCCAACCACCTCGGCAAATAGGGCCAAAATCTACGAAACGCCGGCGATCCGCCGGGACCGCATGGAGCGCGGCGTCCGCTCATTTACAGTGCAGCCCCCACGAAGGGTCAAACGCAGGCTGCTACTTCATTGGAGGAGCAGCGCACTTCTGTGGCTGTCGCGTAGGCTGGACTCAGGCCATTTTCTCGTCCGGCGGCGGTGCCGACGCGTCGCGCGGCTCCACGCTGGCGAGGCGCGCCCTGGTAGACTGCAGCGGGAATAGGACTCTCAAACGGCATGTTTTCGGAATGTTTTCGGGCCCGCTGGGATGGATCGGAAGTTCAACCGCATGAGGCCAAGTATCCCACCGATAAGTGCCCTTAAAAGCTGCTTCTGAAACCATGCCGACCCTCGGTCGCAGGCCTGATTGTCCAGGAAGTGTCACCCCAACATCGCAAACCACGCGCGGCGCTGCGCATTAGTCGAAGACCGTCAACAATACGCAGCGCTCGATGTCGTGCGTGCTGTAGCCGCCCCAGCCCCACTGGTTCTTGACTCGTCGAAGCCGTTTTCACGGTCGGCACGGTCGCGGTAAGGCTACCCAATGTTTTGCAGCTCGTAGTGCACGTTGCACACCAGCACGGCGTACTCCAAGCGCTTGACCGGCTCGTTCTCGTCAATGAAGTGCAACTCAGCCTGGGCTGCGTCTTTGCCCTCGGCGCGCCCGCTGCGCTTGACCTCACCCTTGACCTCGACGATGAGGTCGAGCTTGCGCACGCGACGCATCACGATGACGCGTCGCGACTGCGTCCAGCCCGTCAGCCGCAACACGTCTTCCCGCGCCTCCCAGCCTTGGCCAACGCTGGCCCAGTCGCGCGGTGTCCGTTGGCGCTTGATCAGCGTCTTCACGCCCAGGCTCTGATGTAGCTTGAACAAGCGGAGCTGACGACAGCGCTGTCTTGCTTGGCATACAGCACCTTGATGGTCGTGTCGCAGTCCAGGATCCATGTCGTGGCGGTGGCCTGCGCGATGCTGTGCTTGAGCTGAGCCTGCATCCACTGCGTGGAGCGCGCCGATTGGTCTTGTTGCGCCGCGCGCTGCGCATACGTGCGCTTGTCATCGGGTGCCGGGGCGATGGCGCTCAGCGCGCGGCGCAGGCTGTCGTCGCCGATGATCTTGTTCATGCCCAGGCTGCTGGGCGCCACGCCACCACCGCGCAGCGCGCCCACATGCGCGTAGCGGCAATGCCCAGTGCAGCCAGCGGACAGACGCCGAGTCGCGTCTGTCCCCGCTTGCGCCTCCGCCTGTGCAGCCGGGCCTGATCGGCCGACGCAGCGCCAGTCAGCCGGGGGTACTCCACCCGCCACCTAGCGCCCGGATCAGGATCACTGACGCATCGAACTGCCGGCCGAGCACCGACAGTGCATTGAGTTCGGTCGACAGTAGCGAGGTCTGTGCGGTCACCACGTTGGTGAATCCGACCAGCCCGGCCTTGTATTGGTTCAGCGTCAACTCCAGCGTCTGCCGGGCCAGGCCGACCGCACGCTGCTGCGCGCCCGCTTCGTCGGCGAGTACCCGCAGCGCGACCAGGTTGTCCTCGACCTCCTGGAAAGCGGTCAGCACGGTCTGCCGATACTGGGCGACTCGCTGGTCGTAGATCGCCTCGTTCTGGTCGATCACGCCGCGGCGGCGTCCGGCATCGAACAGCGTCAGCACCAGCGAGGGTCCGATCGACCAGTAGCGCAGCGGGGCGCCGAAGAAGTCGGCGAAATCGGACGACCGGTAGCCGGTATTGCCGGACAGGGACAGCGTCGGGAAGAAGGCTGCGGTGGCCACGCCGATCTGGGCGTTCGCCGCCGCCACCCTGCGCTCGGCCGCCGAGATGTCCGGACGGCGCTCGAGCAGCGTCGATGGCAGCGTGAGCGGGATGTCGCGCGGAATCGGTGGCACGGTGCCGGCCGCCAGCTCGAAAACGGCTGGGGAACGCCCGAGCAGGATCGCGATCGCATTGCGCAACTGGGCGAGCGGGATGCGCACATCGATCACCTGCGCCTCGACCGAGGCGAGCTGGCTTTGCGCCTGGATCACGTCCGCCCGTGGCGCGACGCCTGCAGCATAGCGGTTCTCGGCGATGGTCAAGGCGCGGCGATTCGCGGCAACGGTATCGAGCAGCAGCTGCTCGCGGCGCTCGGCCACCCGCAGCTGCAGGTAGCTCTGCGCGAGCGTCGCGCGCGCCGACAGGCGCACAGCGGCCAGATCGGCGGCGCTCGCCTGTGCGCTGGCACGATTGGCTTCGACCGTACGCGACACGCGGCCCCAGAGATCGATCTCCCAGCTGGTGGCCACGCCGGCATCGTTCGAAC
>JBBRCD010000025.1:0-40010 GCA_038205245.1 Burkholderiales bacterium
CCGGGTGTCGCTGCTGCGCGCGGCGGCCCACCACGGCTCGTCGCACCAGGCGGCCATGATCTTCCAGGTGGTGGCACCGCGCCAACTGCGCGATCTGACGCTCGGCGCGCATCGCCTGCAGTTCATCTACCAAGAGCCCGAGGCCTTTGCCGCCTGTAACGAAGCCTCGCTCGTCGAGGCAATCAAGACGCCAGCTGGCTTCGCCGTCGTGGCTGGCGTCGAACTGACGCTGCTCGACTGCGTGCGCTACATGCATCGCGCAGGCGGCCTCGGCAGCGTGGCACAGATCGCCAAGGACCTTGGCGCTCACGCTGATCCGCGCCGGCTGGCAAAGGCCGCAGCGCATTACGAAGGCGCCGCGGTGCGCCGCCTGGGCTACCTGCTCGAACAGGCCGGCCACGCCAAGCAGGCGCATGCCCTGCGCGCGTACGCTGACAGCGCAAGGCACTTTGCAACCCTTGACCCCGGCGTCAGACCGATCGTGGCCGCCATACTGCGCAAACAGGTCTTGCGTGGCCTAGCGCTGGCGGAATTTCCAGAGCGCGATCGGTCCTGGAAGCTGCTGATCAACGAAGTCATCGAGGTGGACGCTTGATTCCCCAGGCCTTTGCCCGCAGAGAGCGCACTCGGCCCGAGCAGTTTCTGAACATCGAACTGGTGCTGCCAACGCTGGCCGACCAACTGCGAATCGTCGCAGTCCTGAATCATCAATCGCCGCTTAAGGCCAAACACACCGCCATCCGCCAAGCCAACGCCGCGCTGCTGCCTGCAACCCTAGAGCGCATCTTCCAAACCGAGGCCACCGCATGATCACCAAGCTGACGCTCCGCAACTTCAAGAGCGTGGGCGAACAGGTCTACGACTTCACTCGCTTCGACCTGCTCGTGGGTCGCAACAACAGCGGCAAGAGTACCGTGCTGCAGGCCATGGCCATCTGGCAGTTCTGCGTCGACGAGTTCCACCGGTCCAAGCGCACCGGCAGCACCGGCATCCAGGTCGTGCTGCCCAACTTCACCGCTCTGCCAGTGCCGGAGTTCATCCTTCTGTGGAAGGACCGCACCGATCGACGCTACCCGAAAGACGCCGCGAACAAGAAGAAGCAGGAATTCGTGCTCATCGAGATCCTGCTGGAGTGGCAGGACGCTGCGGGCAAGACTGGCGCCTTCGGCGTCCAACTGCGCTACCACTCGCCGCAGACCATGTATGCCATCCCGTCGGGTGGCTGGTCAGCCTTTCGCGATTGCGAGAAGGCGGGCTCGCTGCCGCGCATCGCCTACGTGCCACCGTTCTCGGGCCTGGAGCCGACGGAGAAGTTTCTCGACGTCTCGCCAATGCGCCAGCAAGTCGGGAAAGGCCAGCCGGGTAGCGTGCTGCGCAACTTATTGTTGCGGGTCAGCAGCCCGTCGGCCCGCGACAACGGCGACCAGGCACCCAAGCGTGCGCGCTCGGCCGAGGACTGGAAGGAGCTGGCGGGCATTGTCGAGCGCTGGTTCTCAGTCAAGATCAGCCAGCCACGGTACGAGTCGACGAAGGATGTCTACATCACTGTTGAGTACACCGACCGCAACCGGGCCTACGACATCATCTCGGGCGGCAGCGGCTTCCACCAGACACTGACCCTGCTGGCCTTCCTGTTCGGCTACCAGCCGACGACGATCCTGCTCGACGAGCCCGACGCGCACCTGCACGTCAACTTGCAGCGCGAGATCCTCGACTACTTCAAGCGTAAATCCCAGGAGCTTGGCACGCAGTTCCTGATTGCCACCCATGCGGAAGAGTTCGCCCGCGGGGTGGACGCGAGCCAGATCGTTTCGCTGCTGAACCGCAAGCCCAAGCGGGTGGAATCGACCCCGGCCGTTCTGCAGGCCATGGCCGATGTGTCCAACGAGGAGATTACGCGGCTGATGGACTCGCCCTACATCCTCTACGTGGAGGGTGAGAGCGACGAACGAATCCTTCGAGCCTGGGCTGGAACTTGCGGCGCCCAGGCGGCGAGTGACAAGGTCTGCTTCAAGACTATGGGCGGCGGCGGCAAGAAGAACATGAAGGAGCGCGCGGATGCGCACTTCGAAGCCTTGCAGCAGATCGTGCCCGGAGTCGCTCGCTTGATGCTGTTCGACTTCGACGATGCCGACGAAGCGTTCCACCCCAAGGCGGGCAACCCGGTCCTGGCCGAGTGGAAACGCAAGAACATCGAGAATTACCTCCTGGTGCCTGATGCGTGGCGCCGCGCGGCCTTGCAGCAGCTGCAACTGGCAGCGGACGACCTTTTTGCCCAGTCGACGCAGAAGATCATCGATGACTTCTTCGTTGACCAGAATTTGACCTTGCCGCCGGGACGCACCTGGCGCCAGGTGAGCGCGAACGTTTTCAGCGTGGTGAACGGCAAGAAGATCCTGTTTGAAAACCCCGACGGCTTGTTCCAGCAACTGCGCGCGGCCGATCCCACCGTGACGCTGATCCGCGAGGCGGTGGCGCTCAACATGACCGCCGACGAAATCCACGAGGACGTGCACGAGTTCATCGCCAAGGTGCGCGCGATGACCGGGCAACAGTGAGTGGAGCACCGAGAACGGGCCCATGACTGAGCGCGAGGACCCCAAAGCGCTGCAAGCCGAAAACGCGCGGCTTGTGGCACTGCTGGAGTCACACGGCATCGCATGGCGATCGCCGCCGGCAACGGCGTCACAACCTGCGCTGACCGCATTGGTTCCCGAGGCAGCGACAGCGCCCCTGGGCCAGGGCCTTTCCACAGCTGAGAAGGTGGCACTGTTTCGACGGCTGTTCCGGGGCCGCACCGATGTCTATCCGGTTCGCTGGGAGGGCAAGACCTCGGGCAAGTCGGGCTACGCGCCGGCCTGCGCCAACGAATGGCGGGCCGGTGTCTGCGAGAAGCCGCGCATCAAGTGCGGCGACTGCAGCCACCGACTGCTGGTGCCGCTGACGGACTCGGTCATCTACGACCACCTGGCCGGCAAGCAAACGGTCGGCGTCTATCCGCTGCTGGAGGACGACACCTGCTACTTCTTGGCGGTCGACTTCGACGAGGCGGAATCTGAAGAGGGCGGGTGGCAACAGGACGCCCAGGCGTTCATGAAGTCGTGCGAAGAGTTGGGCGTGCCGGCTGCGCTGGAGATTTCGCGCTCCGGGCACGGCGCGCATGCCTGGGTGTTCTTTGCCGGGCGCGTTTCGGCTCGGGATGCCCGACGCCTGGGCACCGCGATCATCAGCCACACCTGCGCGCGCACCCGGCAGCTCAGGCTTGCGTCTTACGACCGCCTGTTTCCCAACCAGGATACGATGCCCAGGGGCGGGTTTGGCAACCTGATCGCACTGCCCCTGCAGAAGCACCCGCGCGAAAGCGGCTGCAGCGTATTCGTGGATGCGGCGATGAGGCCGCACGGCGACCAGTGGGCCTATCTCGCCGCCATCCAGCACATGGCGCCGCACGACATCGAGCCGACCATACTGCGCGCTACCGGCGGCGTGCACCCGCTGGACGTGACGTTCATCGACGACGAGGATTTGGCCACGCCTTGGAAGCGCAAGGCCAATACGTCCACCAAACTGGCGGGCATCATGCCCCAGGCCTTGACCATGACGCTCGCCAACCTGATCTACTTCGAGAAGAGCGCGCTGCCCCAGGCGCTGGCAAATCGGCTGATCCGCCTCGCGGCCTTCCAGAACCCCGAGTTCTACAAGGCTCAGGCGATGCGCATGTCTGTGTGGGACAAGCCCCGCATCATCGGCAACGCGGAGAACTACCCGCAGCACATCGCCCTGCCACGCGGCTGCCTCGATGCGGCACTTGTCTTGCTGAAGGACAACGGCATCCGCTGCGATCTGCGGGACGAAAGGGTCGCCGGCGAGCCCATCCAAGCCGATTTCGTCGGCGCCCTGCGGCCTGACCAGCAACTGGCGGTGGCGGCGATGCTGAAACATGATGCCGGCGTGCTGTGCGCGCCCACGGCGTTCGGCAAGACGGTGACGGCGGCGGCCATCATCGCCCGGCGCGGCGTGAACACGCTGGTGCTGGTCCACCGCACCGATCTGTTGAAGCAATGGCAGGAACGCCTGCAGGCTTTCCTCGGCCTGGATAACAAGGCCGCCAAGGGCGTGGTCGGCACCATCGGCGGCGGCAAGGCCAAACCGAGCGGCAAGATCGACATCGCAGTGATGCAGTCGCTGTCGCGCCAGGGCGAGGTCAATGCGCTGGTCGAGAACTACGGGCAGATCGTGGTGGACGAATGCCACCACGTGGGTGCTGCATCGTTCGATGCGATCCTCGAACGGACCAAGGCCAAGTTCGTTCTGGGCTTAACCGCCACGCCGATCCGGCGCGATGGCCAGCAGCCCATCATCTTCATGCAATGTGGCCCGATCCGGCACACCGCAGCCAGGCCGGCCGGTGCACCGCACGACCTGGAGGTGGTGCCACGATTGCGGTTCGCTCGCATCGATCTTCCGACCACGGCGGGAATTCAAGACGTCTTCCGGCACCTCGCCAACGATATGGCACGCACCAAAGCTATCGCCGTGGAAACAGCAGCGGCGTTGATGCAAGGCCGCAAAGTGCTGGTGCTGACCGAACGAACCGATCACCTCGACGCCATCCACCGGGCCCTGATCGCACAGGCACAGCCGCCCTTCGTGTTGCACGGGCGGATGTCGAAGAAGCAGCGAGCCGCTCTCATCGACGAACTGGACGCGCTGCCACCCGAGGCGCCGCGCATCCTGCTGGCCACCGGAAAACTGGTCGGCGAAGGATTTGACCACCCGCCGTTGGACACTGTGGTGCTGGCCATGCCGGTTTCCTGGAAGGGCACCTTGCAACAGTACGCGGGCCGCCTGCATCGGGAACACGCCAGCAAAGCCGATGTGCGGATCATCGACTTCGTTGATACAGGCCACCCGGCGTTGCTGCGGATGTGGGAGAAGTGTCAGCGTGGCTACCGTGCGATGGGTTATCGAATGGGCGTTGATGCAAGCGATGGCCAGGCCTTGATTGAGGACGCTGCAACACCCGGTTTCGTGCCGTTTGTGCAACTCTTCTCCGGGCAAGACGCGGCTGAGCCAGTGGGCGAGGGTTTGGGGCCATGAACAGGGCCATCTGCTAAGGGCTCGCCACCCCGCGTCAAGCATCCATGAGGCTCAGCGCCCGATTGGAAAGTGATGATCGATCATCTGGATCATCTGTTCCTCACCACCACGGATGCCGCGCGCTCGATCGACTTCTACACCCGGGTGCTCGGCATGCAGCTGGAGCGCTTCGGGGTCAGCGCGCAATTGCCTGACGGGCGTATCGCGTTTCGTTTCGGCAACCAGAAGATCAATCTTCATGTGAAGGGTGGGGAGTTCAACCCCAAGGCGCACCTGCCGGTGCCCGGTGCGCTGGACCTGTGCTTCATCGCAGCGATACCGCTGGACGAAATGATCGCCGGGCTGGCGGCCGCTGGCGTCACCCTCGAAGCCGACCCGGGTCCGCGCACCGGGGCCATTCGACCGATCCGCTCGGTGTATGTTCGGGATCCGGATCTCAACCTGATCGATATTTCCGAGTACCTGTGCTGAGCACGGGGTGCGGGTAGACTGACCTACACGCATCCTCGCCCGGGCGGTACAGCCCGGCGGCCGATGCGCCAACCGGAGGAGTCCAGTGATGAAGGTTCTGTTTGCCGGCGCCATGCTCGGCCTGTCCATGGTTGCGCTCGCGCAGCCGTTTCCGTCCCGCCCGGTCACCCTGATCGTGGCCACCGTGCCTGGAGGCTCGACCGACTTCACCGCGCGGCTTTTGCAGGAGCCGCTATCCAAAGCGCTTGGCCAGCCGGTCGTGGTCGAGAACCGGGGCGGTGCTTCGGGCAACATCGGCACCGAGCTGGTCGCGCGCGCGAAACCGGATGGCCATACGCTGCTGCTGCAGTTCTCCGGATTCCATGTCGGCAATCCGCACCTGTTCAAGGGCCTGAAATGGGACCCGATCAAGGACTTCACGCCGATCGCGATGGCACTGTATGCGCCACAGGTGATCGCGGTCGGGCCCTCGACCAAGGTCAACACGATGAAGGAACTGGTCGAGCTGATCCGCGCCAACCCGGGCAAGGTCAGCTATGGCTCGGCCGGGGCCGGGTCGATCCAACATCTGGCCGGCGTGCTCCTGGAACAGCAGGCCGTGGGCAAGATGATCCATGTGCCCTACAAGGGCAGCGGGCCTGCGGTGCTCGATCTGATGGGCGGCAACATCGACATCTTCATCACCACGCCGCCCGGCGTGATCCAGCAGGTGCAGGCCGGCAAGCTGCGGGCGGTCGCCTATGCCGCGCGCAATCGCCATCCGTCGATGCCGACGGTGCCCACTGCAGCCGAGGCAGGCTTTCCCAAGTACGAGGTGGCGTCCTGGTTCGGCGTGCTCGGGCCAGCAGGAATGCCAGCCGAGGTGGTCAAGCGCCTTGCCGACGAGGTGCGCCGTATCGTCGAAGGCAAGGAGTTCCGGGAAAAGGCCGACGCGCAGGGCGCCTTCGCGCAGTACCAGGATCCGGCCACCTTCGCCCGCACGATCGCGCAGGAACTGACGTACTGGGGCGATCTGATCCGAAGTGTGGGCATCACTGCGGAGTAGCCCGGGCGTTCACCGGCAGGGTCTGCATCGAGCCAAAAAACGGCCGGTAGATCTGTCTCTGCTGAGACGTCTGCCGGCCGAAGCTGCTTGCGTCGCTGGCCGCGAACGCAATACAGGCAGTATTCGCTTCCGTTGTACGATCCGCAAGCGCCGCAAACAATTGTTACGCATTCTTTTACGCAGTCCAGAACCAGAACCAGAACCGCAGAACCAGAACTGCAGAACCGGAATCGGGGCGGGTGAACTTTCACCAGCGATCTGCGGCGCCCGCAGGAGGAACGACGCAATGACCCAGCAACTGGACCGGCTCGCCGAGTGGATCGGCAACCGCGAAACCGACATCGACTATGTGACAGTGCCGTCAGTACTGCGCCTGTCTGCGACGCTGGATCGGGATGACCCGCGCCCGAAACCGGGCGATCCGCTGCCGATCGGCTGGCATTCGATCCTGTTTCCGCGAGTGGTGCGCCAGTCGCAGATCGGTGCCGACGGGCACCCGGAGCGGGGCGATTTCCTGCCGCCGGTGCCGTTGCCGCGCCGGATGTTCGCCGGCAAGCGGATCAGCTTCGAGGACGAGCTGCGGGTCGGGGATGAAGTACGCCGGGAGTCAGTGATCCAGAGCGTCACGCCAAAGCAGGGCAAGTCGGGACAGATGGTGTTCGTCACGGTGCGCACCGAGATGTCCACTGCGCGTGGTCTGGCGATCGTCGAGGAACAGGACATCGTCTATCGGGAAGAGCCGGATCCGATGGCGCCGAAGGCGCCGGCTGGCGCGCAGGAGGCCCCGGGTCGCGCGGTCTGGAAAAAGGTGGTGACGCCCGATCCGGTGATGCTGTTCCGCTATTCGGCGCTGACCTTCAACGGGCACCGCATTCACTATGACCAGCCTTATGTCACCGGCACCGAGGGCTACCCGGCGCTGGTCATGAACGGCGGGCTGACCACGCTGCTGGTGTTCGAACTGGCGCGCGCCAATGCCGGCTGCGCGCTTCGGCATATCGCCTCGCGCAACGTGAAGCCATTGTTCGTCAATCGGGCGATCACCCTGTGCGGCGAGCCGTCGGCCGACGGCCGCAGTGCGAAGCTGTGGGCCGAGGACGACACCGGTGCAGTAGCGCTGTCGGCGACTGCCGAATTCGTCGGATGAACGGTCCGCTCGCCGGCGTCCGGGTGCTCGATCTCACCTCGGTCGTCGTCGGGCCGTTCGCGACACAGATCCTCGGCGACCATGGCGCCGACGTGATCAAGGTCGAGGCGCCGGGGGGCGATCAGGGCCGCTACCTGTCCGGGGCGGCGCGGCATCACGGCATGGCCTGGAAGTACCTGCATCTGAACCGCAGCAAGCGCAGCATCGTGCTCGACCTGAAACATCCGGACGCTCATGCGGCACTGCTTGCGCTGATCCGCGATGCCGACGTGCTGGTCTACAACATCCGGCCGGCGGCGATGGCACGGCTCAAGCTGTCCTGGGCAGAGGTGCGCGCTGTCAATCCGCGCATCATCTACGCCGGGACCTTCGGCTTCGGTCAGGGCGGGCGCTATGCCGCGCGTCCGGCCTATGACCCGATGCTGCAGGGGCTGAGCGGCGCCGTTGCGCTCAACGAGGCGGCCATCGGTGAGGCACGCTATGTCCCGTTCATGCTTGCCGATCGCAGCGTCGGCCTGATCGCCGCCTATGCGATCTCGATGGCGCTCTATGCGCGCGAGAAATCCGGGGTCGGCGAGGCGATCGAGATTCCGATGTTCGAGAACATGGTCGGCATCCTGATGGCCGAGCATCTTCATTCGGCAAGCTTCGCCGGGGCCGGGGTGCCGGGCGGCGAGCCGACGATCGGCGATCCGCGCCTGCTGGACCGCAACTTCCGGCCAACACGCACCGTGGACGGCTTCATCTGTATCTCGCTCAATACCGACCGCCAGGCGCATGCGTTCTTCGACGTGATCGGTGAGCCAGAGCTGAAGACCGACCCGAAGTTCGCCACCATGAGCGCCCGCGCGGCCAACGCCAGCGAATGGCTGGCGGTGCGCGCCCGGGTGCTGGCGACGCGGACCAACGCCCAGTGGATCGAAGCGCTGTCTGGCGCGGATGTGCCGCATGCGCCGGTGCAGTCGCTCGATCAGGTGCGCAGTGACCCGCATCTGGCCGATGTCGGCCTGTTTGCCAGTCAGACCCACGAAAGCGAGGGCGCGCTTGTACAGATCGGCGTGCCCAACCGGTTTTCCGACTCCGGGGCCCCGGACTGGCGCGGCGCACCCCGGCTCGGCCAGCATACGCGCGAGGTGCTGCAGGGCGCTGGCTTCAGCCCGCAGGCGATCGAACGGATGATCGCCGCCGGCGCTGCATCCGCGGAGTAGAGATTCGCCGACCCCTGCGCCCGCGCCCGGCGCCCGGGCCGCTCGGGTAAACTCGCGGGCTTTACACAGCATGCCGCCCAGCCTAGTCGCCGCGGCGCCAGGTGACTGATCGCATGGAAGAATTCGCCCGTATCCGCCGGCTTCCGCCTTACGTGTTCAACATCACGGCGGAACTGAAGATGGCTGCCCGCCGCAGAGGCGAGGACATCATCGACCTGTCGATGGGCAACCCGGACGGGCCGACGCCGCCGCATATCGTCGCCAAGCTGGTCGAGGCCGCGCAGCGGCAGGACACCCATGGCTATTCGGTGTCCAAGGGCATCCCCAGGCTGCGCAAGGCGATCTGCAACTGGTATCGCAGTCGTTACAACGTCGAGTTCGATCCGGACACCGAGGCGATCGTCACCATCGGCTCGAAGGAAGGCATCGCGCATCTGGCGCTGGCCACCCTGGATCGCGGCGACATCGTGCTGGTACCCAATCCAAGCTACCCGATCCATATCTACGGCCCGGTGATCGCCGGGGCTGATATTCGCCATGTGCGGATGACGCCTGGCGTGGACTTCTTCGACGAGATCGACCGGGCGATGAAGGAGTCGTACCCGAAGCCGAAGATGCTGATCCTGAATTTCCCCTCGAATCCGACCAGCCAGTGCGTCGACCTGCCATTCTTCGAGAGGATCATCGACATCGCGCGCAGGCATGACATCTATGTCGTGCACGATCTGGCTTACGCCGACATCACGTTCGATGGCTACCGCGCGCCCTCGATCATGGAAGTGCCGGGTGCGAAAGATGTGGCGGTCGAGTTCTTCACCCTGTCCAAGAGCTACAACATGGCGGGCTGGCGTGTGGGCTTCATGGTCGGCAACCGGGAGCTGGTGGCGGCCCTCGCGCGCATGAAGAGCTATCACGACTACGGCACCTTCACCCCGATCCAGGTGGCTTCCATCCTGGCACTCGAAGGCCCGCAGGACTGCGTGCGCGAGATCGCCATGACCTACCAGAAGCGCCGGGACGTGATGGTCCAGGGGTTGCATTCGGCTGGATGGATGGTCGAGTCGCCGAAGGCGGCGATGTACATCTGGGCCAAGATTCCCGAGCCGTACGCGAAAATGGGTTCGCTGGAGTTCTCCAAGAAGCTGCTTGATGACGCGAAGCTCGCTGCCTCACCCGGCGTCGGTTTCGGCGAGTATGGCGACGATCATGTGCGCCTTGCCCTGATCGAAAATGAATCGCGCATCCGGCAGGCGACCCGGGGCGTGAAGGAAATGTTCAGAAAGGACGGACTGCTGTGATCAAACCAACAGAGTCACTAACGATGAACGTCGGTCTGCTTGGCATCGGCACGGTCGGCAGCGGCACCTTCAGTGTGCTGGCGCGCAACCGAGACGAGATCACCCGGCGCGCCGGGCGCGCTATCGCGATCACCATGGTGGCCGACAAGGATGTCGCCAAGGCACGCGCGCTGGTGGCCGAACGCACGATTGCCGGCGAGCCGGCGGCAACCGTGGTCGATGACGCCTTCGCCGTGGTTCGCCATCCGGACATCGATATCGTGGTCGAACTGATCGGTGGCTATGGCATTGCGAAGGACCTGATCCTGGAAGCGATCGCCCGCGGCAAGCATGTGGTCACCGCGAACAAGGCGCTGCTCGCGCTGCATGGCAACGAGATCTTCGCGGCGGCGCAGAAGCAGGGCGTGATGGTCGCCTTCGAAGCGGCGGTTGGCGGCGGCATTCCGATCATCAAGGCGTTGCGCGAGGGCCTGACCGCAAACCGCATCGAGTGGATCGCCGGCGTCATCAATGGCACCAGCAACTTCATCCTGTCCGAGATGCGCGACAAGGGGCTCGCCTTCGACACCGTGCTCGCCGAGGCGCAACGGCTCGGCTACGCCGAGGCCGACCCGACCTTCGACATCGAGGGTATCGATGCCGGACACAAGCTCACCATCATGTCGGCGATCGCCTTCGGGGTGCCGATGCAGTTCGAGCATGCCTATACCGAGGGCATCACAAAGCTTACCGCCGAAGACATTCGCTACGCCGAGGAGTTGGGCTACCGGATCAAGCTGCTCGGCATCACGCGCCGGGTAGGCGAGGGCAAGTCCGCTGGCATCGAGCTGCGGGTGCACCCGACGCTGATCCCGGCCCGGCGCCTGATCGCCAATGTCGAGGGGGTGATGAACGCCGTGCTGGTCAAGGGCGATGCGGTCGGGCAGACGATGTACTACGGGGCGGGTGCCGGCGCAGAGCCGACGGCTTCGGCGGTGGTCGCCGATCTGGTCGACATCACCCGCCTGGCAACGGTCGACCCGGAGAACCGGGTGCCGCATCTGGCGTTCCAGCCAGACCGCATCTCGGAGCTGCCGATCCTGCCGATGGACGACATCGAGACCGCCTACTACCTGCGCATGCGGGTGCAGGACAAGCCGGGCGTGCTTGCCGACATCACCCGCATCCTCGCCGATCTGACGATCTCGATCGTTGCGATGGTGCAGAAGGCGCCTGCCGCGGGCGAGAGCGAGGCAGACATCATCCTGCTCACCCATCGCACCATAGAGCGCAACATGAACGGTGCGATCGTGAAGATCGAGGCGCTGGCGACGGTGTCCGGCAAGGTGACCCGGCTGCGACTGGAAGCGCTGTAGGGCGGCCGGGTCATGCGCTACATCAGCACGCGCGGCGGCATGGCGCAGTCGCGCTTTCGCGAGATCCTGCTCGAAGGGCTGGCGCCCGATGGCGGGCTGGCGCTGCCTGAATCGTATCCGCAGGTCGACCGGGCGACACGCGCGCGCTGGCGTACGCTCGACTATCCGGCACTGGCGTTCGAGATCCTGTCGCTCTACATCGACGACATCCCACCTGCAGACCTGCGCGCACTGGTCGAGCGGACCTACACGTCCAGCGTGTTCGGTTCTTCCGAGATCACGCCACTGGTGCCGATCGAAGCCGGGTTGCACCTGCTGCAGTTGTCCAACGGACCGACGCTCGCGTTCAAGGATGTCGCGATGCAGTTTCTCGGCAACCTGTTCGAGCATGTGCTGGCTGGACAGGGCGAGTCGCTAAACATCCTGGGTGCGACCTCGGGCGACACCGGGTCGGCGGCCGAGTATGCGATGCGCGGAAAACGCGGCATCCGGGTGTTCATGCTGTCGCCGCTAGAGGCGATGAGCCCGTTCCAGACCGCACAGATGTTCTCGCTGATGGATCCGAACATCCACAACATCGCGATCCGCGGCGTGTTCGATGATTGCCAGGACATCGTCAAGGCGGTCAGCGGCGACCTTGCGTTCAAGGCGAAGTACCGGATCGGCACCGTCAATTCGATCAACTGGGCGCGGCTGGTGGCCCAGGTGGTGTTCTACTTCAAGGGCTACTTCGCGGCCACGCGCGGCGAGGACGATGAAGTGTCGTTCAGCGTGCCCTCGGGCAACTTCGGCAACATCTGCGCCGGTCATGTGGCGCGCCGGATGGGGCTGCCGATCCGCAGGCTGATCCTCGCCACCAACGAGAACAACGTGCTGGACGAGTTCTTCCGTACCGGGGTCTATCGGCCACGCAAGGGCGACGAGACCCGGCAGACCTCCAGCCCGTCGATGGATATCTCGAAGGCGTCGAACTTCGAGCGCTATGTGTTCGATCTGGTCGGCGGTGATGGCGCGCGGGTGAAGGCGCTGTGGCAGCAGATCGATCGAGAAGGCGAGTTTGATCTGGCCGCCTCGGGGGAGTTTTCCCGGGTCGCCAGTACCGGCTTCGTGTCCGGTTTCAGCACCCATGCCGATCGTCTGCAGACGATCCGCAGCGTGTATCAGGGCAGCGGCCGGATCGTGGACACCCACACCGCCGATGGCATCAAGGTGGCGCGCGAGTATGTCGAAGCGGGCGTTCCGGTGATCTGCCTCGAGACTGCGCTGCCGGTGAAGTTCGAGGCGACCATCGTCGAAGCGCTCGGTGAGCGCCCGCCGCGCCCGGCCGGGCTCGCCGGACTGGAAGCGCTGCCCAGGCGGTTCGAGGTGATGAGCGCTGACACCGAAGCGATAAAGCGCTATATCGCGCAGCGCTGCGAAGCCGCTTGAATCCATCCGCGGGTGCCCGTCGTATGTGGCGTATCGACACCCTGCGGGAGCGGGTCATGACCAGGCAATGCGTGAGTTCGCACACAGCAAGCTCCATCAGAAAAACGGCGTCCATGGTCGCGTTGCTTACCGCCCTCACGTTCGCCAGCGTCTCAGCCGTGGCTGCGCAGCCCGGCAGCTGCAGCGCCGACAGCGGCACCCAACGGGTGGCCGTGGTCGAACTGTTCACCTCGCAAGGCTGCAGCAGCTGCCCGCCCACCGACCGCTATGTCAGCGAACTGCCGGCCAAGGGGCTCGCCAGCGATCGACTGATCGTGCTGGCGATGCATGTCGATTACTGGAACCGTCTTGGCTGGCGCGATCCGTTCTCGCAGGCCGCATTCACCGAGCGCCAGCGCGAGATTTCCGGACGCAAGAAGGCAGGGTACCTGTACACCCCGCAACTGGTGCTCGATGGACAGGATCACCCGCAGCGCCGGTCCGGCGACGATCTGCCGGGCAAAGTGGCGGCGATCAACCGGCAGGCCGCACAGGCGCGTATCTCGATTGAAGCCGTACGCGTCGGGAACGGCCTGCAGGTGAGCGCGCAGACCCGTCTGTCGCCCGCGGCTGCGGCGAATGCGTCCTCGTTGCGCTCATTCGTTGCGGTCTATGAGAACGGTGTGTCGACTGTCGTGCGCACCGGCGAGAACGCCGGCAAGACGTTGAAGAACGACTTTATCGTGCGCTCGCTGAGCGGCCCCGGGCCGGCGGGCAGTGCGACCGAGGCCGGCCGCGTCAATCTGAACTGGCCGCTTGCCGCCGATGCGCGCAGCGAGCGGCTGGTCGCGGTGGCCTTCGTGCAGAACATTGTCACCGGCGAGGTGTTGCAGGCGGTGTCGCTGCCGGTTTGCGCCGCCGCTTGAGCCGGCGCAGGTTATATTGCAGGGGCCCTGCGGCGCGCATGCGCCGCCCGCGTTGACAGCCAACGCTCGCTGGCGGGGCAGCAACGGAGCCCCTGGATGACCTTCTCGATCGCTGCGCGCTGCACCCGTACCGGCCAACTCGGCATCGGCATCGCCACCAGTTCACCGGTGGTCGGCAGCCGTTGCGTGCATGTGAGCCGTGAGGCGGCCGTGGCCTACCAGTCGGTGCCCGATCCCCGCCTTGGTGCGCGCACGTTGCAGAGGGTGGCCCAGGGCGGGCTGCCGCAGCAGGCAATCGACGAGATCCTGCGTAACGACGCCTGGGCCGGCAAGCGCCAGATCGGCATCATCGATGGCAGTGGTCGCATTGCCGGCTTCACCGGCGATCTGAATGTCGCCTGGGCCGGGCATCTGGCCGGGACCGACCATATCGCTCAGGGCAATGTGCTGGCCGGGCCGGAAGTGGTCGCGGCCATGTCCGAGGCATTTTCTGGCTGCACCGATCTCGATCTGGCCGAGCGGCTGCTGCTTGCGATCGAAGCCGGGCGCGATGCCGGAGGCCAGATCGAGGGCCAGACCTCCTCGGCGCTGCAGGTGCATGCACGCGATACCTTCGCGCTGGTCGATCTGCGGGTCGATCTGTCGGATGAGCCGATCGCAGAACTGCGCCGCATCTACGACTGGTATGCGCCGCTCATTCCCTTCTATGCGCGACGCGCCGATGACCCCGGCGTACCGCGCTACAAGGACTACCTGCGCGAGCAGGGGCATGTACGCGGTTTCGCGCCCCGTCCGCCGGTGACTCGCGGGCCGAAGGCCGGCGCGCGCTGAGTGCTGCCCGTGCTGTGTTTGCGCGCGGCGGCCTGATGAGCATTGTAATGGTGAAGACTTTCAACGCGTTTGACGCCATGATCCGCCGCGAGGCGGCGCTGTGGACGAAGATCATTCGCGAACAGGGAATAAAGGTGCACTGATGGGACACCCCGCAGACGATCTCACCCGGCTGCTTGCCGAACGCTTCCAGGACGCGGCCGGGCTGGACACCGGCTTTGCCACCGAAGCTCATGTGCGGATGGCGGCGCATCGGTCGCTGCGTGCCTATCGGGACGAGCCGCTGCCGCTGCCGATGCTGCAGGCGCTGGCAGCGGTCGCGCTGTCCTCGCCGACCAAGAGCGACATGCAGAGCCGCGACATCCTGATCGTCACCGATGCCTCGCGGCTGGCAGCACTGGCACCGTTGATCGCGCCCGATGACTGGATCGCGACTGCGCCAGCGTTGCTGGTGTTCTGTGGCGACCATCGACGGCAGCGCCAGTTGAACGAGTGGCGCGGCCATCCGTTCGCCAATGATCACCTGGACTGGTTCTTCAATGCCGCGGTCGATGCGAGCATCGTGCTCGGCTCGTTCATCGTGGCGGCCGAAGCCGCCGGACTCGGTTGTTGCCCGCTCAGCCAGATCCGTAACCGCGCCGCCGAGGTGAGCGAGTTTCTCGGCCTGCCGGAGCGGGTGTTCCCGGTGGCCGGGCTGACGGTCGGCTGGCCTTCGCGTGCAGGCGAGATCAGTCCCCGGCTGCCGCTCGCCCTGACCGTGCATGTCGACCGCTTTCGCGATCCGGGTGAGGCCGCCACACGCGAGGCGATCGGTGAGTACGACCGCTGGCGCCATGCGCGCCAGCCCTACCGCAGACAGCGCCATGCCGATCGCCTTGGCGAAGCGCCGTTTTATGGCTGGTCCGAGGACAAGGCGCGCCAGTACTCGGTACCCGAGCGCGAAGACTTTGGCGCGTTCGTGCGCGCCAAGGGGTTCAACCTGCGCTGAGTTGGCAGTCGACAGCGCCCGGCGCTTGCCTGCCGGGTCAGCTCTGACATCCAGGAGGCTTCAAGCCTGCCTGGATGTGACAAATCTCACGCGGCGGTGGTGGTTTCGTGCGCTTCAGTCTCCCTGCCAAAGGGCGCCCCGGGTATCCTTGGGCGGTGACGAAGCGTGGTACGCCCAGGGGCGGTTTTTCCGATCTCGCGGCGGCGCAGGCATGGAGCAAGACGATGTCGGAATCCTCAGGCGAGACGACGCTGCCACCGGCCACCAGGACGGAGGCTCGGCCCGCCACTCCGAGCCCTGCGGGCAGCGCTTCTGGCGCTGCCGGAGCGGCCGCGCCCGGTGATGCGTCGTCGCAGCCTGCTGCGCCGCCCTCCATCGAGCGGCTGGGCGTCGGTACCGGCTTCATTCCGCTGATCGAGAAAGTGCTGCGCGAGAGCACGCTGCTTGCCCAGTTCACGCCGGAAGACCTGCAACGGTTCTCGGCGTTCCTGCAGATCTACAGGGTCGGCATCGGCGTGCCGTTCATCATCGAGGGCGACCCGGGCGACTTCATGGTGCTGGTGCTCGAGGGCTTTGTCGAAGTGTTCAAGAAGGGCGTCGATGGGAACCGCTCGCTGGTCGGGGTTGCGCCGCCGGGCAAGACGCTGGGCGAGATGTCGTTGATCGATGGCGAACCACGCTTTGCCACCTGCATCGCAGCGACTACAGTGACTTTCGCGGCGCTGCCGCGCAAGGGGCTGGAACGGATCATGAAGGATCACCCGCAGCTGGGGCAGAAGATACTTCTGCAACTCGTGCTGCTGCTAAATCAGCGCCTGCGCCATGTGAGCGCGCAGCTGCTGCAGGTGTGGCAGCAGCAGACCTGAGCACACGATCCGCCCGGCGGCGCGCTTGCGATGGCGTTACCAGGTGGGGCGTTTTCTGTGCGTTTCTCGCCTCTGCCTCGCTCTCACCGGCTCTGCTCAGTGCTGCGCAGAACCCGCTTGGTGACAAAGCGGGGGTGCAAGCGGGTCTGGATGGCACCCCCGCCGACGCCGCGGTCCGGCCCGGTTCGGCCACCAGCGCAGTGCTTGTGGCCACCGACGCGCGCGGGCGGACGCTTCGCCTGCCCGGCCCGGCGCAACGCATCGTCTCGCTGGCGCCGCATGTCACTGAGCTGGTGTTCGCAGCCGGGGCCGGGAGTCGCCTGGTCGCGGTCGCCCAGTGGAGCGACTTTCCGCAAGCGGCGCGAAAACTGCCCCCGATCGGAGGCGCCGGCCGGCTGGATGTCGAACGCATCCATGCCCTCGCGCCTGACCTGATCATCGGCTGGCAGAGCGGCGATCCGGCGGCCGATGTCGCACTGCTCGAGTCGCTCGGACATCGCGTGTTTCAGACCGAATCGCGACGGCTCGCCGATATCGCGCCGCTGCTGCGCGAGATCGGACGCCTGGCCGGCACAGCGCCGATCGCCGAGCGCGAAGCGATTCGCATGGAGCAGGCCCTGACCGCCCTTCGCCGCGATCCTGGCACGCGGCCGACGCTGTTCTATCAGATCTGGGATTCGCCGCTGATGACCGTGAGTGATCGCCACTTCATCGGTGACGCCATCGCGCTCTGTGGTGCGCGCAACGTGTTCGGTTCGCTGCCGGGCCTGACCCCCACAGTATCGACCGAGGCGGTATTGAACGTCGATCCGCAGCTGATCGTGGCGTCCGGCACCGGCGACCCGCGCGCGCTCTCGGGCTGGCAGCGCTTCGGCCATCTGCGTGCGGTCGAAACCGGCCGGCTGTACCAGATCGACCCCGATCTGCTACATCGGCCCACGCCGCGCATCGTCGAGGGCGTGCGTGCGCTGTGCAGTGCGGTTGAGCGTGCCGGCAGGGTGGGGCGGGCGACGTCCGGCGCGCGGCTCGGGAACGGAGCCGGCTGACCCCGCTGACCCCGCTTGCTTCAGACCTCAGACCTTGATGCAGGGCCCGCGGAAGATCACCGGGCCGCTCGGCGCGCCGCTGGGCGAGCCGCCCGCAGGTTCATTGCTCAGTGCCATGCCCGAGCCCTCGCTCAGCGCCTTGAGCATCGCGGCGTCCACGAGCAAGCGCTGTTCCGGTTCTATCCCGACCAGCCCCACCGACTGCGGCCGTGCGTTCGCGTCGGCCGGCATCAGCCAGAGCTGCCATGAGGTGTTCGCATCCATCGTCGGATGGTCCATGATGATGCGTACCCGCAGCTCCACTTTGCCGTCGCTGCGCGCCTGCATCGGCCAGGACACCAGCATCGTCGGCTGCGCCGAGGCATCGGTGAGGATCGCCATCATGCCGCCACTGGCCGCTGTGCCGGGGCCGCCAGTTGCCGGCTGATCGTTGGTGCGCAGAACGATGGCAAGCGAGATCGTCGACAGCGCCATCGCCACCGCCAGCCCGCGCCACCAGGCGAGGCCCCAGCGGCTTCTGGTCGATGGCGGCTGGCTGTGGGTGGCCGCGGACGCCGTGGCTGCCAGCGCAACCTCGGGCGATTCATGGCCGAGGCGCGAACCGATGGTCTGCCAGACCCGCGCTGGTGGCTGCCGCTCTGGCAGCCGGTCGGCGATCGGTTGCAGCCGGGCTTCCCACTGGGCCACCTCCAGCTGAAGTCCCCGGTCGTAGCGCATCAGGCTGCGGAATCGGTCGCGGGCGCGGCCGCGAAGACTGCCCAGCGCATACTCGGCGGCGAGAAGTTCGCGCAGTCGGGGATCGGAATAGCGTGTCGGCATCGGTTCAGCGCCAGTCCACCTCGGCGACACCGCCGAGGCAATCCTTGAGCCGGATCAGGCCGCGCCGGATCCAGGTCTTGATCGAACCCAGCGGTACGCGCAGGTGTTGTGCGAGTTCGGAGTGGCTCAGTCCGTGGGTGAAGGCGAGCGCCAGGACCTGCCGCTGGCGGGCGTCGACCCGGTCCAGACACTGCTCCAGGCGCCGCGCGGCTGCGGCATCCTGGGCCTGCTCGGCCGGGCCGGGGGCCTGGTCGGCGAACGCCTCGACCCAGGCGTCGCTGTCCTCGCCGGTCACTTCGAGTGCCGGTCGGCGTTTCAGATCGAGTGCACGGTTGCGCACGATGCTGGTCATCCAGGTCATCGGTGCAGCCAGATCCGGGCGGTAGTCGGCGCAGTGGTTCCAGATGTTCACATAGCTGTCCTGAAGCGCCTCTTCGGCCTGATCGTCCCTTCTGAGGATACGTACGCACACCGCAAACAGTTTCGCTGAGGTGAGGCGGTAGAGTTCTGCGAACGCTGCCTGGTCGCGCAGGGCGCAGCGGGCGATCAGGTCGCCCAGCCGCGCCGGATCCAGACCGCTGGCGACCCCGGCGCCGCGACTGCCGGTGCCCGATGCGGGCGACGCCGGCAGCGGGAGGGCGGCGTCGTCAGCCATGTCAGAGTGTGCGGCCCTTTTGCCAGAGCACGTCCTCGACCCCGGCATCGAGGTTCACGATACGGCACAGGACGAACAGCAGGTCGGACAACCGGTTGAGATACTGCTGGGCAAGCGGCGAGACCGCCTCTGCATGGGCCAGGGTCACCATCCGGCGCTCGGCGCGACGGGCGTGGGTACGCGCGACATGGCAGTGTGCGGCCGCGCGCGAGCCACCCGGCAGAATGAAGTCCTTCAGGGGCGGCAACTGCCCGTTGAACAGGTCGAGCACCTCCTCGATTCGGCTCACATGCTGCTCGGTGACCGCGAGATAGCCCGGAATGCTGATCTCGCCACCCAGATCGAACAGGTCGTGCTGCACGCTGTTCAGGGTTTCGCGCACCCGATCAGACAGCGGTTCGGTCAGGATGAGTCCGACCGCACAGTTCAGCTCGTCGATCACGCCAAGCGCTTCGACGCGCGGGGCATCCTTGGCGACCCGGGTGCCATCGCCCAGGCCGGTTTCGCCATGGTCGCCGGTGCGGGTGTAGATCTTGGTCAGGCGATAGCCCATCGGGTGGTCCTGTTGTGCGAATGCGGCGGACCCTGATTATAGAGGTGTGGCGCGCGAGGTCGATGCTGCTGGTGCTGCCCGGGCTGCCCCGGTATCGGGCGGCAACAGCAGACAGGTGGCAACGTCGGCCTCACCGATACGTGCGGCGAGCGCTGCCAGCGCCTGATCCTCGGCGCGAAAGATGTTATCGGCGCCGATGCGTTCGGCGACACCAGTGCGCTCGAGCACTTCGGCCACCTGCAGCTTGATCGCGCACAGGGAGAGGGTCACCCCGCCTGCGGCCAGCCGCGCGACCAGGTGATCCAGCACCTCGACGCCGGACGCATCGATCGAGTTCAGTCCGTCACCGACGATCAGCAACTGGCGGGCCCTGGGGTATGCAGACTGGGCCTCCAGAACCATGTCCTCGAAGTAGGGCACGTTGGCGAAGTACAGCGAGCCGTCGTAGCGCAGCACCACCAGGTATTCACTGGTCTGCAGGCCGTGACTGCGCGCGTCGCGCAGCGTGCCGTCCGGGTGGCGGGCGAGCAGTGCGACCCGCGGACGCATCGTTCGATACAGGTACAGGCCGACTGCCAGGCCCGCGCCGGCAAGCACGCCGTAGTCCAGGGCCGGCGCCAGTACAAGCGTGGCGACGAATGTCACCCAGGCCGCGATACCGTCATGCCGCTGTGCGACCCAGGCGTGATGCATCGCGCGAAAATCGACCAGGCTGACCACAGCCATCATGATGATCGCCGCGAGCACCGCCTGGGGCAGGTGATAGAGCAGCGGTGTCAGTGCGAGCAGCGTGAGCATGATCAGCAGCCCGGTGATCACGCAGGCGAAACCGGTCTTCGCACCAACGCTGAAATTGACCGCCGAGCGTGAGAACGACCCCATGGTCGGAAACGCCTGGGTGAAGCTGCCAGCGAGATTGGCCAGGCCCTGACCGATCAGTTCCTGGTTCGCGTCCAGGCGCTGGCGGGTCTTCGCTGCGATCGCCTTGGCAATCGATATCGCCTCCACGAAACCGACCAGTGCGATGACCAGTGCAGCAGACAGCAGCGAGCGCACCGCGTCCCACGAGAACTCGGGCGCCACGAACGAGGGCAGGCCTGGCGGAATGAAACCGACCACATCGCCGCCGCCGGACAGCAGCACCGTGTTTTCGCGTACATCCTTGACCCGCCAGCGCACCGAGGTGTCGTTCGCTTCAAGCCAGGGCAGCCAGGCGACGGCGCCTGGACGGTCTGGCGCATCGGCAAGACTGGTAAGCGGCACGCCAGCTTCGGTGGCCGGCGCGACCAGGACCAGACTGCGCAGATCACGCAGCCTGAGCGCGTTCTCGCGCCTGAGATCGGTCCGCTCCAGCTTGAGCAGCTCGATTTCGTAGCGCAGCGCAGCTGCGCGGGTGCGGGCATCGCTGCCCGAAGCCCCGGCACGCGCTTCCTTCTCGAGCAGGGCGATCTGCGAATCGAGAACACGCACACGTTGTGTCGTCGCCGCGTGGTCCACGGCGAGGGCGCGCGCGCTCGAGTCGACAATGGCGGTCGATGGCGCCTCGGCCTTGCGCTCGAAATCGAGCGCCCAGCTCGCCCAGGTGGTGAGCACGACCGCGACCAGCACGCCTGGCCACTTGGGCAACCAGCGCTTGAAGCTCCAGATGATCGCCATCGCCGCGATACCGATGACGATGCTTGGCAGGTGCGCATCGGGAAGCTGGCGCAGCATCTCCCAGATGTCGGCCAGGAACTGGCTGCTGCGTCCGATCGGCAGTCCGAGCAGCTTGTTCAACTGGGACAGCCCGATGATGATCGCTGCGGCCGAGGTGAAGCCGACGATCACCGGATGGGACAGGAAACTCACCACCTTGCCAAGGCGCGATACGCCGAGTGCAATCTGGATGATGCCCACCATGAACGCCAGGACGATCGCCAGGGTGACGAAGGCCTCCGAGCCCAGCGTGGCCAGCGGCGCCAGCGCCGAGGCGGTGAGAATCGAGGACACCGCTGCCGGACCGGTCGCAAGCTGGTTTGATGACCCCCATAGCGCGGCAACGATCACCGGCAGGAAGGCCGCGTACAGTCCGAAGTAGGGCGGCATGCCGGCCAGCTGCGCGTAGGCCATCGACTGCGGCACCAGCACCAGCGCCACGCTGATGCCGGCGATCAGGTCCGCACGGAGCGTCTCGGCGCGCATCGGCCACCATCTTGTGAATGGCAGCAGGCGGTGGACGGACGGGTTGCCGGGCGGCGCAGGCGGAGCGGAACGAGTGTCTATGGTCGGCATTCAGCGGTGGCGGGCCGTGGGGTTCAGGTGCTCTGGCAGGGGTTGGGTCGACTCAGCGGGCGCGCCCGTCGGGGAGCCCGCGGCATTCCTCGAACGGTCTCAGGTCGCAGGCGCGACAGACGGCTGTATCCAGGCGACGATGGATCGTTGCAAGGGCAAGCGCCTTGGTGTCGAATACATTATCGGTACCGATCACCGAAAGCGCGCCGGTGCGCTCGAGCACTTCGAGCACCGGTGGCTTGATGCGCGCAAGGTACAGCGCCCCGCCAGCGGCGGCGAGCCGCGTGGCTTCCTGCTCGAGCAGATGTGCGCCGGCAATGTCGATCAGGTTGATGCCGTCGCCTACCAGCAGGAGATGGCGCGCGCCCGTGCCGCCGCCAGCCAGGACGAGCAGGCGGTCGCGCACATGATCCACCGCGCCGTAGAACAACGACCCATCGACCCGAACGATCAGCAGTTGCGGGCAGTTGCGCGCCTCTTCGATCGGCACGAAGCGCCGGCCCCCGGTCGCGCTCATCGGTGCCAGGACGATTAGCGCCGGCCGCGAGGTGCGATTCAGGTAGAGCAGCAGCGACAGCAGCACGCCGGCAAGGATGCAGAACTCCAGGCTGATGAAAATGCCCGAGAAGAAGGTGAGCGCAAGCACGCTCGCTTCACTTCGGCTCGCGCGCACGATCTGCCGGATGCCGCGAAAGTCGATCAGCCCCCACGCTACGATCAGCAGTACCGCCGCCATCGCCGCATGGGGCAGGTACGCGGCCAGTGGCGCGACCACGAACAGTATCGCCAGCAGGAACAGCGCCGAGAACGCCGCGGCCAGCGGCGTGCGTGCGCCGGCGTCGTAGTTGACGCCACTGCGGTTGAACGAGCCGCTGGAGGCATAGCTCGAGGTAAAGGCACCGGCGATGTTGGACAGTCCCTGGCCGATGAACTCCTGGTTGCTGTCGATGCGCTGCCCCGAGCGCACCGCGATGCTGCGCGCGATCGATACCGCCTCGGTCAGGCCGAGGATGGTGATCGCCAGGGCGATGCCGGCGGTCTCCTGCAACGAGACGATGGACAGGCCGGGCAGGGACAGCGGCGGAAGCGATGCAGGCAGCGCGCCGACGGTGGTGATGCCGGTATCCCCGCTGCTCGCGCGCATGATGGCAAAGGCGGCCAGCCCGCCGACGATCATGGCGATCACCATGTACGGCCAGCGCGGGCGGTAGCGGCGGATCACGATCGCCGCCACCAGCGTGATCACGCTCACGGCGGTCACCTGAGGGTCGATGCTGCCGAGGTGGGTGAGCAACGTGCCCCAGGTCTCGATGAAATTCGCCCCGCGCGGGATCTCGATGCCGAAGAAGGTCTTGAGTTGCGCGTCGATGATCACCACTGCGGCTGCCGCCATGAACCCCACGATGACCGTGTGCGAGATGAAGTTGACCAGCGCGCCGAGCCGGGCAAGGCCCATCGCGAGCTGCAGCGCGCCGCAGAGCAGTGCCACTGTGAGTGCGAGCTCGACATAATGCGCGCTGCCAGGCTCGGCCAGCGGAACAAGCGAGGCGAACAGCACGATCGAGATCGCGTTGGTCGGTCCGGAAACCAGGTGCCAGGACGAGCCGAACAGGGCGGCGACGATTGCCGGCACCATCGCGGTGTAGAGCCCATACTCGATCGGCATCCCGGCCAGCGCGGCGAAAGCGACGCACTGTGGCAGCACGATGACCGAGCCGGTGAGTCCGGCGAGCAGATCGGCCCGTGCCGTCATGCGGTTGGTCTGCGGCAGCCACGTCAGAAATGGCAGCACACGCGCGATCAGGCTGGCCGCTGCGGGCGAATCGGTTAAAATGGCAGGCACGTGGTCACGGGCATGGACGATGGTCCGGGTACGCAGCCAGGCTGCGGGTTGCACACCCGGTTCGCTACCTCCCCGCCCATTGGCTTTTCTCCCGGCGTCGATTATCGACCAAGGGGAGGGCGGCGGCAAATTCAGGGTTGCCCGATCGGGCCCGATTACTTTAAAGTGCGCGCCAGGTTGCCAGGCGGGAAGGCTGTGTTTCGATGAAAAAAGCGGCATTTGGAGTGGGTGCGCCGGGCAGAGTTCCTGCGAGTGGCAATGCGGGCCGTTTACCGGCGCTGGTATTCGCGATGGTGTTGGCGGCCGGTCTGGTGTCCCCAACGCAAGCGCAACCGCTGACCGGCAACGCGAAGGCGGGCGCGCAGCGGGCGGCGACATGCTCGGGCTGTCACGGCATATCGGGGCTTCGTAATGCCTATCCGGAAGTTTTCCATGTCCCTAAGATCGGCAACCAGCATCCCGAGTACATCGCCTTGGCCCTGCAGGCCTATCGATCGGGCGAGCGCACCCATCCCACCATGCGCGCCATCGCCGCGGGTCTGAATGATCAGGCGATCGCCGACCTCGCCGCCTTCTATGGCCAGGGCGGGCGGCGCGCACCGCAGACAGCGAGCAAGTGATGACGACCCGCGACTCCAGCATGACCTTGCGTATCTCCCGGCTCGCGCTGGCTTCGATACTGCTGCTCGGTGCGGCATCCGGCATGGCGCAGAACGTGCAGCGTGGCGCGGAACTTTCCAAGCCGTGTGCGGCCTGTCATGGTGCCGATGGCAACAGCATCGCGCCGAGCTTTCCCCGCCTGGCCGGACAGCATGAAGACTATCTGGTGCACACGCTGCGCGCCTACCGTAATGGCGGGCGCAAGAACGCGATCATGCTCGCACAGATCGACAAGCTGACCGATCAGGACTTCCGGGATCTGGCGGCCTACTACGCCCGGCTCAAGGGTTCACTCACGGTCGTCCGGCACTAGCGGGAGTCGCTGGCGGCGGGCGGCAAACGTCTCCCGACGAATGCGCTGCAGCGCGGGTTTGGGTGCGGCGGCTCAGGGTAAGCGTGTTGCGCGCCGCTGGATGCACTCTAGATAGGCCTCGCCGTCTGGCGGGGTGCGGTCGCGCTGGGCGCGCCACATGGCTTCGGCCAGGCAGTCGATCAGCGCATGCTGGGCCGCCATCGGTGAATCCAGCCTCGCCAGAAGTTGCGTATAGGCGCTACGGATGCCGGGCGGCTGGTCGATCGAGAGCTGCTCGGCGATCGCGAGGTGAAGGTGCAGGTGCAGAAACGGATTGACCTCGCCTTCATCCGGGGTGAACTCGCGTTGCGGCTGCGCTGAGGACGCCTCCAGCAGGCTGTGGTACTCCGGGTGCGCAGCGATCACATCGGCGGTGATCGCCTCCAGCGGGCTGAGCAGTTCGCCCGCACGCTGCTTGCGCCAGGCTTCGCTCAGGAAGCTGCGCGCTTCATCCCGTGTGGGCTGGAAAACTGCCATGGCTGCCGGGGTCCTGTCCTCAGGTGGGGTCGGCCGCGAGCGTCTTCTGGCGGTACTCGCAAAGATCCGCGATCAGACAGTTCGGACAGTCCGGTTTGGCCGCCTTGCATACATAGCGCCCGTGCAGGATCAACCAGTGATGCGCATGCTGAAGGTAGTCAGGCGGCACGAACTTGAGCAGCCGCTGCTCCACTTCCAGCGGCGTCTTGCCCGGGGCGAGGGGGATGCGGTTGCCCAGGCGGAACAGATGCGTGTCGACCGCGATGGTCGGGTGACCGAAGGCGATGTTCAGGATCACGTTGGCGGTCTTGCGGCCCACACCGGGCATACGCTCGAGTGCCTCGCGGTCGTCCGGCACTTCGCCACCATGCTCAGCGAGCAGAATCGCGCAGGTCTCCGCGACATGTTTTGCCTTCGAGCGGAACAGTCCGATGGTCCGAACGTGCTGCTCGATGCCTTCGCGCCCGAGTGCCAGCATCTCTTTCGGCCCGGGTGCGGCCTTGAACAGCGTGGCGGTGGCGAGATTAACGCTCCTGTCGGTGGCCTGCGCCGACAGGATGACTGCGATCAGCAACTGAAAAGGCGTCTGCCAGTCGAGTTCGCCTTTCGGGTGCGGGTTGGCGCGCGCGAAGCGCTCGAAGATCGCGCGCCGCTTGGTGGGGTTCACCTGGCCCAGGCTGTCGTCGTATCGCCGCTCGCCCTCAGGCCGACTTCCGGTACTTGTCGAACACGATCGACTCGCTGAACAGCGACTCGATGTCCGCGGCCGCATAGCCCAGCTGCTGCAGCACTTCGGTGGTGTGCTGGCCAAGCCATGGCGCGGCCGAGCGGAACTGCTGGGGGGTACGCGAGAATTTCACCGGGTAGCCGATGCTCTTCATCTTGCCGATGATCGGATGCTCGATGTCGAAGAACATCTCGCGCGCCTTGATCTGCGGGTCTTCCACCGTCTCGTCGAAGGTGTAGACCGGACCGCCGGGAACGGCTGCCTTGTCCAGCAGCGGCACCCAGTGCGACGTGGGCTGGGTGGTGAGCACGCGCTCGATCTCGTCCTGCAGGGCATCGACGTTGGCGAGCCGGTTCTGCAGGCCCTTGAACCGCTCGTCCGCCAGCATGTCCGGGCGACCGAGCACATCGTTGCAGAGGCTCGCCCACATTTTCTCGCTGTTGGCGCCGACCGTGACATAGCCATCGGCGGTACGAAACGCCTGATAGGGCGCCGAGCGCCGATGCCGGGTGCCGTTGGCCATCGCCACTTCACCGGCCCCGAAGAACGCCGCGGTTTCCCACATCATCCAGGCCAGCCCCGCATCGACCAGCGAGGTCTCCAGGTACTGGCCCTCGCCGGTGCGCAACCGATGGATGTAGGCCGCCAGGATCGCGTACAGCGCGGTGACACCACCGGCGATGTCGTTCATCGCGATACCGACCTTCGCTGGCCGCCCGCCCTGATCGCCGGTCATGCGCATGATGCCGGTCATGCCCTGGGCGACGATGTCGTAGCCGCCTTTCTTCGCGTAGGGTCCGGTCTGGCCGAAGCCGGAGATCGAGGCGTAGATGATCTTGTCATTGACCTTCTTCACCGACTCGTAGTCCACGCCCATGTTGAACTTCGCATCCGGGCGCATGTTCTCCAGAATCACGTCGGCCCCGGCGGCGAGCTTCATGAACACTTCCTTGCCCTTGGCACTCTTCAGGTCAAGGCCGATGCTGCGCTTGTTGCGGTTGACCATCGCAAAGCAGTAGCTCTCGTCGTTGATCTTGGGCGACAGCCGGCGCGACAGGTCCCCTTCCGGGAAGTTCTCGACCTTGAGCACTTCGGCGCCCATGTCCGACATGGTCATCGTGCAGAACGGTCCGGCCAGTACGTTGGTCAGGTCAACCACTTTCACGCCATCAAGAGGTAATGCCATCGACGAGTCTCCGGGGGTGATCGACCGGCGCCGGGGCCGGCGGGGAGCGTGGAGTCTACATCGGTCGCGACACGGGTCGCAGGCGGCGGGGTGACCAGCCGGGGCGTGCCGGCCGCAGGCCGATCAGGCAGGCGAGGCCCAATGCGAACAACATCAGGGCCGGAGGGAGGGCCACCACGGAGAAGGTAATGTTGTCAAATCCCGGCCCAGCGATATGTACGGTGCTCGAGAGCGTGATAGACGTAAGATTGTCCCACGCCGGGCTGCTGAATGTCTGCGTACCGACGGTATTCAGCGAGACAGCGCCGCCAGCCGACGAGGTGATGGTCTGTGTTTCGTTGAACCCGACAGCTGGGCTGGAAAGTACGTCCAGTGAGAGCAGGCTGAACATGACTGGCGACGTGAACTGCACCTCACTCAGCGTCTCGCCTGCAAACGATCTGATATCAAGCCCGAGATAGCGCGAGCTCCCCGGGCCGAGTCCACCGGGCCCCCCCTGGCGGCCAGATGTCAGTGGCCGGAGAGCAGTTGCATCATGAAGCCGTTCTCCGAATAGCTGCCGGTCCGCAGCGTTCCGAGCGGTGCGTTGTCGAAAGTGACCACCACCGGGGCTGCGCTGACTGCCCCTGGCAGCGCGCTGCCGAGGAGAAGAACGCAAGCCAAGGCGAGCGGTCGAAGTGTTCGTTGGATCATGAGCCTCCCCTCGAGTCGACACCGATCTTCACGCTACGCCTCCAGAAGATGCACGTCGATGCGACTACCCTTTGGCCCGATCGCTGCCGCTCGACAAAGGTTCCTTACCGTTTTAAAATGTAAGGCAAGAGTACCGTCGCATTCACAAAGGATGTCCATCGTGTTCGCCACACTCACCAGCAAGGGTCAGATTACGCTGCCCAAAGAGATTCGCGAACGGCTTGGCCTGGATGCGGGCGCCATGCTCGACTTCGAGTTGTTGCCGGACAACACGATCACGGCGCGGCAGATCAAGCCTGATGCGCGTCGTATCCGTGGTCTCCTGAAGTCGCCGCATGCCGCGCCGCTGACGATCGAGCAGATGGACGAAGGCATTGCCAGGCACGTGCGGGCCAAGCAGATCGTAACTGCGTCAAGGCCCAAGACATCGCGTCGATGATCGGGGTAGATACCAACATACTGCTGCGCCTTTGGCTCAACGATGATCCGGCTCAGAACAAGCGCATCGATGCGTTGTTGGCCGAGCATGGGCGCACGCCGGGGTCATTGCTGGTGACGGATGTGGTCCTGGCAGAGGCCCTGTGGACCCTGCGGTCCGCGTTCGAGCAGGACAAGACCGCTCAGTTGGTTGCCTTGCGCAGCCTGTTGGCAGAGACTGCCTTCGCTTTCGAGAGTCGTGCAGCCGTCATGGGTGCGGTGACCTTGTTCGAATCGAGTTCATGCGGATTCGCCGATTGCCTGATCGTTGCAAAGCATGTCATGCACGGCTGTGAACTCACCGTGACGTTCGACCGTGACATGCGCAAGCTGCCGGCCGTCAAGGTGCTTTGACCCGAAGGCCTATCAGCTCGCTTGGACGCCCATTCCGGCAAACTAATGGCAGTTCAGATCCACCGGCTTTGCCGCCTGTTGTGACCCGCCGAACGAGCCGAGCACGCTACCCAGGGCGCCTCCGAGGTTGCGACCGAAGCCACCGCCGAGCACCGCGCCGCCGATATCTGCGCCGGCGCGCGCGCCATCGCCGCCAGCCTGCGCAGACTTCGGCGGACAGTTCACAGTGGATGCGGGCTTGGCAGTGCGGCGAAACACGGGGTCAGGTCTCGGGCGAAACACGGGGTCAGGTCTTGCAAAATAGCATTCTCCCGTGTCGACGCCCCCCAGCGGCGCCTCAACCAACTTCACCTACAACGCCTTCGGCGAGATCGAGCGCAAGGTGCGCGCCCACTGCGGCACCCTGCAGTATGCCGACAGCGCAGGGTCTCGAAGTAAGGCGTCTCAGCTTGCCTCGAACAGCCGCACCGCGTCGGCCGGCGCGATGATCGGTATGCCTTCGAAGCTGCCGATAGAAGGCAGATCGTTGTCCCCCGACACGACGAGTTCGACCTTGGCGGCGATAGCTAAAGCGGGCACTTGACCGTCATCGGGGTCGCGGCACACCGGCTGCGGCAGTGGTGGCGGCTCGATCATCTCGGCCAGGCGCCGCACTTCCGGCAACGAGCGCTCGCGCAAGGTGTTGGTCCTGGTTAGGATGAGATCGAGCTTCGGACGCCCGATCACGTCGGCCAGTTCAGCCATCAGCGCCGGGCTGCTGACACGGGCGACGGTGCCTGCGCGCACATGCTGCAGCAACGCATGCGGCGGCCCGCGCCACAGCAGCCCGGCGAGCAGCGCATTGGTGTCAATGACCGCCCGCACGCTGACGGCGCTCCGCGCGAGCGGCCTTCACTTCAGCGTTGATCTCTTCCATCGACATCGGCTCAATCCCAACTGCTGCCACGCGATCGGCGATGGACAGCAGCGAGTCGGCCGCCTCCTTGCGCTTGAGCGCGTCGCTGAGCATTCGCTGCAGCGACTCCGGCGTCAGCAGCCCCCCTTCGCGCGCGGCCTTCGCCGTGGCCTCCGGTAACTCGATCTGAATCATCGTCATCGTAAGACTCCTTCCGCGCTCACGCGCTGGTCCAGCTTCTCATGGTCGATGAGGGTGTCCAACCGCTGACTGATCTTTCGCCTGAGTTGAGGCTTCGGCTTCTCGATCCAACCTGCGGCAATTGATATGCTGCGGGGCTCGCATTCGGCACTGCCCGGCAGGCTACCATGCACTGCGTCAAGCCGCTGCACCCATGCGCCGAAGTCGATGTGCTTAACCGTCGCAACGCGATCCGTAGCGACGCGCAGGGGAACCCGATCCGCATCGACGGTTCGCGCGCGAGCGGCGCCGACATCACGCAGCCGGCCTTCGATGCCCTGAACGCCCGGTCCTATTCAGGCTTCGCCCCGGACTCGCGCACGATCGCACCCAGCAGTTCGACCTGCGCAACAATGAACTTGTCGAACTGATCCGGGGTCATCGGCATGGTCTCGGCACCCAGCGCCAGGAACTGATCGCGCACCTCGGGCAGGCCCAGCACACGGTTCACGTCGGCGTTGACCCGACGCAACAACTCGCGCGGCGTCTGTCGCGGCGCGAGCAGTCCGAACCAGGTTTCATACACGGCACCCGGCAACGTCTCGACCAGCGGTGGCACGTCCGGCAGTGCCGGCGAGCGGCGGCTGCTGCTGACCGCCAGGGCCTGCAACCTGCCCCCCCGGATCTGCGCGATCGCGCCGACCAGCGGCGCCATGAAGAAGTCGACCCGCGCCGCCAGCGTATCGGCGATCGCCTCCGGTGTGCCCTTGAACGGCACATGGGTGGCCTGGATCTTCGCGAGGCTACGCACCTGTTCGCCGTTCAGGTGCGTAGCACTGCCGATCCCGGCGGAGGCGAACAGCAGTCCGTTCGGCCGCTTCTTCGCCAGATCGAGCAGATCGCGTGCACTCTTCAGTCCAAGCGAGGGCGACACCACCATCACATTCGGGATCACGGCGACCCCGGCCACGCCGGCGAAGTCGCGCACCGTGTCGTAAGGAAGCTTCGGATACAGTGACGGGTTGACCGCATGGCCAGACGACACCATCAACTGGGTGTGTGCATCGGGCACCGCCTTGAGCAGCATTTCACCGGCTACTATGCCACCGGCCCCAGGCCGATTGTCGATCAGCACCTGCTGGTTCCAGATCTCGGTCAAGCGCACCGACACCGCGCGAGCGAGGATGTCGGTCGCACTGCCGGGCGAAAACGGCACGATCATGCGAACCGGACGGGACGGGAAATCCTGTGCAGCCGCCTGCGTGGACAGCGCAATACCCAAGCCGGCCACGAACAGGCCGAACGATCTCAACATGACGGAACTCCTCCTTGTCGCCAACGGATCGCTGGTGCGATCTCATGGTTGATTCATTGCGACGAAGCGAAGAGCGTAGCCCCGCCCGGTACGTACCGTCAACCGACTCCGACGGCAGCACCGACGGCAGTACTGTCAGCGCAGCACCGACCGCAGCCCCTATACTCTCGTCCAGCCAAGGAGGAAACCATGACGCAAGCTGCGCTCGCCGCCGAGACGGCGCCGGCGACCACACAGCCGGCATCCGGACATGATCAGGCGTTTCCGACAACGGTACCTGCAGGCACCGACCTGGTGGAGTGGTACTTCGAACACGGATGTTCCGACGGTCTGCCGGTGGTGCCGCCTACCGCAGACAAGGTCGCCCAGTGCGTGGCCGCCTTGGGTGGCGATCCGGAGTTCGTGGAAGCGCGGGTGCCGCCTCGTTGGGGCGATCTCACCCGAGAAGTGCTTGCGATCAACATGGTGATGGCGGGATGCCGGCCGGATTATGCACCCGTGGTGCGCGCGGCGATGCTTGCACTGACCGATGCGGCATTCAATCTGAACGGCGTGCAGGCCACCACCCACATGGCCAGCCCGCTGCTGGTAGTCAATGGCCCGATCGCTGCCCGCATCGGGATGAACGCGGGCTGCAACGTGTTCGGATCGGGCAACCGCGCCAATGCGACCATCGGCCGCGCGCTGCGACTGATCATGCTCAATGTCGGCGGTGGCTGGCCGGGCGAGCTTGACAAGAGCACGCTCGGGCACCCGGGCAAGTACACCTATTGCATCGCAGAGAACGAAGCGGCGAGCCCGTTCGCGCCCTACCATGTCGAACACGGCTACCGGGCGGAACACTCGACGGTGTTCGTGTTCGCCGCCGAGGCACCACATTCGGTCGTCAATCACGTGGCCAACGATGCCCAGGGTGTCCTCGACAGCATCTGTTCTGCGATGAGCACGTTCGCGCACAACACTGCGGTGTCGTCCGGGCACTGTGCGGTGGTGCTGGGGCCTGAGCACGCGGCCACCATCGCCGCGCAGGGGTGGAAACGGATAGACGTGCGCTCTTACCTGTGGATGTACTCGGGCAACAAGTTTCGCGAGCTCGCCTTCGATCATCGCTACGGCAAGGTGTACAACCGCAACCTGCCGAAGTGGTACCGGCGTGCCGATGAGGAGCGGGTCCCGATCGTGCCCGGCCCTGAATATATTCACCTGTTCGTCGCCGGTGGCGAGGCTGGCCGGTTTTCCGCATTCATCCCCGGCTGGGGCCACATGTCCTCGCCGGTACTGCGCGCAATCGACGAGGCTTCCCCTGCGGCTGGACCGGTCTGCATCGACGGCACCTGCATGCTCTGAACCGAACCGTATCGAGGAGAACCAGATGGCAAACGAGAACCACAACCCATCGATCGCACCGGAATCGCTGCGCGTGTTCGACCCGCGCGGCGACGTGCGGATGCAGCAGCGCGCAATCGCGCCGCGTCTGGCTACGCTCGACGGCAAGCGCCTGGCGATCCTCGACAACACGAAGTGGAATGGCAACAAGTTGCTGCGCAAGCTGCGCGACCGGTTGCAAGCCGGCCACCGGCTGGCGAACGTCAACTACTACACCAAGGAAAGCTTCTCCAAGTTCGCGGCACCGGAGATTCTCGACGCGATCCGTCGGGACAACGACTTCGTGCTGACCGCGATCGCGGATTGAGGCTCCTGCACGTCGTGCTGTATGCACGACAGCATAGAACTCGAAGCGATGGGGCTGCCGACCGCAGTCATCGCCACCCGCGAGTTCGAGAGGGAAGCGCTGATCCAGCGGCTCGCGCTGGGCATGCCTGAACTTGCACCGGTGATCATCGATCACCCGCTCAGTTCGCTCACCGACGAGCAGATCGACGCACGGGCCGATCAGGCCTACGCACAACTGCACACGGTGTACACGGGCCGGGCCGGATGACAGACACAGGGACCCGCCCGCTGTCGGGCGTGCGGGTACTCGATCTGACCCGCTACTTCTCGGGTCCGCAGGCGACGCTTTTGCTCGCAGGCCTCGGGGCCGACGTGGTCAAGGTCGATGATCCGGTCAGTGGAGACCCCGCTGCCGACGCGCCACCCTACCTGGGCGTGCACGGCGTCTCGTTCGAGCGTCGTGACCCGCGCGACCTGGGCATCGCCTATCTGAAGCGCGCCCGCGGCAAACGATCGATCACCATCGATCTCAAGCAGGCCGCGGGACGCGACCTGTTCATCGCGCTGGCGGGTCAGTGCGATCTGGTGATCGAGAACTTCCGTTCCGGCGTCGCCGACCGGCTGGGCATCGGCTGGGCGACCCTGCACGAACGCTACCCGCGGCTGGTGTATTGCGCGCTCACCGGCTATGGGTCGACCGGCCCGCAACGCACCGACAAGGCCTATGATGTGATGGTGCAGGCGGCGGCCGGACTGATGGGCGTCACCGGGCGGCCGGGCGACCCTCCGACCAAGGCGGGCTCTCCACTGGCCGATGCTATTGCCGGCGTGCACGCTGCTCTGGGCGTGGTCGCTGCCTTGCGCCAGCGCGATCGCACCGGCCAGGGCCAGTTCATCGACGTGTCGATGCTCGATTGCCTGTTCTCGATGCTGTTCGACGAGCCCTTCGACTGCTACCCGCGTCTCGGACTCGACTTTCAGCAGGGCAACCGGATCGCGCGCTTCTCGCCGTTCAATACGTATCGAAGCCTGGATGGTTGGGTGATCCTCGGCGCGGCCTCCGCCGCGGAGTGGGAGGCCCTGCTGGCACTGATCGGCCGCACCGAGCTGATGGCAGACCCCGACTGGCGGCGCGCCGGATGGCGTCTTGCGCACAACGATGATGTCGACGCACTCGTCTCGCAGTGGACCGCGACACTGCCCACCTGCGAGCTGCTTTCCCGCCTGCGCAGCCACGACATCACCTGCGGCGACGTACCCGAGATGCGCGCCGTGCTCGAATCGGCGCAGCTGCGCGCGCGCAACATGATCAAGCCGATAGAGCATCCGGAACTCGGACCCCTCGGCGTTCTGCATCAGGTGAACGTCGCCGGATTTCCGATACGGTTCAGCGATGCGCGAACCGACTACAGCACCCCGGCGCCTCGAATCGGGGAACACACCGGTGCGGTGTTGCAGGACTGGCTTGCGCTGGACCCGATAGCGATCGAAGCCTTGCGCGAGCAGGGCGTGCTTGGACGCTCGGACTGAGACGGCGAAGGGGGACGGTTTTAGCCTGCTGCCCACGTTCTCGGGCTCGCGTGTTGAATCTTAGGCCCTATACCCGATATCATACTGACCGTTATGGTCATGGGAGTAGTGAATGATCACCGAAACCAGCGCCGTCGCCTTCCGACAGAACCTCGGCGAAATGCTCAATATCGTGCAATACCGCAACGAAAGCGTTCTGATCAAGAAGGACGGAAAGCCGGTAGCGGCCTTGATCGATGCGAAGCTTTTCGAGCGCATCCGGCGCATGCAGGAGCGTTTCGAGGCGCTGTGCGACCGTCTGGCGAAAACCTATGAAGGGGTGCCGGAGGCTGCGGCGCTGGCGGAGATCGAGCGCGCTACAACGCGGGCCCGTCGGGAAACTGCGGACACCTGGCGCGCGGCAGGGCGACTGCCTGCACGCTCTGGCGCCGAAGTCGCGAAGAAGGCTGGCGGCAAGGCGAAAGTGAAGACGTTACGCAAGGCGCCGCGCTGAAGGCTGACGCATGCGGATCGTGCTCGATACCAATGTCCTGATATCGGGCCTGCTGTTTCCCGGAGGCGCGCCGCATCGGCTGATGGGCGCCTGGCGCGGCGGAACGTTCGATCTGGTGTTGTCGGATTTCATGCTCGACGAACTCGCGCGCGTTTGGGGGCACCTGGCACCGCGCATCAAGTACACCCCCGCCGATCTCAGCGATTTTCTCGATATGCTGCACCTGCGCGGCGAAGTGATCCCACTGGACGAGGACGCATTGGCCAAAGCCCGGGCATCGTCCCTGCGCGACCCGAACGACATGCCTGTGCTGGCCACGCTTCTGGCCTCGAGCGCCGAGTGGCTTGTAAGCGGCGACAAGGACTTGCTGGCCTTGAGCGAAACCCACCCTATCCTCGCCCCTGCCGCGTTTGTCGAGCGCTTCATGCCTTAACCCGCAAGCAGGTCGGTTACAGCCAAGAAAGCGCAACGGTCGAGCGGAAAGGGAAATCCTCCCGCTTCATGCTGGCCGAATACTCTGAGTGTGGCGCGTAACGGCGCAGAAGCGCTCTGCGCCGCAGAACGCGACGGCAACCTACTGGCAGTTCGGATCCACCGGCTTTGCCGCCTGCTGTGACCCGCCGAGCGAGCCGAGCACGCTACCCAGGGCGCCACCGAGGTTGCGACCGAAGCCACCGCCGAGCACCGCGCCGCCGATATCTGCGCCGGCGCGCGCGCCATCGCCGCCAGCCTGTGCAGACTTCGGCGGACAGTTCACGGTGGATGCGGGCTTGGCAGGGCTGGGTGCGGTGGCCACGGGTGCGGTCGGCGCGGCGGACGCGGGGTCAGCCGCCACCGGGTTGGCTGCCGCCGCGGGTGTCGCCGCTGAAGGTGCCGCCGCCGCAGCGCCGCCTTGATCCGCACGCACGAACTGGCGTGGACCCTTCGCCCCGCCCGGCCACGGTGTCCAGTCGACGATCTCGTCGGCCGAATACGGTTGATTCTCGGTCGTCAGATCGGTCACTGCTTTCGCCGGCACCACGATCACCCGGGCGATCTGCTGGCCCTTGAGCATCACGAACTCGACCCGGCTGCCGGAGGTAAGATTGAATCCGTTGGAATGATAGGGGTTGCGGAACCACTCGCGCTTCATGCCATCGACTTCGGTGCGCCGCTGGATGTGCGGATGCCAGCGGTTCACCACTTCGCCAAAGGGCAGGCTGGTGTTGTAGATGAAGCGCCTCGGCGGTCCCGGCTTCTCGCACTTCGGGTCGCCAGTGGTGAGCGGACCGTCGAGTATCAGGCCGTCCAGGCTCGGCAGGCCGAGCTGTGCTGCCGAGGGGGCATTGCGGACGAGTGCGGCACCCGCGGCGTCGGCCCGCTTCTGGTTGAAGTCGACGCAGTCGGCAAAGGCCACGGGTGCGACGATGAAGCCGAGTGCCATGAGCAACGCTGTGATCACCGATCGCATTGGAGTCTCCGGATTTCCGACAGGTCTCCATGATAAGGCAGACAAGCTGCAGTCCGGAAGGGGGTCAGAACCGCTCACCCGCCCCAAGATAACGCCATTGCCCGAGCGGCAGATCGCCCAGCATCACCTGGCCGATACGCACACGCTTCAATCCGGTCACGCGTAGTCCGACCAGCTCGCACATGCGGCGGATCTGCCGCTTCTTGCCCTCATTGAGCACAAAACGCAGCTGGTCGTCGTTCTGCCAGCTGACTTTGGCCGGTCGTAGCGCGGCGCCGTCGAGCGAAAGACCGAAGTTCAGCTGCGCCAGCGCCGCGCTGGAGAGCGTGCCCTCGACCCGCACCAGGTACTCCTTCTCGACATCGCTGTCGGCACCGATCAGCTGGCGCGCGATGCGACCGTCCTGGGTCAATATCAGCAGTCCGGTGGAATCGATGTCCAGGCGTCCGGCTGGCGCCAGACCGCGCGCGTGGGTCGGATCGAAACGCAGCGGTGCGCGGTCACCGCTGTAGCGGCTGTTCGCGCTGATCAGTGTGGCCGCCGGCTTGTAGCCCGCCTCGGCCTGCGCCGAGACATAACCGATCGGCTTGTTGAGCAGCACGGTCACCCGGTCCTGCTGCTTGGCCTGCGCGGCGCCAGCCAGGGTGATCTTCTGGTGCGGGAAGATGCGCGTGCCCAGTTCCTTCACCACCTCGCCGTCGACCCTGACCCAGCCGCGCTCGATGTAGCTGTCGGCCTCGCGCCGCGAGCACAGGCCCTGGGCGGCCATCAGCTTGGATACTCGTACTTTCTCGGGCGCTGTGTCGCTCATCGCAGGGGTCCGGTCGTACTTGTCAGCGGATGGTCATGTCGACCCGGGCGGCCGAGACCTTGGCCTTCTCGCCCGCAGTGCCCGGCTTCTGGGTGACCAGGAACACCCGCTCCGAGGACAGGCCTGCGGCCTTCTCCAGGAAACGTTCCACCGCGCGCGAGCGCGCCAGTGCCAGCTCGCGCAGATCGTCGTCGGTGACCTGGGTGTTGGTGATGATCAGCGTCTCCATCTCCGGCACCGGCAGATCGCGCAGCAGGCCGATCGCATTTCGCGGCTTGGGAAACTTCGCGTCTCGATAGACCGCGCGAAGATAGGTTTCGTATTCCTTGGGGTCCAGTGCCAGCGCGTCGACCTCCGGCACCGACTCGCCCTTGCGTACCAGTTCGCGTGCCTTCTGCAAGCGCACCGCTGCTTCCAGTTGCACCCTGCGGACGGCTTCGCGGTCAGTGGCCGCATCGACACCGGCGGAGAGTTCGAGCCTCAGCGCCGGGCGCTCGGTGAGCCCCTTGCCCAGCGTGGTGAGCTTCTTCTGCGCGGCTTCTGTCAGTACGGCGCGTCCGGGTTCGAACTCGACGAAGGACAATTCCTCGCTGCTGCCGCCGGAAAAAATGGAGAAAGGCGCGGTGACCACACGCGTGATCAGGTTCACCACCACCTGCCAGATGATCGGGCCCAGGCGGAACTTCGGATCATCCAGCGTGCCGCTTATCGGCAGTGTCAGATCGATCTCGCCGCGCCGGTTCTGCAGCAGGCGCACCGCGAACAGGATCGGCAGCTTGATCACCGCGGGTCCGTCGACGCGGTCGGTGCTGAAGGTGAGCTGATCGAGAAACACCCGGTGCTGTGCCTCGAGCTTGCGGCCTTCTATGCGGTAGGACGTGGTGAGCGTCAGGCGCCCGCGCTCGATGCCGTAGCCGGTGTATTTGAGCGTGTAGGGCGACAGCGTGGACAGTTCGGCGCCGCGCATCGAGGCCTTGATATCGAGAAACAGCGGGTTGGTGATCGGATTCAGGCGCCCGGCGATCTCCACCGGCGCCGTGCCATCGACCGCGGCGCGAAGCTGAAGCTCGGCCGTGGTGCCAGGCTCGGAACTGAGCGAAGACACCGAGCCGGTGAGCCCGGTCAGATTGACCCGGTAGTTCGGGCGCACGAAGAAATCCGAGTAGTTGACGGTGCCATCGACCACCGAGATGCGTCCGATACGCAACGGGAACGGCAGGGGCGAGGCAGCCGGTGCAGCGCCGGGTGCAGCGGTCGATGCAGGGGCCGGTGCGGCGGCCGTTGCTGCGGCGGGATCAGGGGGTGGCTGCGCCGTGGCCCCCGCAGGCTTGTCCTTGCTGCTGCCGGCAGTAGCAGCGGGATCGCCCTTGACCAGTTCGCGGATGGAGAGCCGCCCGTCCTGGGTGAGCGTCAGCCGGGTCGCAAAATCAGACAGCGCGATCTCGCCGATCGTCACCTGCATCGGCACTGTCGTGACATCGACGCCGCCGAAGAAGAACGACTTCCAGCGCATCAGCGCTTCATTGCTCGTGCGCTCGAGCGTGCTGAAATTGCCGAGATTGACCTCGCCCTTGTAGCCGGCACGCATTGGTGTGACCGACGTATCGGCGTTGACCGTCCCTTTGGCCGACACCTCGCCACCGGTGAGGACGACGTTCAAACGCCCGCCGAAGTAAGGCTGCAGCGGCACCAGTGGCAGTGCGCGCGCATCGAGGTCGATCGCCGCCACCGCCGGATCGATGCCGACCTGGCCACTGGCGGTCAGCGTGCCGGTGCGGTTGTAGGCAAGCTTCAGAGACACCTTGGCGCGCGAGCCCTTGCTGCTGTCCAGACCCGCAGCGCTGGCGGCGATGCCGGAGAGCTCGATCGCCACCGGGTCCTGCGGCAGGCGGTCGGCGAAGCGCACTGTCCAGCGTTCCAGCTCCAGTCGTTTTATCGCCCACTGCCATGGCTCGCCGGGCGCGCCGGCGGCAACGCTGCCGTCTTCGGGTCGGCGCAGCAGCAGCTGGCTGAAGTTGAACTGGCCATCCTTCTCGCGCTCGATAAACGCCAGTCCATCGCGGGTCGAGAACTCGCCGACCTGGGCGATGCGCCTGGCCAGATCGACGTCGACGCCAGAGACACGGATGGTCTTCACCTCCAGCAGCGATTCCCTGGCGCCGGTACCGCGTGTACGCAGATCAGTGACTGTGGCCGCGAGTCCGGTAACCGAGCTGTCGAACTTTCCAGCGTTGGCCGCGACCCGGAACGCAGTCGATGCATCGACCTTGGCGTCGTCGATCTGGAGCGGAATGATCGTCGTGTAGTAGGCGGCATAGTTGCGCGGGCGCAGGCTGGCGACCTCGATCTTCCCCTCGGCCAGCACTGGATCCAGGGCGAGCGTGCTGCTGGCGTTGATCGATTCGCCCAGTGCAGTGCGGATGGCAGCGGTGACCTGGGCCACCGCGTCCTTCGCATTGGACAGGCCCTTGACCCCGATATCGATGTCGGTCGCTTCAGCCTTGAACGTGGGGGTGGGGACGCGGTCGGTGAAGGTCACCTTGCCATCGTTGAAGGCGAACTCTGCGATCGAGAAGCGAAACGGCACGGGAGCGGCGGCGGGCTTTGCAGCCGACACAGCCGATGCGCCAGGCGCGGCCGACACAGCCGGTGTACCGGGTGCGGCCGAGGCAGCCGGGTCGGCCAGCGCCGTAGGTGCGGCCTCACCCCCAGTCGCAGTCGCAGTCGCAGTCGCTGTCGTAGTCGTTGTCGCAGTCGTAGTCGCTTTCGCAGTCGGCAGCAGCGACAGGAGATTGATCCGGCCGTCCTTCTCGCGCACCGCGTCGATGGCAAGCCCCTCGACGAGGATCTTCGACACGTCCACGCTGCGCCCGAACACATCGAGTGATTCCAGATCCACTTCCAGCA